>JAPOYG010000040.1 GCA_026706755.1 Acidobacteriota bacterium
CGTTCCGGCCGCCGCGTGCTCCAGGAGCTGGGACCATGTCGAGAAAGCTGATCGCGCATCTCGTCGCGCCGGTCGCGATTGCCGCGGTGGGCCTCGCCCTGCCGTCGATCGGGGCCGGAACCGCCTCTGCGGAAGCGGCGCAGGCGGCGCAAGCCGCGGAGGCACAGCAGGCGGAGGCGCCGTCGCGGGCGCTCTTCAATCGCTACTGCGTCACCTGCCACAACGAGCGGTTGCTGACCGGCGGCCTCTCCCTCGTCGACGTCGACCTCGGCGACATCCACGGCAACGCGGAGGTCCTCGAGAAGGTCGTCCACAAGCTGCGCAGCGGCCAGATGCCGCCCGAGGGGCGGCCGCGGCCGGACGCGGAGACCATCGACGCCTTCGCCGGCGCCCTCGAGACGGAGCTCGACCGCGCGGCGGCCGAGGACCCCAACCCCGGCCGGGTGGCGTCGCGGAGGCTGAACCGCGTCGAGTATGTCAACGCCATCTACGATCTGCTGGCCCTCGAGGTCGACGGCGCGGCGCTGCTGCCGAGCGACATGGCCGGCTTCGGCTTCGACAACAACGCCGACGTGCTGTCGATCACGCCCGCCCTGATGTCCCGCTACATCGCGGCCGCGACCAAGATCAGCCGCGCCGCGATCGGCAGCCCCGACAACCGGCCGGTCATGCAGGTGTACAAGGTCGGCTACGACCGCCGGGACGCCCGGGCCGGCGAGGACGTGCCGTTCGCCACCCACGGCGGACTGGCCGTCCGGCACACCTTCCCTCTCGACGGCGACTACACCTTCGCCATCCGCCTGAAGCGCAACGAGACGATCGAGACCATCGACGGGATCGGCGAGGATGCGCACCAGATCGAGGTGCGCGTGGATCACGCGCTGATCAAGCGTTTCGACATCGGCGGCGAGTACCCCGGCCCCGATCCCGGCCAGCTGATCGCCGTGCCGGAGGACGACGTCGAGGGCCAGCGGCTCCACGAGTACCGCATGACCGCCGACCATGCGCTGGAGATCACGGTCCCGCTCGACGCCGGTACGCGCCTCGTGTCGGTTGCGTTCACGGACTCGGCTCCGTCCCCGAGCGTGTCGACCGACATGCCGGGGATCGACACGGTGTTCATCTCGGGGCCGTTCAACGGCCGGGTGCCCGAGTCGACTCCGATGCGCGACCGGATCTTCGTCTGCCGGCCGGACGCTGCGACCACCGCCGCCGAGGAAGCCTGCGCGCGCGAGATCATCGGCACGCTGGCCCGGCGCGCGTACCGCCGCCCGGTTGCCGCGACCGACGTCGATCCGCTGATGGTCGTCTACCGCGAGGGCCGGGCGGACCGCGACTTCGAGTCGGGGGTCGAGCGCGCACTGGAGGCGCTGCTCGCCATGCCGAACTTCCTGTTCCGCCTCGAGCGGCAGCCGGTCGACACGAGCCCCGGCGACATCTACGAGCTGAACGACCTCGAGCTCGCCTCGCGGCTGTCGTTCTTCCTGTGGAAGAGCGTTCCGGACGACGAGCTGATCGACGTCGCCGCGGCCGGCGAGCTGACCGATCCGGAGACGCTCCGGGCTCAGGTGCGGCGCATGCTTGCGGATCCGCGCGCGAGCCGCTTCATGGACGACTTCGTCGGGCAGTGGCTCCAGGTCCGCAACATCCACTCGCAGGATCCGGACGGCGCGCTCTTCGCGGGGTTCAACGACTCGCTCCGCAACGCGATGGTGCAGGAGACGGAGCTGTTCTTCCGGAGTCAGGTGCGGGCGGACCAGCCGATCCCCGAGCTCCTCGTGGCCGACTACACCTTCCTCAACGAGGACCTGGCCCGGCACTACGGCATCGACGACCTCTACGGCAGCCGATTCCGGCGCGTGACCTGGGAGGACGACCGGCGCCACGGCCTGCTCGGGCACGCGAGCCTCCTGACCGTGACCTCGTACGCCAACCGGACGTCCGTGGTCCTGCGGGGCCTGTGGGTGCTCGAGAACCTGTTGGGCGCGCCGCCGCCCCCGCCGCCGCCCAACGTTCCGCCGCTCGCGGAGAACGACCGGGCGAATCCGACGTCGCTGCGCGAGCGGATGGAGCAGCACCGGGCCAGCCCGGTCTGCGCAAGCTGCCACCGCAGGATGGACCCGCTCGGCTTCGCCATGGAGAACTTCGACGCCATCGGGCGCTGGCGCGAGACCGACGGGGGGGCCGAGATCAACTCGACCATCACGCTCTCCGGGAAGACCATCGACAGCCCCCGGGCGTTGCGCGAGGCGCTGCTGGTCGAGGGCCACAACGAGTTCATCCGGACCGTCACCGAGAAGCTCCTGACCTACGCGCTCGGAAGGGGCGTCAGCTACTACGACGCACCCACGATTCGGCAGATCGTGCACGACATCGCCGATGACGACTATCGGTGGTCGGCGCTCGTGCAGGCGGTGGTGGAGAGCCAGCAGTTCCGGATGCGGCGGGCGCCGCTGACCGACGAGCTGGTCGCGAACCAACAGTAGACGGATGTCACCTCACGCGGAACGCATGCTGAAGAGGAGTTCAGGGATGTTCATCACCAAGATGTCTCTGCCGCGCCGGACCGTGCTGCGCGGACTCGGCGCCACGATCGCGCTGCCCCTGCTGGACGGCATGGTGCCGGCGCTGACCGCCATCAGCCGCACCGCCGCGGCGCCCATCCGCCGCTTCGGGGTGTTCTACGTCCCGAACGGCATGTCGATGCCGTACTGGTTCCCCAAGCAGGAGCAGAAGCTCAAGGCCGGAGAGCTTCCGCCCACCCTGCAGTCGCTCGACAAGCACCGGGAGAAGGTGCTGCTGATCGGCGGCCTCGACGACGAGCCGGCGAACCTCGTCAAGGGCGGCGGGGACCACGCCCGCTCCGCGGGGACGTTCCTCACCGGCGTGCCGTTCAAGATCACCAACGGCGCCGACGTGTACAACGCGGTCTCGGTGGACCAGGTGGCGGCGCGGGAGCTGTCGAAGGAGACGCAGATCGCCTCTCTCGAGCTCGGCATCGAGTCGAACGCGATGGTGGGCAACTGCGACGGCGGCGCGAGCTGCGCCTACACGAACACGATTGCCTGGCGCACGCCGACCACGCCGCTCCCGATCGAGAACGACCCGCGCGCCGTCTTCGAGCAGCTCTTCGGTACCACCGGCAGCACGGATCCCGAGGCGCGCCGCGCCCGGATGCAGCGCGACCGGAGCATCCTCGATGCGGTCGGCGACGAGCTGAAGGGTCTGGTCAGCCTGATCGGACCGGGCGACAAGGTGAAGCTGGACGAGTATCTCGATTCGCTGCGCGACATCGAGCGCCGGATCACGATGGCCGAGGAGCAGAGCGCGCGCGAGCTGCCGGTCGTCGATCAGCCGGTGGGCATGCCGAACGACTACGCCGAGCACGCCACGATAATGATGGACCTGCTGGCGCTGGCGTACCAGACCGACCTGACGCGCATCAGCACCTTCATGCTGGCGCGCGAGGTGAGCGGGCGCGCCTACCCCGAGATCGGCGTCCCCGACTCGCACCACCCGCTGTCGCACCACCAGGACGAGCCGGCCAAGCTGGAGCGGCTGCACAAGATCAACGAGTACCACTTCCGGCAGTTCGC
>JAPOYG010000443.1 GCA_026706755.1 Acidobacteriota bacterium
GGGAGCGTGGCTCGTCGAGGCGAAGCAGAGCGTCATCGAGAACATGGCGCCGGTGCTGACGCGCCTGTTCACGCCGCTCTTCGCCGCGGTGCTGCTGGCGCTGCTGGCCTCGATGGCGTGGACGCGGAACGGGATCGACCTGGAGCGCGAGGTGCTGATCGGCTTCGACCTGCTGCTGGCCGTCGTCCTCGGCCTGCTCCTCTACGCCATCTCGGCGCGCGATCCGCGCACGCCGCCCGAGCTGTTCGACCGCGTGCTGTTCGTGCTGGTGGCGAGCGCGCTCGTCGCCGACGGCGTGGCGCTGGCCGCGATCGCGGCCCGCATCTCGGAGTTCGGGTTCAGCCCGAACCGCACGGCGGCGCTGGGCGAGAACCTCATCCTGCTCGTGAACCTGGCGTGGTCGGCGTGGCTGTACGCCCGCTTCCTCGCGGGACGCGGCCCCTACGCGGCCCTCGAGCGCTGGCAGACCGCGTATCTCCCCGTCTACGCCGTCTGGGCGGGGCTGGTCGTAGTGGGATTCCCGCCGTTGTTCGGCTTCGAATGAGGCGGCTGGCGGTCGAGGATTGCCTCGATCTCGTCCATCACGCGGTCCATGCGGGCGATGAGGGCGTCGTACGGCGCATCGCTCGCGAGGTCGATGCCGTGCTCGCGCAGCAACTCGTAGGCGTAGCGCGACCCGCCCGCCTCGAGCACGGCCAGGTAGTCGCGGCGAGCCCCTTCGTCCCCGTCGAGGAAGCGCGCCGCGAACATCGTCCCGCCGGCAATCGACGTGGCGTACTGGAACACGTAGAAGTTCGTGTAGAAGTGGGGCACGAACGCCCACTCCACGGCGTACGTCGGGTCGAAGGCGAGCACGCCGGCGTCCGAGCCGTGGTAGCGGCGCACGAGCTTCTCGTACATCGCGTTCAGCTTTTCGCCCGACAGCGCCTCGCCGCGCTCGACCCGCTCGTGCATGGCCAGCTCGAACTCCGCGAACATCACCTGCCGGAAGAACGTGCCGCGAATCGCCTCGAGCGCGGTGCCGAGGTAGAAGAGACGCTCGCGGTCCGCGAGGTCCTGCGCGAGCAGGTGTTCCTGCAGCAGGACCTCGTTGGTAATCGAGGCGATCTCGGCCGTGAACGTCGCGTAGCTCGCCGTCTCGTAGGGGTTGCGGCGCTTGGCCAGCACCGTGTGCATCGCGTGGCCCCACTCGTGCACGAACGTGGAGACGTCGTCGTAGGCGCCGTTGTAGTTCAGGAGCAGGTAGGGGTGGACGTCGTAGACGGCCCCGTACATGTAGGCGCCGGGCGCCTTCCCCTCGCGCGGGTAGACGTGCATCCAGTCGCCCGCGAAGCTCTCCCGGAGGGTGGCGACGTAGTCGTCGCCGAGCGGCGCGGCCGAGGCGAGGGCCATCGACTTCGCCTCGTCGAGCCCGAACGAAAGGTCCGACGCGACGAGCGTCGGGTAGATGTCGTAGTAGCGCAGCTCGTCGACGCCGAGCATGCGCCGCCGGAGCCGGAAGTAGCGGTGCAGCGACGGGAGGTGCCGGTCCGCCGCGGCGAGCAGCGTGCGGTACACCGAGGTCGGGATGTTCGGTCCCGCGAGCGCGGCTTCCAGGGCGCTCCCGTAGCGGCGTGCGCGGGCCTCGAAGGCGTGCGCCTTCACGTGCGTGTCGAGCGTCTGCGCCAGCGTCGCGGCATACCCCTGCCACGTCGTCCAGAAGGCGTCGAAGACGAGCTTCCGGTCGGCGCGGTTCCGCGATGCGCGGTGCTTGCCGTACGCCGACTGGTCGAGCCGCACCTCCTCGCCGCTGGAGAGCGTGACGGTCGGGAACGGCATGTCCGAGGTCGACAGCATCGCGAACACCCGTTCCGGACCCTGCCGCATGGCGCTCGTGCCCGCCATCACCGCCTCCGCCTCGGCCGACATCGTGTGCGGCTCCCGGCGCAGGATGTTGCGGACGTTGAAGGCGTGGCGGGCCAGGCGCGGCTCGGCCTCGAGGTAGCGCCCGACGGTCTCCGAGCCGACCCGCAGGAGCTCCGGGGCGACGAAGCTCGCGGCCTCCTCGAACCGCGCCAGGAGCAGGGTGGTCTCGCCGCGCCGCTCCTGCGCGGCGGCCACCCGGCGGTCCTCGTCGGCCCGGAGGAACGCGTGGACGTGCAGTCGGACGAGGTCTTTCTCGGTCGCGCTGATGGCGTCGAGCGCGTCGGCCAGCACCGCGGCGCTTTCGCCCAGGCGGCCGGCGAACAGGGCCACCCCGTCCACCTCGCCCTCGAGCCGCGCCTTGTCGGCGCGCCAGGCATCGAGGTCCGGGTAGATCTCGGCCAGGTCCCACTCGATCGGGGCTGGCGCGGCGGCGGGGCGGGCGGGGTAGGGGTCGGCGGCAGCGCCGGCAGCCTCTACCCGGGCTGCGGCCGCACGATCATCGTTCGCGGCAGCCGGTGTCGTCGTCGGCAGGCGCATCGGCGGTCCTCCGCTACGCCGCGGCGAGCTGGCGCAGGACGTAGGGCAGGATGCCGCCGTGGTGGTAGTAGCGGAGCTCCTCCGGCGTGTCGATGCGGGCGGTCACGTCGAACTCCACGGCCGCTCCGTCGGGCCGCTTTGCGCGGACCCGGACGGCGCTCCGCGGGGCGAGGCCTTCGGCGATGCCGCTCAGGTCGAACGACTCCTCGCCCGTCAACCCGAGCCGCTCGACGTCGGCGCCATCCTGGAACACGAGGGGCAGCACGCCCATGAAGACCAGGTTGCTGCGGTGAATGCGCTCGAAGCTGGTGGCGATGACGGCGCGGACGCCGAGCAGCATCGTCCCCTTGGCCGCCCAGTCGCG
The DNA here is from genome assembly GCA_026706755.1 of Acidobacteriota bacterium. Classification (GTDB taxonomy): domain Bacteria; phylum Acidobacteriota; class Vicinamibacteria; order Vicinamibacterales; family UBA8438; genus JAGWAJ01. The sequence goes on from JAPOYG010000443.1 coordinate 2,807, forward strand.
CGACGAGCCGGACCCGTACTCCGCCCCGGCCAGGACGACGAGCGGCGTCCCCTCGGCCTTGTAGCGCATCGCCGCGTCGTAGATCGCCATCTGCTCGCCGTCCGGCAGGTGCCGCGTCCAGCCGCCTTCGGTCCCCGGCGCCAGCCGGTTCCGCAGCCGGATGTTGGCGAACGTGCCGCGCATCATGACCTCGTGGTTGCCGCGGCGGCTGCCGAACGAGTTGAAGTCGCCCGGAGCGACCCCGTTCTCGATCAGGTAGCGGCCCGCCGGCCCGTCGGGCGGGATGGCGCCCGCCGGCGAGATGTGGTCGGTCGTCACGCTGTCGCCGAGCAGGGCGAGCACCCGCGCGCCCACCACGTCCGCGGGCGGCGCCGGGGCCGGCGTGAGGGTCTCGAAGAACGGCGGGTGCCGCACGTACGTCGACTCGTCCGTCCAGCCGAAGCGCGCTCCGGCCGGGGCGGGCAGGCTCCGCCAGCGCTCGTCGCCGTGGAAGACCTGCGCGTACCGGGAGGTGAAGTGCTCCGTGCGGACCGCCGACGCCATCGCCTGCTGCACCTCGTCCGCCGACGGCCACAGGTCGGCCAGGTGCACGTCGTTCCCGTCCGCGTCCCGTCCGAGGGGCTCCGCCGTCAGGTCGATGGTCATTCGCCCCGCCAGCGCGTAGGCCACGACGAGCGGCGGCGAAGCGAGGTAGTTGGCGCGCACCAGCGGCTGGACGCGGCCCTCGAAGTTCCGGTTGCCGCTGAGCACCGAGGTCACCACCAGGTCGCGTTCCCGCACCGCGCGGGCCACCTCCTCCGGCAACGGGCCGCTGTTGCCGATGCAGGTCGTGCAGCCGTAGCCGACGAGGCCGAAGCCGAGCTCGGCGAGCGGCTCGAGGAGGCCGGCCGCCGCGAGGTACTCGGTGACGACCATCGAGCCGGGAGCGAGGCTCGTCTTCACCCAGGGCTTCGGGCGCAGCCCGCGCGCCGCCGCCTTCCGGGCGACGAGCCCGGCCGCGATCATGACGCTCGGGTTCGAGGTGTTGGTGCAGCTCGTGATGGCGGCGATGACGACGGCGCCGTCACGGAGCCCCGCCTGGCCCGCTGCCCCTTCCACCACCACCCCGGACGCCGCGTCGGATGCGTCCGGCGCGGGCCCGCCGACGACCGCGCCGGGAGCCGGAGCAGCCGCACCGGTCGCGGCGGCGGCTCGCCCCGCGGTCATTTCCGCGAGCACCTTCTCGAACGCCTGGCCCGCCCCGCGCAGCGGGACACGATCCTGCGGGCGCCTGGGGCCGGCGATGCTCGGCTCGACGGTCGCGAGGTCGAGCTCGACCACGTCGCTGTAGACCGGATCGTCCGCCTCGGAGGCGAACAGGCCCTGCGCCTTCGCGTAGGCCTCGACCAGGTCGACCTGGGCGGCGTCGCGCCCCGTCAGGGCGAGATAGTCGAGCGTCATGCCGTCGATCGGGCAGATGGCGACCGTCGATCCGTACTCGGGCGACATGTTGCCGAGCGTGGCCCGGTCCGCCAGGGTGAGCGAGGCCAGCCCCGGCCCGAAGAACTCGACGAACTTGCCGACCACGCCGTGCCGGCGAAGCCGCTCCGTGATCGTCAGGACGAGGTCGGTCGCCGTCGTGCCCTCGGGCAGGGAACCCACCAGACGGAAGCCGACGACGTCGGGAATGAGCATCGAGATCGGCTGCCCCAGCATCGCCGCCTCGGCCTCGATGCCGCCGACGCCCCAGCCGACGACGCCGAGGCCGTTGACCATCGTCGTGTGCGAGTCGGTGCCGACCAGCGTGTCGGGATACGCGAGCGGGTTCCCGTCGGTCTCCTCACGGCAGACGACGCGCGCGAGATGCTCGATGTTGACCTGGTGCACGATGCCGGTGTCCGGCGGCACGACCTTGAAGTTGCGGAAGGCGTCCTGCCCCCACTTGAGGAACGCGTAGCGCTCGCGGTTCCGCGCGAACTCGAGCCGGGCGTTCAGCTCCAGCGCGTTCGCGACCCCGAAGTGGTCGACCTGCACGGAATGATCGATGACGAGCTCGGCCGGCTGGAGCGGGTTGACTCGCGCGGGATCGCCGCCGAGGCGCGCCACCCCGTCGCGCATCGCGGCCAGATCGACTACCGCGGGCACGCCCGTGAAGTCCTGGAGCAGCACGCGCGCCGGCATGAAGGCGATCTCCTTCCGGACTCCGGGCGTCCAGCGGGCGAGCGCCTCGACGTCGGCGGCGGTCACGGAGCGTCCGTCCTCCCGCCGCAACAGGTTCTCGAGGAGGACCTTGAGGGAGTAGGGCAGGCGGCCGACGCCCGGGTAGCCGGACGCCTCGAGCGCCCGCAGGCTGTAGAGGTCCACGTGGCCGCCGTGTCCGTCCGGCAGCGACTGGCGGGTACCGAAGGTGTTCGTGCTCATGTCGAAGGGCTCGCGGTGGGGCTGCGCTGTCGGCGCGCGCGACTCGTGGTTCGCCGCCCCTCCCCGCCCGGCGGATGCCGCGCGGCGGGGCGCAACCCCGGATGATCCCTCACCACGCGCCCGCCGCGCAAGCCGGCCGCCGCGGGCCCGACCCGTCGCGGTGGAGCCTGCCTACGCGCTCGTTCCCGGCGCGGCGCCGGTCCACACGATGCCGAGCTCCCGCAACGCGGCCTCGAAGATCGCGCTCCAGCCCCGGTTCGCACGGGGGCTGGCGGGGCTCGGATGGGGAGCGCTCCCCGAGCGCGCCCCGCACCGCTCCGCCACCGGCCGCACCCGGGCGGCCGCGAACCGGCCGATGCCCACGATGACGGTCGGGCGCAGGTGCGCCGCGACCGCGGCCAGCGCCTCGTCGCAGATCCCGAACAGCCGCTCGCGGGCCTCGCGCGGGCGGAGCCGGTCCGGGGTGAGGTTGCGGCCGCCCTCGTCCATGAAGACCAGGGGGCAGTAGTTCCAGACGAACGCCTGCCGGAAGAACATGGCCGGGGTGCCGCAGCGTGCCCGCGCCCACCCCCAGAAGCGGGAACCGCTCACCTCGCGCCGACCGATGCGGAAGCCGAGAACGGGCCGCCGCGGATGCTCCTGCGCCGGCCGCCCCACCGGCCCGTCGATGCCGATCCAGTCCCGGACCAGCTCCACGTCGCCGAACGGCACCCCGGTCTGGGCCATCCCGAACGGGCCGGGGTTCATGCCGACGAAGAGCACCTCGCGCGGCTCCCGCCCGTAGCGCTCGAGGTACTGCCGATGCGGGTTCCAGGCGTAGTCGAGCGGGGCATAGACGCAGGTCACGGGGGTGCCGAAGCGCAGCGCGCGCGTCCGGCGCCGAAGCCGCTCCGCGACCGGGACGAGGCCCGCCATCGCCGGAATCGTAGGGCATCCCGCCGGGCGGCGCCGGCGATCGCCGGCTGCGCAGCACCCGAGCGCCGAGCGGTTCGGCGCCGCTCGGCGTGCGAATCGCACCTGACCCGGGCTGGCGCTGCCGGCGGACCGCCTCGCCGGGCGTGCGACTGGTAGACTCGACGCGTTTGCCGTTCGCGGACCGCGACCGCGGACGACGGCAGCGCGAGGTACCCGCGGCGAGGAGCGCCTCCCCTGCCGGCGGGAGATTCAAGGAGTTCACCGTGCAACCGATGACGACGTGGCGGCGGCTCTCGCTCGGCGCCCTGCTGGCGGTCGTGGCCGCCGCGGCGCCGCAGGCTCAGGACCACATGACGGAGACGGAGGCCTGGCGCGCCGATCGCGAAGCACGCCTCACCGCGGACGACGGCTGGCTGACCGTGGCGGGCCTGTTCTTCCTCACCGAGGGCGACAACACCTTCGGCTCCTCCCCGCTCAACGACATCGTTCTGCGGGCCGGGCCGCAGAGTGCCGGCGTCTTCACGCTGCGCCGGGGCGAGATCACGGTGCGGGCGCCGGCCGGCGAAACGCTGACGATCGACGGTCGCGAAACCGAGGGCGCGCGGCTCTGGCCGTACGAGGGTGGGTCGCGCCCCACGATAGCCCTCGGGCCGCTGTCGCTCTTCGCCCACTACAGCGGCGACCGGCTGGCGATCCGGATGCGGGACCGCGACAGCGCGATACGTCGCGACTTCACGGGCCTCCGCTGGTTCCCCGTCGCCGAGGCGTTCCGCGTGCGGGGCCGGTTCATCCCGCATCCCGAGCCGCGGACGGTCGAGTTGCCCAACATCCTCGGCGACGTCGAGGCATTCCGCACCAGCGGATCGGTGGCCTTCACGGCAGGAGGCGCCGAGCACCGGATGACCGCCTTCGATGCGGGCGGCCGCCTGTGGTTCATCTTCCGCGACCTGACGAGCGGGAGCGAGACCTACCCCGCGGCGCGCTTCCTGTACGCGGACGCACCCGAGGACGGCTGGACGACCGTGGACTTCAACCGCGCCTACAACCCGCCGTGCGCGTTCAACCCCTACACGACCTGCCCGCTGCCGCCGCTCGAGAACCGGCTTCCGGTCCGCATCGAGGCCGGGGAGATGGACTACCACGCCACCGGCGAGTGAGCGACGTCGCCGGCTCGCCCGACGGCGTGCGGTAGCGAGGGAGGCTCGTCGTCGCCTCGCGCGGTGGCGCGGGGCGCCTGACGACAAACCGGCCGGCCGGTCTGCGGTCGCCGCCGTCAGCGCGCGCGAGCGTACAGGTCCACGATGCCGCCGGCCCGGGCAGCCTCGAGGGGCAGGCGGATCAGTGCGCCGACCCATCCCCGGCGCCCCGGGCGCTCGAGGACGGGGGTCTCCAGTTGCAGCACCTCGAAGCCGGCCGCTTCGACGACGCGGGCGAGCGTAGCCGGAGTGAAGAACCAGAGGTGGTGCAGCGCGCCGTAGTGCTTCCACCGCTGGCGCTTGAGGCGCCAGCGGCTCTGCCAGCTCTTGAGGCGCAGGCTCAGGCCGGCCAGGTTGGGCACGCCGACCAGCAGCGCGCCGTCGGCGCCGACCAGGTCCCGGGCCCGCCGCAGCTCCTCCAGGGGGTCCTGGGTGTGCTCGAGCACGTGGTTGAACCGCACGCCGTCGAAGCGCGCGCCACCGAACGGGATCTCGGGAAGCTGCCCCTCCCAGAGGCGGGCGCCCGTGCGCCGGGCCGCGTCCGTGAGGCGGATGTCGGTGCCCTCCACCCGCCACCCGCAGCCCCCCGCCACGCGCAGGAAGGCCCCGGCGCCGCAGCCCACGTCGAGCAGCGCGCGGCGGCCGGCGGGGAGGTGCCGCCGCAGGCCGGCGAGCTGGCGCACGTAGTGCCGCCGGCGGGAAGGGTCGACCGTTCCGTGCGCCGGAGGATGATACGCGTCCCCGTAGACCGCCGCGGCGAGATCGTCGAACACGGGGCGCGGGCTCTGGAACTCGAGGCCGCACCCTGCGCACCGCGCGAGGCGGAAGCCCTGGAAGTCGACCGCGAAGGGCCGCGGCGGGCGGCGGCACAGCGGGCAGGCCACGGGCTCGCGCCCTTCGAGCGCGGCCTCCACGGCGGCACGGGGCTTGCCGAAGAGCGACTCGCCCACGCGGCCATGATCGCACGTTCCGCCGCGGTGCTAACATCCGGCGATGTCCAGGCGCCTCACCCGCGCGGAGGTCGAGCGGATCGCGGCGCTGGCCCGCCTCGAGCTCACGCCGGACGAGGCCGAGCTCTTCACCCGGCAGCTCGGCGAGGTCCTCGACTACGCGGAGCGCCTGCAAGCGGTCGACACCTCCGCGGCGGCGGCCGGGTGGCGTCCGGGAGCCGCGGCCTCCCCGCTGCGGGTGGACGAGGGCCGCCCGTCGCTGCCCCCGGACGACGCGGTCGCCAACGCGCCCGACCCCGCCGCCGGCCCCGCCGGTGCCCGCTTCTTCCGCGTGCCCCGCGTAATCGGCTGATGACGGCCCCGCCCGACGACCGGACCGCAACCGGCATCCGTGCGGCGATTGCCGGCGGGGATCGTTCGGCGGTCGAAGTCTGCCGGGAGAGCCTGGACCGCATCGCCGCCGAGGACCCACGCCTGAACGCGATGACCGTGGTGCTTCGGGAGGAGGCGCTCGCGCGCGCGGCCGAGATCGATGCCCGCCGGCAGGAGTGGAGCGACCTCCCGTTGCTCGGCGTCCCCATCACCGTCAAGGACGTCATCTGCACGCGCGGTCAGCCGACCACCGCCGCCTCCCGCATCCTGCGGGGGTTCCGCCCGGCGTACGACGCCACCGTGGTCACGCGCCTGCGGGCAGCGGGGGCCGTGATCGTCGGGAAGACGAACTGCGACGAGTTCGCAATGGGCTCGTCCACGGAGCACTCGGCCTACGGACCGACCCGCAACCCGTGGGCGCCGGACCGAACATCCGGCGGGTCGAGCGGGGGGGCGGCAGCGGCAGTCGCGGCACGCTTCGCCCCAGTCTCGATCGCCTCGGACACCGGGGGATCGGTGCGCCAGCCGGCCGCGTTCTGCGGCGTCGTCGGCCTCAAGCCGACCTACGGACGCGTCTCCCGCTACGGCCTGCTCGCCTTCGGGTCGTCGCTCGATCAGATCGGCCCCCTCACGCTCACCGTCGCCGACGCGGCCGCCGTGCTGGGCGTCATCGCGGGGTCGGATCCCTTCGACGCGACATCGGGCGACGCCCCTCCGGCCTCCCCGGCGGAGGCTCCGTGCGGTCACGCTCGGGGGTTGCGCATCGGAGTCCCGCGCCGGCTGCTCGAGGCGGGCGAGGCGGGGCTGGACCCGGAGGTGCGTTCCGCGTTCGAGGCGGCGCTCGCGGCGATTGGCGAGGCCGGGGCCCAGATTGTCGACGCGCACCTGCCGCACGCCGCGTACTCCGTCCCGGCGTACTACCTGGTGGCCCCCGCCGAGGCCAGCTCCAACCTCGCCCGCTACGACGGCGTCCGGTACGGGGCGCGCGCCGGCACGTCCGCGGCGGACGGGGACGGCGCGGCGGACCTCGCGCGGATGTACGAGCGAACCCGCCACGCCGGGTTCGGCGCGGAGGTGAAGCGCCGGATCATGCTCGGGACCTACGCCCTGAGCGCGGGCTACTACGACGCCTACTATCGGAAGGCGCAGCAGGTGCGCAGCCTGATCCGGGACGACTACGACCGCGCGTTCGCGGATGCGGGCATCGATGTCGTCGCCACCCCGACCACCCCCACTCCGGCGTTCCCGCTCGGCGACCGGGCGGAGGATCCGCTCGCCATGTATCTGGGCGACGTGTTCACGGTGAGCGCCAACCTCACGGGACTGCCCGCCATCAGTCTGCCGGCCGGGCGGACCGCTGCCGGCCTGCCGGTGGGCTTCCAGCTCACCGGCAGGCCCTTCGACGAGGCGGCGCTGTTCCGGGTCGGGGACGTGCTGGAGCGAGCGGCGCCGTGGTGGAGGGAACGGCCGCGGGACGGCGCCGGCGGCGCGGATGCGGAAGCAGGCCGAGGGGGGAACGGCTGACGTCGGCCGGAAGCCGCGGTCGCCGCCGGCCCGCCTACTCTTCCGGACCGGCCGTCCGGGCCTGCTCGAGGAGCTCCGGCGTCCGCAACTGGTCGGCCGGTCCGCGCGGCGCGTCCGGCGGCAGGTAGGTCAACTCCTCGTCCGCGCCGTCGGGGAGATTGCGCACCACGAGCGCTCGCGTGCGCCGGAACTTCGTGAAGCCGGCGATCACGATGAACCCGATGAACAGGGCGAGCAGGAAGCCGGTGGACAGGGCCAGCCCCAGCAGGGCACCGACCGCGACCCCGACAGGATCGGCAGCCGCCGTCGTCTGCAATGCCGCGAGCGTCATGCGCCGTCGCCTCCGGCCGGGTTCGGATCCGGCACCTCGTATACGATGAGACCGTCGTCGACCTCCCGCATGGCTACGCGCTCCAGCTTGCCGCGCGGATCGGGCCGCTCGCCGGTCTCCGGGTCGGGTGCGAGCTCCCGCAGCCTGGGATGCGCGCCGCGGCGCAACTGCTTGGCCCGCTTCGCGGCAACCCCCACGTAGAGAAACCGGCTCTCGATAGGGGGCATCGGCTCTCGCTCCGCCGGCTCCGGCGCCGCCTCCTCCGAGGCCATCCCGGCGGAGGCCGGCTCGGCCCCCGCCCCTGCCGCTGTCTGATCGGTCTCCTCGGTCACAACCCTTAAGCATATGCGAAACGCACCGGGCCTGTCTCGCGCCGAACTGTGCGATCATGACACCGATTCCACCGTGGTTCGCATCCTCTTCCTGGGCGACATCGTCGGCAAGCCGGGACGCACGATCGCGCGGCAGGCCGTCCCCCACCTGATCGCGCGTCACGGCGTCGACCTCGTGGTCGCCAACGTCGAGAACGCGGCGGGCGGCAAGGGCATCACGCGCGTTGCGGCCGAGGCGCTGCGCGATGCCGGCGTCGCCGTCATGACCACCGGGAACCACGTCTGGGACAAGAAGGAAGCCATCGCCTACATCGGCATCGAGCCGCGCCTCCTCCGACCCGCCAACTACCCGCCCGGCGTACCCGGCCGCGGCCGCTACGTAGCGCGCACGGGCAGCGGAGTCGCGGTCGGCGTGGTCAACGTGATGGGCCGCATCTTCATGAACCCGCTCGACAATCCCTTCACCGTGGTACGCGACGAGATTGCGGCCGTGCGCGACGACGGAGCGCAGATCGTGCTGGTCGATTTCCACGCCGAGGCCACGTCCGAGAAGATCGCCATGGGCTGGCACCTCGACGGCACCGTGACGGCCGTCGTCGGCACCCACACCCACGTCCAGACGGCCGACGCCCGCCTGCTGCCGCGGGGCACCGCCTACATCACCGACGTCGGCATGACCGGCCCGCACGACTCGATCATCGGCGTCGACGTGCAGCCGGCTCTCAAGCGCTTCCTCGACGGGATGCCGGCCCGCTTCGATCCCGCGCGCCGGAATCCCCGCGTCAACGCCGTCCTCGTCGACGCCGATCCCGCGACCGGCCGTGCGGCCGCCATCGAGGCCCTGGACCTCTCGGCCGAGGACGTGGAGGAGCTCGCGGGGGTGGCGGCGCCCGCCTCGTGACCACGCACCTGCCGTTCGGCGACCCGCCCGCCCCGAGACCCGGGACCCAGCGGGCGCCCGCGGCCCGGGCGCGCCAGCGGCGGCGGGCGTACACCGTCAGCGAGCTCACGGCGACCATTCGCCTCCGTATCGAGTCGGCGCTCGGAGAGGTGTGGGTCGAGGGCGAGCTCTCGAACTGCCGGCGGTGGAAGACGGGGCATCTCTATTTCACGCTGAAGGACGACGGCGCGCAGATCCGGGGCGTCATGTTCCGCTCGGCCCTGCGCTACCTGCGCTTCGAGCCCGAGGACGGGCTGCAGGTGATCGCGCGCGGCCGGGTCGGGGTCTATCCGCCGAAGGGCGAGTACCAGCTCGTCGCGGAGCACCTCGAGCCGCGCGGCACCGGCGCCCGCCAGCTCGCCTTCGAGCAGCTCCGCCGCAGGCTGGCGGACGAAGGTCTGTTCGATGCCTCCCGCAAGCGCCCGCTGCCCGCCCTGCCGCGGCGGATCGGGATCGTCACCTCGCTCGACGGGGCCGCGCTGCGCGACATCGTGAAGGTACTGGGCCGCCGGCATCCCAACGCGCACCTCGTCATCAGCCCCGCCCGCGTGCAGGGCGAGGGCGCCGCCCGGTCCATCGTCGCCGCGTTGCGCCGCCTCGAGCGCGTGGAGCGGGTCGATGTCGTGATCGTCGGCCGCGGGGGCGGATCGACGGAGGACCTGTGGGCCTTCAACGAGGAGCCCGTGGCACGCGCGCTGGCCGCTTCGCGGGTGCCGGTGATCTCGGCCGTGGGCCATGAGACCGACTCCACGATTGCCGACTTCGTGGCGGACGTCCGGGCTCCGACGCCATCGGCGGCGGCCGAGATCGTGCTCGCGCACCAGGACGAGATGACGGCGCGCATCGACCGGGCGACGGCGCGGCTCGCGGCGCGCGTGCGGCGGGACGTCGAGCGGCGTCGGGCTGCGCTGCACGCCGTGGAGAACCGCCCCGGCCTGGCCGCATGGCCGGCGCGCCTCGCGATGCGCGGTCGTCACGCGGACGAGATGACGCACCGGCTGCTCGACGGCATGCGAGCGGCCCTGGCCGGCCGGACACGTCGCTCCGAGGCGCTCCGCCTGCGTCTGGACGCGCTCGATGTCGGGCGGCGGATGGCGCGCATCGGAACCCGGGTGGCCATGGCGCGCGAGCGGCTCGGGCGCGCGATGGGCGACCGGCGTGCGGAGTGGCGAGCACGCCTCGGCTCCGCCACCGAGGGCGCAGCCCGCGCCGCCGCGGCGCGGAACGCCGCCGGCCGCCGGCGCCTGGAGACGACGGCGGCGCGGCTGGAACCGCTGAATCCCCTCGGCGTGCTCGCCCGCGGCTATGCGGTCTGCTGGAACGCAGCGGGCACGGCAGCGGTCCGCCGGGCCGACGAGGTCGCGGTCGGCGACGACGTGCGCGTCACCTTGCACGACGGCGCGCTGCGCTGCGAAGTGAAGGCCCGCGAACGGCGGGCGTCCGAGGAACGGGACCGATGAGCGACATGCCGGACGACACCAGCATCAAGGACTTCGAGTCGGCCCTCGCCGAGCTCGAGGCGATCGTCAAGACGCTCGAGCAGGGGGACCTCACGCTGGAACAGTCCCTCGAACGCTTCGAACGGGGCATCACGCTGTCGCGCTTCTGTCACACGCGGCTCGAGCACGCCGAGCGGCGCGTCGAGCTGCTGACCGAGCAGGACGAGGTGAGACCTGCCCCGCCGGAGATCGCCGGCGGAGGGGAGGCGGACCCGGAGACGTCCTCCGCCTCCGGCGGCGGGGCCGAGCTCCCCGAGGATGACATCCCCTTCTGACCGCCCGGCCCGCGCGACCGCGACGTCGCCCGGCTCGGGCGTGCCCTTCCAGGAGTACGTCCGCCGGCAGCGCGCCGCGGTGGACGCCGCCCTCGAGCGCCTGTTGCCGTCACCGCCCGCATGCCCGCCCCTGATCGCGGAGGCGGTGCGCTACAGCGTCTTCGCGGGCGGCAAGCGGCTGCGGCCCGTGCTGGCCCTGGCCGCCGCCGACGCGGTCACCGGCGGGTCCCTCGCGGATGACGAAGCGGTGATGCCGGCGGCTTGCGCCATCGAGATGATCCACACCTATTCGCTGATCCACGACGACCTGCCGGCGATGGACGACGACACCCAGCGGCGCGGGCGCCCGACGTCGCACGTCGTCTACGGCGAGGGCATGGCGGTGCTGGTCGGAGACGGACTGCTCACGGAGGCGTTCCGCGTGCTCGCGCGGCACCCCTGCACCAGCGCCCCGGACGTCGCGGCCCGCAAGCTCCGGGTGCTCGCACGGGTGGCCGAGGCGGCGGGGGCGGCGGGAATGGTGGGCGGACAGGTGGTCGACCTCGAGGCGGCCGGCCAACTCTCCACCGCGCGGCCCCGGCCCGCGGGGGCGGCGGCGATGGATGCGGCGGGCCTCGACGCGATGCACGCACGGAAGACCGGCGCGCTCATCCGGGCGGCCGCGGTCGCCGGAGCCGTCATGGCCGGCGCCCCGGACGCCGCCGTGGCCGCCGTCGACGCGTACGCGGGGCACCTCGGTCTCGCCTTCCAGATCGTGGACGACATCCTCGACGTCGAGGGCGACCCGGCAACGCTCGGCAAGACCACCGGCAAGGACGCCGCAGCGGGGAAGCCCACCTATCCCGGTCTCAACGGGCTCGGAGCGTCGCGGCGCCTCGCGGCGGAGGCGATCGGCCGCGCCCGCGCCAGCCTCGCGGCGGCCGGCCTCGGGGGACGGCTCGACGACATCGCGGATTGGGTCCTCCACCGATCGCACTGATCGGCCGCGCGGCCCGGCGGCGCGGGGCGCGGCACGTTGCCCCCGGCGCGACCTACCGGCGATGATGGGCGCGATGCGGCTCGACGCCCTCGTGGTGGAGCGCGGCCTGGCGCCGACGCGGGCGCGAGCGCGAGCACTGATTCTGGCGGGCCAGGTGCGGGTCGACGACGTCGTCCGTTCGAAGGCGGGCACTACCGTATCGGAGGCGGCCCGCGTCAGCCTGATCCGGCCCGACCACGGCTACGTGGGGCGCGGCGGCGTCAAGCTCGCTCACGCCCTCGACACGTTCGGCATTCCGATGCGCGACCGCCTGATGCTCGACATCGGAGCTTCGACGGGCGGGTTCACCGACGCGGCCCTCGAGCGAGGCGCACGCCGGGTCGCCGCGCTCGACGTGGGGCGCGGGCAGATCGCCTGGAGGCTGCGGCAGGACCCGCGGGTGACGGTGCTCGACGGCATCAACGCCCGCTACCTGACCGCCGCCCGGCTGCCGGTCGACCTCCGCACGGTCGATGTCGTCACCATCGACGTGTCGTTCATCTCGGCAACCCGAATCCTGCCCACCGTACCCGCCTTGCTGGCGGCGGGCGGCGACGTCGTGGTGCTGGTCAAGCCGCAGTTCGAGGCCGGCCGCCCGGAGATCGGCAAGCGAGGCGTCGTCCGGGACCCCTCCGTCCGCCGGCGGGTGGTCGACCACGTCGCGGCCACCAGCGTTGCGCTGGGACTGACGCGGATCGCGGAGACCCCGTCCCCCGTTCCCGGCGCCGCGGGCAACCGCGAGGTCTTTCTGCATCTCCGGCATGCTCCGTCGTCGGAATGAGCCGATGACGGCCCCACCGGCACCCTCCCGCCGCCTCGTACCGATCGCGTCGGTCGGCATCACGGCCAAGACCCGCACCCCGAGCGCGGCGGAGGTCGTACGCGACGCCGTCGCCTGGCTCGACCGGCACGGCGTGGCAGCCATCCTCGAGGACGAGACGGCGCGAGCGGCCGGCCTCGAGGGGAGGCCGACCTGCACCGGGGCGGGGCTGGCGGCCGCGGATCTCGTGCTGGTGATCGGCGGCGACGGCACGCTGCTGGGCGTGGCGCGCGAAGTGGTCCGCCGGGCTCCCGACACCCCGATTCTCGCCGTCAACTGCGGCAGCCTCGGCTTCCTGACCGAGATCACGCGCGGGGAGCTCGACGCGGCGCTCGACGCCGCGGTCAGCGGCCGGTCCGGGGTCGACGAGCGGCAGATGCTGCGCACGCGGGTCCTTCGGGGCGGGCGGGCGGCGGCCGATCGGCTGGTCCTGAACGACGTGGTCATCGGACGCTCCTCCCGCTCGAGCATCATCGAGCTGTCGATCTTCCTCGGCGGGCAGCTCATCACGCGCAGCCGGGCCGACGGGCTCATCGTCGCCACCCCGACCGGCTCGACCGCCTACAACCTCGCCGCGGGCGGCCCGATCGTGCATCCGACGGTCGACGCGCTGGTGCTGACCCCCATCGCCCCGCACACCCTCACCAACCGGCCGATCGTGCTGGCGAACACCGCGCCGGTCCGGATTCGGCCCGATCTCGCGGGGCCGCACGTCGCGGCGCACGCCAGCTTCGACGGCCAGTTCAACGTGGAGCTCGAGGACGGCGACGTGGTGGTGGTCGAGCGGGCGCCCCACCCGCTCCGCGTCGTCCGCGCCGAGTCGCGGAACTACTTCGCCGTGCTGCGCGAGAAGCTGAAGTGGGGCGAACGGTAGCGGACGCGGGGGAGGCCCGGCGCCCCCCGGATTACCCGCCGCTGATTGGCGGGTGGTGAATGATCTGGACCCGGTTGCCGTCGGGATCCTCCACGTAGCACGACCGGGCTCCGTCCCGATGGGTGCGCGGGCGGGCCACGATCGGCACGCCGTGCGCCTCCAGGAAGCGGGCCCACGCGTCGACCTCGGCGGCCCCCCGGACGATCAGGCCGAGATGATCGAGGGGCGAGCCGTCTCGCGACCGGCGGCCGGTCGCCCTGTGGAGGGCGAGATTGTCGCTTCCCGAGGTGAGGTAGACGTTGTCGGGATCGGGCTCCCACTCCACCCGGAAGCCGAGCAGCTCCACGTAGAAGCGCTTCATCTCGGCGAGCGCCTCCGCGTGCAGGGCGAGGTGGCGCAGGCCGAGGTGCGAGGGCCGGTCGGGCGTCACCCTCGTAGCGTAACCGAACGCCGTCCCTGCGGCAGCCGGCAACGCGCCTCCGCCGCGGCCGGGCCCCGCCAACCGGCCCGGCTTGGGCCGCAGGCGGCCGGGAGACTAGAATTCCGGGGATGGCTCCACGGTCCGCGGCTCAGGCCCGTTGCGCGTTGTGCGGTGCGAAGGACGTTTCCGAACCCCGCGGGGAGGAGAAGTACTGCCGCGACTGCTGGGACAAGAAGATGGCGGTCGAGGACGTCGTCGCCCGCGAGTTCGCGCTGAAGCGCTACATACGCGCCCACAGCGCGGAGAAGTACCTCGTGTACCACTCCACGCAGAAGCGCCCATGCGGACAGCTCCTCGTGGTGGACGACGGCTACGACCTGTTCCTGAGCCTGATTCTCTACCCGAGCTTCGGCTGGGACGAGCCGGCCTACTTCCTGGAAGGCGACCCCGACGGGCGCTCGTTCTCGGAGCTGCTGGTCGACGTCGTCGCGGCGGACGTGATCGAGCCGTGGGGCGGAGGCAAGTGGCACCTGGAGATCTTCCGCTCCGCGAGCCCGGAGCCGGAGGACTGGAACGGAGAGATGTAGCCCGCTCGGCGCGCGTGCCGAACCGCTACCCGAGGCGGCAAGGGTGGTATGATCCCGCCTCACGACTGCCTCGAACCTGGAGGGTTTTCGATGCACTACCTGAGCCGTGCCCTGGTGTTCGGTGTCATGGCCTCCATCGCCGCGACGGCGGCCTGCGGCGGCGCAGCGGAAGAGGAAGCTGCGGCCGCCGAAGCGGCCCCGGTCGAAGAGGTCGATCCGCGAGCCGCGGCAGCCGCCCGGCGGCTGGCCGCACGCCTCGGCGAGGGGCTCGAGCTCGTCCCCACGCAGCGCGGGCTCGCCGAGATCGCCTACACGCAGCCGGTGGCCCGCCGCGAGCGGGACTTCATCGTCACCTCGATCCGAATCCAGAACCTGGCGGAGAACGCGATTGCCGGCTTCTCCGTCGACGAGTACTGGTTCGACCGCGAGGGCAACACCGTGACCGGCGACCAGGTGCGGTTCCGGGAGCCGATCCTGACCGGCGAGATCCGGGACATCGAGTTGCGCGTGCCGCGCGTGCGGGGAATGGATCGCAGCAATTACGAGTTCACGCACCAGAACGGCGACATCAAGGCGACGCTGTTCGACGAGATCGAGGATCCGCCCGAGCCCGAGGAAGAAGAGGGCGAGGAAGCGGCCGACGCGGCGCCCTGACCTTCGCGCGGGCGCATCGCCCCCGCCGGTCGATGCGTCCGCCGCTCCCGTCGGCGACCGAGCCCGCCCCGGAGGTGGCAGGGCGGGGCCGGTGCTCGCGCGGCCGGGCCGCGCTGCCGTTCTCGGCGGGTCGGGCAAAACTCCCGGGTGCCATCGGACGTCATAACTGGCAGGACCTCCACGGTGACACCCGACATTCCCGCCATCCAGACTTCCCTTCGGGAGCACGGCCTCGACGGGTGGCTGCTGTACGACTTCCACGGCTCCAATCCGATCGCGCGGCGGCTGGCGGGGTTGGATGCGAGCACCAAGCTGACCACGCGCCGCTGGTACTATCTGATTCCGGCTCGGGGCGAGCCGCGCGGCCTGGTGCACCGCATCGAGCGCGAGAGCCTGGAGCACCTGCCGGGCGCGCGCCGGGAGTACGCGGGCCGCGAACAGCTCGCGGCGGAGCTCGAGACCCTCCTCGACGGCACGGCGCGGCTCGCCATGGAGTACTCCCCGCTCTGCGCCATCCCGTACCTCTCCCGCGTCGACGCCGGCACTATCGAGGGCATCCGGGCGCTCGGGATCGAGGTCGTCTCGTCGGGCGATCTCGTGCAACGGTTCGAGGCGGTCTGGGACGCGGCGGCGCTCGATAGCCACCGGGACGCGTCCGCACGCCTGTACGACATCAAGGACCGCGCCTTCGACCTCCTGGCCGCCGAGGTCCGCGGCGGCGCCCTGACCGAGTACGCCGTGCAGAGCGCCATGAACGGCTGGTTCGCGGAGCAGCGGCTGGTGACCGACTCGCCGCCGGTCGTCGCGGCCGCGGAGAGCAGCGGCAACCCTCACTACCTGCCGACGGCGGAGCGCCACCGTCCCATCCGGGCCGACGAGCTGGTCCTGATCGACCTCTGGGGCAAGCTCGATCGGCGGGGGGCGGTGTTCGCCGATATCACCTGGGTGGCGTACACCGGGCGCCGCGTCCCCGACGACTACGCCTCGGCGTTCGCGGTGGCCCGCGACGCGCGCGACGCGGCGATCGCGCTGGTCCGCGAGCGGACCCGCTCCGGCGCCCCGCCCCGGGGATGGGAGGTCGACCGCGCGGCGCGGGACGTGATCGAGGCGGCGGGTCACGGCGAGCACTTCGTACACCGCACGGGGCACAGCCTCGGCGAGGCCGTCCACGGCAACGGCGTGCACATGGACGACTACGAGACGCACGACGAACGGAGACTGCTGGCCGGCTCCGGGTTCACGATCGAGCCGGGCATCTACTTCGAACGGTTCGGGGTCCGCACGGAGGTGAACGTGTACGTGGATGCGCACGACGCCAGCGTGACGGGGCCCCTGCAAGAGGAGATCGTCGCCCTCGGCTAGGAGTCCGGCAGAGTCGCCGCGCGGCCCCGACGGGACCGCGGCACGCGGCGACACCGCGGGGGGCGCCAGGGAAGTTGGAGGATTAGCGATGTCGACACGCAGGACCACCCTGTTCTCGGGAGTAGTGATCGCGGCCGCGTCCATGCTCATCGGCATGGTGCTGGCGTCGCGCTTCGAGCTGACGCCGGCCTCCTCGGCGCAGGCGGTGCAGATCCCGCCGGCGAACAGCGCCCCGATCACGGGCGACATCGGCGCCACCACGTTCCGCGACATCGCGGCGGCCCAGACAGGCATGGTCGTCAACATCCGCGTCGTGTCGCGGCGCCAGACCACGGACCTGAACGACTTCTTCGGCGGCGACCTGTTCGACCGCTTCTTCGGGCAGCCGCGCCGCCAGCCGCGGCAGCGTGCGGAGCCCGTTCCCACCGCCGGCACCGGGTTCGTCATCGACCCGAGCGGCCTGATCCTGACCAACAACCACGTCGTCGAGAACGCCGAGTCGATCCGGATCGACTTCTTCGGCGACGACGAGGAAGACCTGTACGAGGCGCGCGTTCTCGGGCGGGACGCGTTGACGGACAGCGCGCTCCTCGAGCTGGTCGACCGGCCCGACTGGGAGCTGCCGGTCGCCTCGTTCGGCGACTCGGGCCAGATGGCGGCCGGCGACTGGGTGATGGCCATCGGCAATCCCTTCGGCCTCGGCCACACCGTCACCGTCGGCGTCATCTCGGCGATCGGCCGGCCGTTCTTCCCGGTGCGCGGGCGCGAGCTGGACATGCTGCAGACCGACGCGGCGATCAATCCCGGGAACTCGGGCGGCCCGCTGCTCAACATCCGCGGCGAGGTGGTCGGGATCAACACGGCCATCATCAGCGACCGGATGGCCAACGCGGGCGTCGGCTTCGCGGTCCCCATCAACACCGTGCGCGAGCTCCTCGACGAGCTGCGGGGCGGCCGGGTCACCCGGGGCGTGATCGGGATCCAGATTGCCAACGTCGATCCTGACGATTACGCGGTGCTGGGACTGAGCGACCCGGGTGGGGTCCTGGTCAGTGCGGTCACGGCCAACGGCCCCGCCGACCAGGCGGAGATGCTGCCGGGTGATGTCGTCGTCGCCTACGACGGCGAGGCGGTCTCCCGCACGGAGGAGCTGCAGCGCCGGGTCGTCGCGACGCGGCCCGGCACGACGGTGGCGATCGACATCATCCGCAACGGCGAGCCGGTGACGCTGGACGTCACCATCGGCGAACTCGACGAGGATGCCCAGATCGCCGGCGTCGCCGAGGCCGAGGAGGAGGTCAGCGAGGGCTTCGGCGTCTCGCTGCAGGATCTGACCCCGCAACTGGCGCGCCGGCTGCAGGTACCGGCCGACACGGTCGGCGCGGCGGTCACCGACGTCGCGCGCGGCAGCAACGCGGCACAGGGCGGCCTCCAGCCGGGAGACGTCATCCTGTCCGTGAACCGGGTGGAAATCGCGTCGGCGCGGGAAGCGATGGACCAGCTCAGCGCGATCGAGTCGGGCCGGCGGGCGTTCCTGCTCGTGCAGCGCCGCGACAGCCGCATCTTCCTCCAGGTGGAAAAGGAGTAGGGGGGGCCGAGGCGAACGGACGGTGACGCGGCTCGGAGAGGTGATCCGGCAGCGGATCCGGCGCGAGGGTCCGCTGCCCTTCGCCGCCTACGCGGAGTGCGTACTCTACCACCCCGACCTGGGGTACTACGCGCGGTGCGACCGCCGCTCCGGGCGAGACGGCGACTTCTTCACCAGCGTCGACCTCGGCCCGCTGTTCGGCGAGTTGCTGGCCGCGCAGTTCGCCGAGATGTGGCGGCGGCTCCGGGGCCGCGCGCCGGGCGACGGACGGTTCGCGCTCGTCGAGGCCGCGGCAGGCAGCGGCCGTCTCGCACGGGACGTGCTCGACGCCGCCGCGCGGGATGATCCCGCCTTCTACGCAGCCATCGATCTCCACCTGGTCGAACGGAGCCGCACGGCCCGGGGCGCCCAGACCGACACGCTCGGCCCGCACGCGGCACGAATCGCGTCCTCGGGCCCCGACGTCCCCGGGAACGTGACCGGCGTGGTCTTCGCCAACGAGCTGCTCGACGCCCTCCCGCCGCACGTGCTGGCAATGACCGATGCCGGCCTGCGGGAAGTCCATGTCGATGTCGGCGCGGGCGGCGGGCTCGTGGAGCGGCTCGGGCCGCTGTCCGGCGCCGCGGTCCGGGAACACGTGTCGGCGTGGGACATCCGGCTCGAGCCGGGGTGGCGGGCGGAGATCTGCCCCGCCGCCCTCGCCTGGGTGCGCCGGGCGGCTCGGGCCCTGAAACGAGGCTTCCTGCTGCTCATCGACTACGGCCACGAGGCGGCAGAGTTGTACTCGGCCACCCACGCCGCCGGAACCCTGACGACCTACCGCCGCCACCGCGTGCGGAACGAGGCCGCCGGCGGCACGCCGCCGTGGCTCGCCGAGCCGGGCGAGCGGGACATTACGGCCCACGTCGACCTGACCGCCGTCCGGCGCACGGCCGAGGGTGAGGGCCTGGGGACGCTGGGGGTGCTCGATCAGACCTACTTCCTGCTCGGCCTCGGCGCCCTCGACCGGGTGGCCGCCGACGAGGGGGTAGCCGGCCTGCGGCGGCGGCTGGCCCTCAAGTCGCTCCTGGTGCCGGGAGGGCTCGGCAGCTCCCACAAGGTCCTGGTCTTCGGCAAGGGCGTGGGACGGCCCCGTCTCTCCGGCTGCGCCCACGCGGGGCGCGTGACGTAGCGCCGCCAACCCGTCGCAAGCTCCGGGTCGGCGCTGCCGCCCGCGGTGCTACGATCGGACCGGGATCCGGAGAGATGAGCGAGAACCTCGAGCGCGAGGTGAAGCTCCGCTTCGCGTCGGCGGAGGAAGCCCGCGCCGCGGTGTCCGCCGTCGGGGCGGCCCCGTTGCGGGCACGGCGTCTCCAGGACGATCACCTGCTCGACACGCCCGAGGGTCGGCTGCGCGACGGGCGCTCGACGCTCCGCGTCCGCCTGGAGAGGGGGCCGGACGCCCCGGCCGGTGACACCGTCACGTTCAAGGGCCCGCCGCGCCCCGACGTCATGAAGGTCCGGGAGGAGCTCGAGTCCGGCGTGGAGGACGGCGCGTTGCTGTTGCGCGTGCTCGAGCGGGCCGGTTTCCGCGTCTGGTTCCGCTACCAGAAGCATCGCGAGGAGTTCACGTGCGCCGGGGCGGTGGTCGCGATCGACGAGACGCCGTGCGGCGTGTTCGTCGAGATCGAAGGCGCGAGGAACTGCGTGCAGCAGGTCGCGAAGGCGCTGGGCCGGACCCCGGAGGACTACATCGTCGCCTCCTATCGCACGCTCTACGAAGCCGACTGTGTGCGCCGCGGGCGGCCGGTCGGCGACATGGTCTTCGAGCAGTAGTCCCGATGCCCGCCCCGATGCCGCCGGCCCTCGTGCTCACGGCCGGCCGCGGGCGGCGACTCGCCCCGTTGACCGACATCCGGGCGAAGCCCGCGGTTCCGGTCGCCGGCCGGCCGCTGGTGCTCCGGATCCTCGACTGGCTCGCCGGGCAGGGCGTCGAGGAAGCGGTCCTCAACCTGCACCATCGCCCTGACACGATCACCCGCAGCGTCGGGTACGGCGCCGCGGCCGGCGTCCGCGTCCGCTACTCCTGGGAGCCCGTCCTCCTCGGCTCGGCGGGAGGCCCCCGGCAGGCCCTGCCGTTCCTCGGCCCGCGCTTCTTCGTCGTCAACGGCGACACGCTCGCGGACGTCGACCTCCGGGCGCTGCTCGACGACCACTCGCGCACGCGGGCCGCGGTGACGCTCGGCGTGACCGCGCATCCCGATCCGGCGCGCTACGGCGGCGTCCTCGTTGCCGCCGACGGACGTGTCCGCGGATTCGCCGCGGCCGGCGGCGCGGCAGCTGCGCACTTCGTGGGCGTGCAGGTCGCGGAAGCATCCGCCTTCGCCGACCTCCCGGCCGGGCAGCCCGCGGCGACCGTCGGCGGGTTGTACGACCGCCTCCTCCGCTCCCCGGGCGGCAACGGGCCCGGCGTCATCCGCGCGCACGCCGGGAGCGCGCGGTTTCTGGACGTCGGCACCCCGTCCGACTATCTCGCGGCGTGCATCGCGGTGGCGGAGGAGGAGGGGCAGGGCGCGCCGGCGCCGGGCGCCGGCTCCGAGGTGCACCCCACCGCCGTCCTGACGCGGACCGTCGTCTGGAACCGGGCGGTCATCGGTCCCCGCTGTCGACTCGAGGACTGCATCGTGACCGACGACGTCCACCTGCCCGCCGGCACGGAACTGCGGGGCGCCGTCTGCGTCGCCCGGGCGGGAGCGCCGGGGAGCGGAGACGGGCGGCCGGGCTCGCGGCGGCCGCTGCCGGCCGGCGTTGTCGGCAACGCGCGGGTCTCCCCCCTCGACGCCGGCACGGGGGCCGGGCCGTGAGCGGCGCGGGCGCCGAGGGCGCCGACGCGGCCGAGCGCGCCCGGCGCTGGCTGGCGCGCTCGGGCCTGCCGGCCACGAGCGGCATCGAGCGGCTGGCCGGCGACGCGTCCGATCGCCGCTTCGTCCGCGTGACGCCGGAGGGCGCACCCTCGCGCGTCCTCGTGGTGCACACGGGTCCGATCGACCCGGCAGCGCTGCCGCTCCTCGCGGTCGCCGACCTCTTCCGCGACCTGGAGGTGCCGGTCCCCGCCGTGCTCGGCACGGACGCGGGCCTCGGCATCGTGGTGCTCGAGGACCTCGGGGACGAGATGCTCGAGGACCTCCTCGCCCGCCTCCCCGCCGCGGAGCGCGAGGCCCGGTACCGGGAGGCGATCGACCTCATCGCGACGATTCAGAAGGGGGGACGGCGCCTGGCCGACGCCGGCGCAACCGCGGCCCCGCCCTTCCGTCTGGCCTTCGATGCCGCGAAGCTCCGCTGGGAGCTCGGCTTCTTCCTGGATCACTTCGTCGGCGGCTACCGCCGGGTGCCGCTCGCCCAGGCGACGCGCCGCGCGCTCGAGGCGGAGTTCCGCACGCTCGCCGAGGAGATGGCCGCCGAGCCGCGCGTCCTCTGCCACCGCGACTTCCACAGCCGCAACCTGATGGTCCACCGCGGGCGCCTGCACGTCATCGACTTCCAGGACGCGCGAATGGGGCCGGACACCTACGACCTCGTCTCCCTGCTGCGCGATGCCTACGCGCCGCTGGACCCGGCGTCCGTCGACCGCCTGATCGCGCACTACCAGGGACTCGCCCGGATGGCGGACGGGGTCGCGTTGCGGCAACGCTTCCGCCGCACGACGATCCAGCGGACGCTCAAGGCGCTCGGCACGTTCGGCTACCAGATCGCGGTGCGCGCCAACGATCGCTATCGGACGGCCGTCCCCGTCGCCGCGGACTGTGTCCGCGACGCCACCGGGGGCGACGGCCGCTATCGCCGCCTGCACGACCTGCTGGTCCCGGTCCTCGACGGGATCGGCTCGTAGTAAGGTGCGCTATGGATGCGACGCGGACGTACATCGGCGAGATTGCGCGGCGCGTGGGCGAGCGCGTCACGGTCCGGGGCTGGCTCCACCGGCGGCGCTCGAGCGGACGGATCCACTTCCTGACCGTGCGCGACGGGACCGGCTTCATCCAGGTGGTCCTGTCGAAGGCCGCGGTCGGGGAGGACACGTTCGCCCAGGCCGATCACCTGGGGCAGGAGACCTCGCTGATCGTGGAGGGGACGGTCCGCGAGGACGCGCGGGCGCCCGGCGGTTACGAGATCGACGGCGCAGGGCTCGAGGTCGTCGGGGCGTCGCACGACTATCCCATCACACCGAAGGAGCACGGCGTCGACTACCTGCTCGACCGCCGCCATCTGTGGATCCGGAGCCGCCGGCAGCAGGCCATCCTGCGGGTGCGCCACGAGGTGATCGACGCCATCCGGGACTTCTTCAACGGCCGCGGCTTCATCCTGGCCGACACCCCGATCTTCACGCCCGCCGCCTGCGAGGGCACCTCCACGCTGTTTCCCGTGCCCTACTTCGACGACCGAACCGCGTTCCTGACGCAGAGCGGGCAGCTCTACAACGAGGCGAACGCGATGGCCCTGGGCCGCGTGTACTGCTTCGGACCGACGTTCCGGGCCGAGAAGTCCAAGACCCGGCGCCACCTGACCGAGTTCTGGATGGTCGAGCCGGAGATGGCGTACGCGACGCTCGACGACGCCATCGACCTCGCGGAGGCGCTCGTCGTCGCCATCGTCTCGCGGGTCCTCGAAGCACGCCGCGAGGAGCTCGGGGTGCTCGAGCGGGACACGGCGCCGCTCGAGCGCGTGCAGGCGCCCTTCCCGCGCATCAGCTACGACGAGGCGGCAGAGATGCTGCGCGAGCGCGGGCGGCCGTTCGAATGGGGCGGCGACTTCGGCGGCCCGGACGAGACGGCGCTCGCCGAGTCCTTCGATCGTCCGGTGGCGGTGCACCGCTTTCCGAGCTCCACCAAGGCCTTCTACATGAAGCCGGACCCCGAGCGCGCGGACCTGTCGCTCTCGGTCGACGTGCTGGCCCCCGAGGGCTACGGCGAGATCGTCGGCGGCGGTCAGCGGCTCGACGACTACGACCTCCTGCTCGAGCGCATCGCCGCCCACGATCTGCCGCGCGAGGCGTTCGAGTGGTATCTCGATCTGCGGCGCTATGGAACCGTGCCCCACGCGGGATTCGGCATGGGCGTGGAGCGCGTCGTCGCCTGGCTCTGCGGCCTCGAGCACGTGCGGGAGACCATCCCCTACCCGCGGATGCTCTATCGGCTTACGCCTTGAACGCCCCCGGGGGACGCGGCGTCGCGTTGCCGGCTCCAACCGCAACGTGGTATATTGACCCGCGTACGTCGACGCCGAATTTGCGAAAAAAGTGGGCGTTTTGCCCACTTTTTGCTTTTTGGGGGCGCCGGTCGGGCCGCGATCAACCCGTGCAGGAAGACCGGCTGCGTCAGGCCCGGTCGATCGCCGAACGGTTCGCGTGCGACGCCGGGCTGGAGATCTTCGACGTACAGTTGCGCCGCGAGGCGATCGGCTGGGTGCTGCGGGTCGTCATCGACCGTCCGGCGACCGCTCGGGATGCCGTTGCGGCCGAAGAGGCCGTCAGCGTGGCGGACTGTCAGCGGGTCAGCCGCGACGTCAGTGCGGCGCTCGACGTGGAGTTCACGTTCGAGCACGCGTACACCCTGGAGGTGTCGTCGCCGGGCCTCGATCGGCCCCTGCGGGGCGTGGCGGACTGCCGGCGGTTCCGGGGGCGGTTGGCGAAGTTCGTCACGTCGGCCCCGGTGGATGGGCACCGGCACCTGGCCGGCCGCATCGTCGAGGTGGAGGATCGTGGAGCGGCACCGGGCGCGGAAGCCGGGCCGGACGCGGAGATCGTGATCGAGACAGGCCGCGCCGTGCACCGGATTCCGTGGTCCGTCGTCTCCCGCGCCCGGCTCGAGGTGGAGTTCTGATCGGCGCCCCGCGCGGGGCCAGCGGCTACGCACCAGCGACCTAGACCGAAATGGGCAATCCGCTGCAGCAGACGATCGAGGCCCTGGCCAAGGAGAAGGGCATCGAGCCGGAGGTCATCGTCACGGCCATCGAGGACGCCGTGCTGACGGCCTCGCGGCGGTACTACAGCCGGGAGTTCAAGTCGACGGAGCACCTCCGGACGAAGTTCAACTACGACACCGGTCAGGTCGAGCTGTTCGTGGTCCGTCAGATCGTGGAGGAGGTGACGGACCCCGAGACGGAGATCTCGTTGGCGGAGGCGCGAGAGCTGTACGGCGACGAGGCGGAAGTCGACATGGAGATCGAGTTCCCCAAGCCGACCGACGTGCTCGGGCGCATCGCCGCGCAGACCGCGAAGCAGGTCATCTTCCAGAAGGTCCGGGAGGCGGAGCGGGAGAACGTCTACGAAGAGTACAGCGACCGGCTCGGCGAGGTCGTCGTCGGCGCCGTCAAGCGGTTCGAGAACGGCGACATCATCGTGGAGTCGGGTCGCGTCGAGGCCCTCCTGCCCCGACGCGAGCAGTCACGGGCCGAGAACTACACGACCGGCGACCGGATTCGGGCCGTCATCCGCGAGGTGAACAAGAACACCAAGGGCCCGCAGATCATTCTCTCGCGCACCGACCCCGTGCTGCTGATCAAGCTCTTCGAGCAGGAAGTGCCCGAGATCTACGACGGGACGGTGACGATTCGCGGCGCCGTGCGCGAGGCGGGCGACCGGGCCAAGGTGGCCGTCTACTCGCGGGAGCGCGACGTCGACCCGGTGGGGGCCTGCGTCGGCATGAAGGGCACGCGGGTGCAGACCATCATCCGCGAGTTGCGCGGGGAGAAGATCGACATCGTCGACTGGTCCGAGGATCCGGTGGCGTTCGTCACCAACGCGATCAGCCCCGCCCGGGTGCAGCGCGTGACGATCGTCGACGAGCTCGAGAAGGTGGTCGAGGTGGTCGTCGAGGATCGGCAGCTTTCGCTCGCCATCGGCAAGAAGGGCCAGAACGTTCGCCTGGCGGCGAAGCTGACCGGCTGGAAGATCGACATCAAGAGCGAGGAGGAAAAGCGCCGCGAGGTCGAGGCCCAGCTCGCGGGGCTCGGCGAAGCGGAGGAGACGGCCACGCTGACGCTCCCCGGCCTCGAGGAGGAGCAGTTGCTCAAGCTGAGCGCGGCCGGCCTCGACACGGCGGACAGCCTGCTGGCGGCCATGCCCGCCGAGTTGGCCGCGGTAGCCGGGGTGGACGAGGCGACGGCGGAAGAGCTGCAGGCCGCAGTGCGGGAGCAGGTGGCGGCAGTCGAGCGCGCGGCGCTGGCGGCCGCGGCCCAGCCGGAAGACGACATCGCCGCCGTGGTCGGGATGGAGCCTCTCGGCGAGGCCGAGCCGGAGGCGGTGGCGACAGGCGCGGGCGCCGGCCCTGATCCGGCGTCGGCCGGCGAGACCGACAGGGGGGACTGAGAACGCACGTGTCCACGATACGCATCTACAAGGTCGCGGAAGTCCTCGGCATCCCGAGCCAGGAAGTCATGGACTTGCTCCGCACGGCGCACGGCATCGAGGTGAAGAGTGCGTCGAGCACGATCGAGGAGATCGTGGCGCGGCAGTTCGCACAGCGCATCGCGAGGGAGCGCAATCTCGATCTTCCCGGCGGCAATCCGTTCGTACAGAAGCCGCTCTCGCGTCGGGGCGGCAAGCGGGGCGGACCCCGGGCGGAGCCGCCGCCGCCCGCGCGGCCGAAGCTGGGACCTCCCCGCCTGGTGAAGGCAGCCAAGGCGGCCCGCGCCGCGGCGGCCGAGGCCGAGGCGGCGGCCAGCCAGAACGGCGAGACGGCCGTCGCGGCGGCCGTCGAGCCGGCGGCGGTTCAGCCCGACTCGCTACCCGCCCCGACCCCGACGGGCGGCGGAGCCCCCGTGGAGCCGGCCGCACCAGCGCCGCCGCCCGTGCCGCCGCCCGCGCCGCGACGGCTCCCGATGCCCACGGTCCGGGTGGAGACCGAGCCTCCGGCGCGCACGCCCCGGCCCGCCCGGCCCGCCGCCTCCGTGCAGCCGGTCGTGCGCACCGAACCGTCACCACCGGTCCCCGCTCCGGTCCAGCCGCCGCAGGCCGAGCCGGCGCGCGCCGCGAAGGCCGAACCGTCACTCGCCGCAACGGTCGAGCCGGCATCCGCCGCGCCGGCCGAGGCGGCATCCACCGCAACTGCCGAGCCGCCGGGACCGGTCGCCCCTCCGGCGATGCCGCCTGCACCGCCGCCGGCTGCCCCCGTGCAGGCGGTGACGGCGCCCGCTGCCCCCGTGCAGGCGGTAACCGCGCCCGCGGCTCCGAGCGTTCCGGCAGCCTCCTCCCGGCCGGCCCCGGCCGCAGCCGGTACCGCCCCACGCCCCTCTCCGGCTGCGGCGCCGCCCGTTGCCCCGCCGTCCGCGCGGGCCGCGGCTCCCGCGGTGCGCTCCGCCGCCAATCTGACGCCGCGGCCGACCGGCCGCGTCGTGCCGCCCAAGCTCCGCCTGCGCGTCGAGGAACCGAGACGCGCCGTCAAGCCGCCGACGCCGCGGCCGGCGCCGCCGCGGCCCGGGGTGACCCCGCCGGGTGCCCGCGTCCCGGTGGCAGCGCGGACGACGGTCCAGACTCCTCTCGGAGGGCCGCGCCCGTTGCCGTCGCAGCCGGTGCGCCCGCCGTCCGCGAGACCCCTGCCGCCGCGGCCGGCCGTCGGCTATCGGCCTCCACCGCGACCGCATCACAGGCCGGGCGGACGGCGGTCTGCCTACCGCCGCACGCGGGCGCAGGCGCGCACCCCGGCCGCACCGCCGCCGCCGCCGCCGATCACCCGCACGATCACGCTGGCCGAAGGAATGACGGTCAAGGACCTCGCCGA
Organism: Acidobacteriota bacterium; assembly: GCA_026706755.1. Classification (GTDB taxonomy): domain Bacteria; phylum Acidobacteriota; class Vicinamibacteria; order Vicinamibacterales; family UBA8438; genus JAGWAJ01. The sequence continues at coordinate 29,618 of JAPOYG010000443.1, forward strand.
CAAGCTGGAGGTGCGCGCAAAGGACGTCCTGAAGAAGCTGATCGAGAAGCGGATGATGATGACCATCAACACGACGCTCGACGCCGAGACCGCGACGACCATCGCGCGGGAGTTCGGCGCGGACGTGAAGATGCGTTCGTTCGAGGAGGAGATGGTCATCGTCGAGTCCGAGGTCGCCAAGCCGGAAGACCTCGTTGCGCGAGTGCCGGTGGTCACGGTCATGGGACACGTCGATCACGGCAAGACCACCCTCCTCGACGCGATCCGCGAGACGAACGTGGCGGGCGGCGAGGCCGGCGGCATCACGCAGCACATCGGTGCCTACTCCGTGTCGATCGACGATCGCCGCATCGTCTTCCTGGACACGCCGGGGCACGAGGCGTTCACCCTGATGCGCGCCCGGGGAGCGAGGGTGACCGACGTCGTCGTGCTGGTAGTGGCGGCCGACGACGGAGTGATGCCCCAGACCCAGGAGGCGATCGACCACGCCCGCGCCGCCGACGTGCCGATCATCGTGGCGCTCAACAAGATCGACAAGGCGGACGCGAACCCCGAGCGGGTCAAGCAGGAGCTCGCGGCCCGCGAGTTGACGCCGGAGGACTGGGGCGGCTCGACGGTAGTGGTCCCGGTCTCGGCCAAGAAGGGCGAGAACCTCGACAGCCTGCTGGAGATGATCCTTCTCGTCACCGAGATGGGCGAGCACAAGGCGAACCCCGTGCGGGCCGCCACGGGAACGGTGCTCGAGGCCAAGGTGGACCGGGGTCGCGGCCCCGTCGCGACGATCCTGATCCAGGACGGCACGCTGCGAGTCGGCGACAACTTCATCGCCGGGGTCCAGGTGGGGCGCGTGCGCGCCCTGATCGACGACCGCCTGCAGCAGACCCGGGAGGCCGGCCCGTCGAGCCCCGTCGAGGTGCTGGGGTTGACCGGGCTCCCGCAGCCGGGCGACGCCTTCCAGGCCGTCGCCGACGCCGCAAAGGCAAGGCAGATCGCCCTGCTGCGGCAGAACCAGGCCAAGGAGCGGGCCCTCGGCGGACGCGGGCAGCGCCTGACGCTCGAATCGCTGCAGGCTCAGCTCACGGAAGGCGAGGTGAAGGAGCTCCCGGTCATCATCAAGGCCGACGTGCAGGGCTCCGCCGAGGTGCTGGCGGACTCGCTCTCGAAGCTCGGCGACGATCGGGTGCGGATCAACGTCATCCACACCGGCGTCGGAGCCATCAGCGAGTGGGACGTGCTGCTTGCGTCCACGTCGAACGCCATCATCATCGGCTTCAACATCCGGCCGGATCGCAACGCGTCTGCCGTCGCCGAGCGAGAGGGCGTGGACATCCGCCAGCACTCCGTCATCTACAACGTGACCGACGAGATCAAGCTGGCGATGGCGGGTCTCCTCGAACCCACCATCAAGGAGCAGCGGCTCGGGCAAGCCGAAGTCCGCGACACCTTCAAGGTGCCGAAGTTCGGCACCGCGGCCGGCTGCATCGTCGTCGAAGGCGTGCTCACCCGGGCCGGGGAGTCCCAGGCCCGCATCGTCCGCGACGGCGTGGTGGTGCACGAGGGGCGGATCGGGTCGCTCCGGCGCTTCAAGGACGACGTGAACGAGGTGAAGTCGGGTCTCGAGTGCGGTGTGGCGTTCGAACGCTTCGCCGACATCAAGGTCGGCGACGTCATCGAGATCTTCACCGTCGAGAGGGTCGCCGCGACCGTGTAGCGAATCGGACCCGCCCACCGGACCGATGCCCGCTGTCGGGTTGCTTGACGTCGAGCTCCATTTCTCGGGTGCGCGTTCGCTCAAGGACAAGCGCATGGTGCTGCGCAGCATCAAGGACCGCCTGCGCAGG
>JAPOYG010000549.1 GCA_026706755.1 Acidobacteriota bacterium
GTCCGGACCTGCGGCAGGACGATGCCCATCGCGCCGGCGTCCAGCATCTGCTTGACGACGTGCTGGAAGGGCTGGTCCGCTTCGTGCGGGATCCGCACGATGGGCGTCAGCCGGGGCCGCGGGGCGTCCTCCGCCTCGAGCTCGTCGAGGAACGCCTCGAGCTCGTCGACCAGGAACGGATTGTGCTCGAGGGAGTTGATCTGCCAGTGCTCCCCCGCGACGGCGGGCTCGCCCATCTCGAACTGCTCGATGATCTTGTTCAGGCGGCCGCTCGACGCCGGCTGCGCCGCCGTTGCCGACGCCGCGGCCACGGACAGAACGAGCATGCCGACGAGCGTGCCGCCGGCCGATCGGGACGTGCTGGTTCGCTGGCGCTTCGTGCTCATCGTCTCGGCCTCCTCCGACATGGCGCGATGATAGTCGCTTCGAGGCTTGGAATTCGCGCGGGCTGGCGCTGATGCTCGACCTCGATGGTGAGCTACGAACCTCATGCGCCTCGGTCGGGATCCCCACTGCGGGCACTGATCGAGTAGGGCACCCGAACGCCGGGAGCGTCGGCGGGAAAGTCCCTGGTGTTCCTGGTGACGAGCAGGCCGCCGATGCTGCGGGCGCTGGCCCAGATGATGGCGTCGGGCAGGCGGATCCGATGCTCGCGCCGGATCGCCACGGCCAGCTCGCTCACGCGGTCGTCGATGGCGACGCGCCCGAAACCGGACAGGAACCACCTGAGACGTGCCATCTCCCTTTCGTCGGACGCGCCGACCAGGACTTCCATCCAGGTGATCGAGCTGATGAGCGGTCCGTCAAGCCGGGCGATCTCCTCCCGGGCCGCTTCGACGCCGCCGAGATAGTCGATGAGGATGTTGGTGTCGAGCAGCGCGCGCATCTCTCACGACCATTCGCGCCGCCGGCGCCGTTCGTATTCGAGGCCGTCCACGCCACGGTCCCGCCACATGCCGAATACGTCGTCCCGTTCGTGCAGGCACCGGGCGTCCAGATAGTCCGCCACCGCGCGGCGGACGACTTCGGCGCGCGACACGCCCTCGCGGCGGCAGATCTCGCCGAGCCGTCGAATCTGGTCGTCGGGAAGGTCTATGATGGTCCGCATGAATCTTGATGCCGATGCATGATGACAATCTAGCCCTTCCCAGGCCCTGACGACAACCCTCGCAGCGAGCGACGCCGCCTGGCTGCCCGGGGTGGCGGACCTGACCGACAGTCGGCTGGATCGCGCGGGCTGCCTGCTCCCTCGCCGGCCGTGAACAAGGCCGCCATACTCGACCTCGATGGGCTCGCGGCGCGGATGCTCCGCGATTACGACCGGCACACCCCGGGGACTCCGTTCGCCGACGGTCTCCGCCTGTCGATCGACGAGGCCTACCGGCTCCAATCGTGCGTCGCCCGGCGGCGACGGGCGCGCGGCGAGCGGGTGGCGGGCTACAAGATTGGCTGCGTGGCGCCCGTCAATCAGGCCCGCCACGGGCTCTCCCATCCCGTCTGGGGGCGCCTGTGGTCCAGCGAGCAGCATGGAAGCGGGACGACCTTGCCCCAAGGGGACTTCGCCAACGTCGCCGTCGAGGCGGAACTGGGCGTCACGCTGGGACGTGACCTTGGCCGCGACGTGCGCGGGCTGACCGAAGTCGTGGCCGCGGTCGCCCAGGTCGTGGTGGTCGTCGAGCTCCACAACCTGGTGCTCAGAGGCGGCGACCCGACCGGACCGGAGCTGATCGCCAACAACGCGATCCATGCCGGCGTCGTGCGCTCGCCGGCCGTCGTGCCCCCGCCGGCGGGAACGGTGGTCGATCTCGCGCTGGAGTTCGACGGCGCGCGTGTCGATGCGTGGTCGGACCGCCGCTGGCCCGACGACGTCCTCTCCGCCCTGCCCTGGCTGGCGCGCGAGCTGGCCCGGCACGGTCATCGCCTGGAGGCCGGCCAACTCGTGCTGGTGGGAGCGTGGGGACCACCGCGGCCGCTGCGCCGCCCCGGCCCGGCCGGAGGCAGCCGTTCCCTCGCGGGCTGGGACGACGCCCACCGGACACCGAACAGGACAGGGGGGTCGTCGGGGACGGTGGGCGCGACGTCCGCACGGCAGCGAGTGACAGCCCGCTCCGAGACGCTCGGTCTCGCCGAGGTCACGTTGACCGCGCCTGCGAAACTCGCATGAGCTCGTCGACTCCGGACGATCGAGGAACCCACACTTCGCGACACCTCAGCGAGCTGAGCGGTCCTACCGCCTGTCGTAGACCCTCACGCCATGCGTCGGCGACCCGTCCGGCCCGGTCCCGTTCTCCGTAATCGTCAGGACCGTGCCGTCGCTCGATACCGCCAGCACCACCCGGTTCACTACGTCACCCGTCCTCATGACGACCGCGTGGACGGTCCGGGGATCGACGAGCGTCCAGGAGACAGCGTCACCGCCGTTGCGAGTTCCGGTTCCCGGCATCGGATACTCTCGTCCGTCCACCGCCGCCGTGGATCCGTAGGCGTACGAGGCTCCGGCTCCGTCGGTCCCCTCGACGCTGAAGATCATCCCGTCGTTCGGTGCCGCCCGGTAGGTGCGGCTCTCGTCCCGCGGCAACGGCGCGTAGTCGATGCTGGACTTCGCGACGTTCAGGGTCCAGGTGCCCAGGAGCGGGTTGGAGTCTGCCGACGAAGTCTGGGCCAGCGCGCTCGTCGACGTCAGCGAGACGAGCAGGAGGGCGACACACACTGTTCTCATTTGGACCTCGCCGCCTGGAACCCCGCGGCCGACCCGTACGCGATCGCTCGACGGCTTCCTCAATCTGCCGGTGGTAGATCGGCCCGGACGACCATCCTCGATCGCGAAGTCTGTAACGCCAGGAGCGGCAGCGTCAACTTCAGACCGCGGCCGACGGAGTATGGGAACGAACCGCCTGCACGGGGCCGCCGCTGTGCCGATCTCCTCGCCCGACCGCCGGCTACCCGGCCCGCAAGGTATGCTGCGCTGCGCTGCGCTGGTCGCGGCATGCCGCCGGGGGTCAGGGTTCGGGTGCACGCCGCCCGGACACGGGCGACCATTCGGAAAGGGGACAGAAGATGAGAACAGCAATGCTTGCCGCGGTGATCGGGCTCGCGTTCGGCGGTCCGGCCTTCGCCCAGGACGACGCGCCGGCGCCCTGCGGGCCGGCGGGCGACCTCTCGATGGAATTCTCCAAGAACGTCGCGGCCGACTCGCGCTGCTTCGAGATCCGCATGTACACGGCGGAGCCGGAGATGGACGGCAAGGGCGGCATCGACAACCTGCACCGGCGCTTCCGCGAGGGCGAGGTGGCGCTCTTCGAGAAGCACGGCGCCGAGGTCGTCTGGGCGTGGCAGAGCCTGGACAATCCGAACACGTTGATCTGGATGCTGGTCTACCGCGACCGCGCCCATCGCGATCAGGTGTTCGCCGACTTCCTGGCCGACCCTGCCTGGCCCGAGCTGCGCGCGAAGTACGAGGTGCCGCTCACCGCCGAAGTGTTCATGATGAGCGCCACCGACTACTCCAAGCTGAAGTAGTCTGCCGGCGCGTCCGAAGCGACCCCGGCCATGCTCGGCTTCGCATGGCCGGGGCCG
>JAPOYG010000073.1 GCA_026706755.1 Acidobacteriota bacterium
TCATTCCCGGCGGCAACCTCGGCAACGTGAGCGCCCTCGGGGCCGGGTTCGACATGATGGAGGCGCTCGGGGTCACGGCCCGGCGGCCGCGCATCGTCGTCGCGCAGGCGGCGGCCGCCAACCCGCTCTACCGCGCCTACCGCAACGACTGGGCTTTCCAGCCCATGCGTGCGAATCCCACCCAGGCGTCCGCGATCCAGATCGGCAACCCCGTCTCCATCGACAAGGCCGTTCGCACGCTGCAGCGCTATGACGGCGTCGTGGAACAGGCCTCCGAGGCCGAGCTGGCCGACGCCTCCGCCCGCGCGGACCGCACCGGAATGTACAACTGCCCGCATACCGGGGTTGCGCTCGCGGTGCTCGTGAAGCTCCGGGCGCGGGGCGTGATTGCCTCGTCGGACCGCGTCGTCGTCATCTCGACTGCCAACGGGCTCAAGTTCACCGACTTCAAGCTCGGCTACCACCAATCGTCGATCACCGACCTCGATCCCCGCATGCCCAACACGCCGGTCGAGCTCCCGAACGACTACGACGCCGTGCGGGGCGCGGTCGCGGCCGTGACCGGCCACTGAATGGAGCCGCGGCCCGTTTCTTGACACCGTTCCGCGCCGCCCTCGACAATACCCGCATGGCGGTCCCGCGCATTACGAAGGAAGCGTTGAAGGAGCGGCTCGACGGCGAGGCGGAGCAGGCCCCGGTCGTGGTCGATGTCCGCCTCAAGTACCCGTACGAGCACAGCACGGTGATGCTGCCGGGCGCGGTGCGCCTCGCCCCGACCGAGCCCGATGCGACCTCCCTGCCCCGGGACCGCGAGATCGTCGCTTACGACTCGGATCCGGAGGAGGTCGTCAGCGCTCGCGTGGTCGCGGCGCTCCTCCGGAACGGCTATCGCGCCTCCGCCCTCGAAGGCGGCATCGCCGACTGGCTGGCGGCGAAGTTCCCCACCCAGAGCAAGCAGGCGCCGAAGCAGAAGCCGCCGCAGGCCGGCGCCCTCAAGGGATAGGAGCGCACTCGGTGCGGGCTCGCCTCGCGGTCGGCGTCTCGGCCGCCGGCGCCTGCGTCGCCGCGCTGTGCCTCGCCGCGCATCCCGCCGCGCATCGCTCCGCGCATTCCTCCGCGCATTCCTCCGGCCAAGTGTCCGCCGCGCCCCCGATCGACGATCTGGTGGCCTCCCTGCAGCAGCGCTATGCCGCGGTCCGCACCCTCACGGCCGACTTCGAGCACCGCGTCTCGGGCGGTGTGCTGAGCACCACGGACGTGGAGCTGGGCACGGTCCTCGTCAAGCGCCCCGGGCGCTGGCGCTTCGACTACCTCGAACCGGAGCCGAAGAGCTTCGTCTCCGACGGCGCGACGGTCTACGCGCACTTCCCGCTCGATCGCCAGGTCCTGGTCACCCCGGTCCCCGCCGACGCCGGCGCCTCGAATCCGGCCGCGTTCCTGTCGGGGCGCGGCAACCTGGTCCGCGACTTCGCGGCCGCGTACGGCGACGCCCGGGACGCGACCCCGGGTACGTGGGTCGTGCGGCTGACGCCGCTCGGCAACACCGCGGACTACGAGATGCTGGAGCTCGCCGTCGACCGCCGCACGCTCGACATCCGCAGGCTGGCCACGACCGACTTCCTGGGCGCCGTGTCGACGTATCGGTTCGACAACCTGCGGACGAACCGTGATCTGCCCGACGCATTGTTCACCTTCGAGATTCCTCCGAACACCGAGGTGCTCACCGATGAGGGGCCCAATCACCCCTGAGATGGAAGCCTCCCGCGTCCGCTCCGGACGCACCGCGCTCACGTCGGTCGCCCTGCTCGCCGTGCTGGCCGCGGCCGGGTGCGGCACGAGCGCCGCCTTCCGCACGGCCCAACAGGCAGAGCTGCGGAACGACTTCGACCGAGCCGTTATCGAGTACGGCCGAGCGGTCGAGGAGCGGCCCGACGACCGCCAGGCGCAACTGGCGCTGAACCGCGCCAGGCTGAGGGCGGCCGAGGCCCACTACGCGGCGGGCCGCCGGCTCGCGCGCCTCTCGCAGTGGGAGGACGCGCTGGCCGAGTTCCAGATCGCCTGGGACCTCAATCCCACCCGCGGCGACGTGGCCGATGCGCTGCGCGCCGCGCGCGAGAACGTCCGCTCCGAGATGGAGGCGCGGGCGGAAGGCGTGACCGAGCTCGAGGCGCTCATCGACAGGACGCGACACGCCGCGCCGCCGGGGCTGGACCTGCCGGGCGGGATCGCGCTGCCGGACTCCGTCGTCTTCCGCGACGCCAGCGCCCGCGCCGTTTTCTCGGCCCTCGGGCAGTTCGGCAACGTGACCGTCCTCTTCGATCCCGCGTTCCTGGACTCGGCGCTGTCGATCGACCTCCGCGACACCACGTTCGACGTGGCCCTCGCCGCAGTCTCTGCGAGCACCCGGAACTTCTTCCGGGTCACGGCGCCGGGCACGGTGACCATCATCCCCGATACGCCGGCCAAGCGGCAGGAGTACGAGGAGGAGATCGTCCGCACGTTCTTTCTGAGCCACGCCGACGTCCAGGAGACGATCGACCTGCTGCGGATCGTGATGGACACGCGGCGCCTCGCGCCGGTCTCGGCGGCCAACGCAATCTCGGTCAAGGACACGCCGGAGCGCATCGAGGCCGCCGCGCGGCTCATCCAGGCGATCGACAAGGCGCGCGCGGAGGTCGTGATCGAGGTGCAGCTCCTGGAGGTCGACAGGCAGTTGCTGCGCGACTATGGACTGCCGCTCGTCAACGACACCGGCCCCGGCGTCAGCGCCGGGATCGGCGTCGACGAATCGCAGGGGCTGGACCTCGACGACATCGGCCGGCTGGCCCTGCCCGACCTGTTCGTCGCGAACCTTCCCAGCTTCAACCTGCGCCTTCTCGAGACCCACACGAGCACGCGCGTCCTCGCCAACCCGCGCATCCGCACATCGGCGGGCGTCGAAGCGTCGGCCAGCTTCGGCGACCGGGTCCCGGTGCCGGTGACGACCTTCACCCCGTTCGCGGCCGGCGGCATCAGCCAGCAGCCGATCACCTCGTTCAACTACGAGAACGTCGGCGTCAACATCGACATCACGCCTCGCATTCACCACGACGACCGGGTGTCGCTGGAGATCGGGATCGAGATCAGCAACCTCACCGGCACCGGGTACGCGGGCGTGCCGCAGTTCGGCAATCGGCAGATCTCGACCACGATCCGGCTGATGGACGGAGAGACGAGCATTCTCGCCGGGCTGATCCGCGACGAGGAACGCGAGGTGCTCGAGGGGATCCCCGGGCTGAGCAGCCTCCCGATCATCGGCCGCATCTTCGGGCGGACCGAGACCAGGACGCAGGAGACCGACATCGTCCTGACGCTGACGCCGCACATTCTGAGCGGCCTCGAGCTCGAAGAGGAGGATCTGCTCCCCTTCCGGGTGAACACCGCCCTCGCGGCGGCCACGCCCGCCGGGTTCGCCCAGCCGCCGCCGGCCCTCGACCGGCTGCAGCCGCGAGGGCCCCGCGGCGTCACCGGCATGCCGGAGCCGCCGGCGATCCTCGAGCCGATCCGCCCTCCGGCGATACCCGA
>JAPOYG010000332.1 GCA_026706755.1 Acidobacteriota bacterium
CGGCCGCGGTGCGCTTCGCGGTCCGCGAGGGCGCGCTGGCGCTCCTCCTGGCGCCCTTGGCGATCCTGACCCTGGCCGTCTTCGCGGTGCCCTACTGGATCACCGGAGAGTTCGCCCGGCGGGCGCCGGATATCCAGAGCCGGGCCACGTGGCAGCTCCTCGCGGGCGCGGTCTCGTATCCGACCTGGATCGGCGTCGTGGCGGCCACGATCGGCGCGGGGGCGGGGATGCCGGCCGGGCTGCTGAGCGTTCCGGGCCTCGCCGTCCTGGCCCTGGGCGGCATGGGCGCCGTCGAGCGCGAGGTCTCCGTGCTCCGCACCGTGCGTGCGTTCCGGGCCCTGCGGCGAACGCCGGCCGAGGCCCGCGCCGCGCTGCACCGCCAACGCGCGGCGATCGCCGACGTCCTCGACCGCGCCCGCGAGTGGCTGGACGAACCGGCACGCTCCGCGGTCAATCCAGCGTCTCCGTCAGACCGGCCTCGATGATCCGGCGATCCTGCGTGAGCAGGGTCGCTCCGTGCACCCGGGCCGTAGCGACCAGGATGCGATCCGCCGGGTCCCGGTGGAACCAGTCGGGCAACCCGGCGACCTCCGCCGCCACTGCCGGCGAGATGCCCTGGCGCCGAACGAGCGGTGGCGCCGACGCCTTCTCGAGCCAGTCGCGGACGGGGATCGTCAGCCGGATCCGCCCCAGGTTCTGGAGCGTCGCCACTTCCCACAACGTGATGTCCGAAACCAGCAGGGGCGAGTCCGGGCCGGCCGCGGCCAGGGCCCGACGCTGGGGAGGCGACAGGCGCCCGGGGTCGTCGAGCCACCACAGCAGAACATGGGTGTCGAGCAGGGGAATCATCGCCGCAGGGCTTCCCAGACCTCTTCGGGCACCGCAGGCCCGACCACGTCCCCGAGCACGGTGACGGTGCCCTTGAGCTGCGTCTGCGGATACTCGGGCCCTGTCTGTCTCACCGGGGAGAGCTCGGCGACCGGCCGCCCCCGCTTGGTGATGAGCACCGGCTCGCCCGTAGCCTGCACCCGATCGAGGATCGCCAGGCACCGCGCCTTGAAGTCGGACGCCTTGATCGTCTCCATATGACCAGTCTACATGACCAGTAACACTCTTCCCGTGCCGGCCGCTCTCGAGCTTCCCGAAGCTGGCGGTGGTGCGAGCACCGCGGACGTGGTCGCGCACCCCGCACCTCGACCGCCTCAGCACTGGCAGTCGAGGGCGAAGGCCACGACGATGCTGCCGGCGGGAGGGGAACCCGGAATGTCCACCCTCCTCGCCGGGGCCTCGAACTGCACCGCGACGTACTGCACGCCGCTCACCGAGTAGGTCACCGCGACGCCGGTCGGCCCCCGCCGATTCAGGCTGTGCTGCCAGAGCGGCTCGCCGGTGCGAGCGTCGAAGGCCTGCAGGGCGCCGCCGACATCGAAGAAGACCACGTCGCCGGCCGTCGCCAGCACGGAGCCGCCGCGGGTGGGAAACTCGCGGACCCACTCCCGCCGGCCGGTGTCGAGGTTCCATGCCTGCAACTCGCCAACGTGCCGTGCGCCGTCGCGCCTGAACACGACGTCGTCCCTGCCGTTCTCGTGGAACACGTCGAGCTTCGCACCGACGAACACGCGGCCGGGCACGTAGTCGGCCGGGCGCCCCTCCATGATCGAGCAGAGGTTGTTGATGGCCGGCAGGTAGAGCAACCGGGTGCGGGGACTGTACGCCTCGGGCCGCCAGCCTCGGCCGCCGGCGATGGAGGGGCAGAAGAGCGCGCGGTAGCCGATGCGGGGCACGTGCGCGGGCTCGTACGAGGGCCGGCCGCTGAACGGGTCGATGGCCGTGAACACGTTGTGGTGCACGAAGGGATGGGCCTCCAGGAAGCCGATGCCGCGGCCCTCGCGCGCGAGCAGCCAGAGGTAGCCGTCGCGGCCGGGATGGACCAGAACCGGCAGGGTGCGGCCTCCGCGCTCGACGTCCAGGAGCAATGGCGCCACCGCCTCGTCCCAGTCCCAGGAGCCGTTCCAGTGGTACTGGTGGTAGGCGCTCGGCTCACCGCTGTCCGGGTCGAGCGCAACGGTGGAATTCGTGAACAGGTTGTCGCCGGGCCGCGCGTCGCCCGTCCACGGCCCCCCGTTTCCGACCCCCCAATAGGTGAGGTTCCGGACGGGATCGTAGGTGCCGGTGAGCCAGACCGACCCGCCGCCGGTCCGCCAGGCGTCGCCCGACCAGGTTGCGCCGCCCGGCTCGCCCGGGGCGGGGATCGTGTGCCACCTCCACACCTCCCTCCCGGTGGCGGCGTCGAGCGCCGCGATGAACCCGCGGATGCCGTGCTCGCCACCCGACGAACCGACGATGACCTTGCCGTTGACCACCAGAGGCGCCAGCGTGATGTAGTAGGTGCTCCGGTAGTCCGCAAGGGAACGCTGCCAGACGAGCCGGCCGGTCGTCGCCTCGAGCGCCACGACGCGCGCGTCGAGGGTTCCGACATACACCAGGTCCTCGTACAGCGCCACGCCGCGGTTGGTCGAATGGGGACGCTGCAAGTCCGCGGGCAGTGGATGCACGTAGCGCCAGAGGAGGACGCCGGTTGCGGCATCGAGGGCGACGACCTGGTCGGCGGTGGTCACGAACATCGTCTCGCCGTTCACGATCGGCGGCGCCTGCGGCTGACCGTCGTCCCCGTCCGTCCGGAAGCCCCAGACCGGGACGAGGTCCGCCACGTTCGCCGAGTCGATCTGGCGGAGCGGGCTGAATCCCCAACCGTCGTACGTCCGCCGGTACATCAGCCAGCTCTCGGGCTCGGGGTCCCGCAACCTGGCGTCGGTTACCGGCTGGTAGGGCCCGCGGGACGGCCGGGAGGGCAGCCCGGGCGGGCGGGGAAGCACTTGCGACGCGCCAGCCGGGGCGCGGCGGTCCGCCGGGACGTGCACAACCTGGCCCGACGCGGCGGCGAACGGGGTGCCGACGGAGCTGGCGAGGGACAGTAACGCCAACGCGAGTCGCATCTGGTTCCTCATGGTGCGGGCTGCCACGGAGACGCCTCGGCCAGCGGGGAGGCCGCTCAGCCACCCGCATCCCCTGCTGCCCGAGACGCAGCACGATCCGGACGGCCGGCGCCCGAAAGGAGCGCGCGCGAGGCCCCAACCCTCGCCCGTCGGAAGCGAGGTACGCAAGTAGTGTGCCGGCGGAGGTCCGGATCCGGAGGGTCGCCCCTCCGCGTCACAGGCCGAGCTGGCTGGCCATGTCGTTGAAGTCGGTGGCGACGAGGTCGAAGTCCGGATCGGGGGTGAGATCGCGCTCGACGTGCGGACCGAACTCGGTCGGCCGCGGCACGTAGGCAGTCCGGAACCCGAGCCGCGCGGACGCCCGGAGGTCACCCTTGTGCGCGGCAACCATCATCACCTGTTCCGGCTCCAGCCCCAGCAGATCGGCCGCGGTCAGGTATGCCGCGGGGTCGGGCTTGTAGTGCCGCGCGAGCTCTGCCGACAGCACGGCGTCCCACGGAATGCCGCCGTTCTTGGCCATGTTGACGAGCAGCGCGACGTTGCCGTTCGAGAGCG
>JAPOYG010000509.1 GCA_026706755.1 Acidobacteriota bacterium
TCCGCATGCCGGCCCGCTTCCGCCTCATGGTGACGACCCGGCCCGACGAGCTCGAAACCCGGCGCCACCGCGCCGCGAACCTGCTCGACCTCTGCGATATCGAGATCACCGGCGGCATGCCGACCGACACCGCCATGCCCCCCGAGCGGCTGCGGGCCGGGCAAGAGCGTATCGCCCGGGCAGCGTCGATCCTCGAGGGCGCGCCCCCTCACCTGCTCGCGAGCCGCGCGTCGTACGACACGACGAGCCGGCGCATCCGGGCCGTGGCCCAGACCGTCGCGGCGCTCGACGGACGCCGGCAGCTCGAGAGCGAGGATCTCGCCGAAGCCGAACGCCTCCTCTACCGCGGCGACAGCAGATGACCGCCCGCCGTGAATCCCCGCCCCCGATACGCCAGGACCCCCAGCGTCGGCACGCGAGCCGGGACGGACTCTCGCACGAGCGCGACACCGCCGAGCGCCACGCCTGGGACGCCCTCGGCCGCTACAAGTTCGTGATGTTCGGCTACTGGTGCGGGATCTGGGTCCACCTCAACCGCCTCTGCGCAACCCCGAAACCCAACCCCTGGAGAGACCTCGTGGCCGCCGCCCGGCGGCACCGGAGAAGACGTAGTGACGATTGCACGACAACGCCGCTGACCCGGCGCCCAACGACATGACGAATATCCACACAAGCCCCTGGGGCGGCGTGCAAAGCGCGACCGTCCTCGCCCCCGGCGTGACCCTGATCGAGACCGCCTCCCACGGCGGGCTGCACCTCGCCGGACCTGCCCTCGACGCGATTCCCCGCGCCGTCGGCGCGACCTTCATCAACGGCCCGAGCTGGGCCGAGGAAGACTGCGAGCTGGCCATCGCGCTCGCGATCCTCCACGCGGCCGGACTCGTCCCCGCCGACAAGCTCCTCGGGTTGACCCCGGCCCGGTTGGCCGACATCGCCCGCAGCACCGCCCAACAGTTCGACGCCTACGCCTGCGCCCTGAAGCACCTGCCCGCCGCCTGAGCCGCCGGCGCACGCCGGGGCATCAGCCCCTCGTCCCCGAACAACCCGAATCGAGTCACCCGCGCCCAGACCCTCCGCCGGACGCACGAGGAGAACACTGCGCATGACCGTAACCATCAAGCCGCTCGCGCGCGGCGAACGCCGCCGCGAGGTCCGCATCGGCCGCACCGGCAAGGGCTACCTCGCCAAGACCCGCGGGGCGTACGTCCTCGAGGGCCTCAACCGCTGGCGCGCTTACAACGGCATGCGGTTCCCGACCGTCGCCGCCGCGCGGGCGTGGCTCAACGAGCAGTTCGCCGACGTCGACGAGGCGGATCCCCCGCCGGCCAGGCTCCGGGCCTGAGCCATGCGGCGCGAGCACGTCGAGCGCTACCGTCTCTACGACTGCGACGGCAGCGACACGCCCCTGGCAACGGGCCAGGCCGCGCTCGACCGGTGGCGCCCCGGACTGACCGTCCGCTGGCTGCTACCTCCGGAGAAGCCGGTCCGCCGAATCTCCCGGCAGGCCCGACACCGCCTGCGCCGGCGGCGGCTGCGCAAGCGGCTCGAGCGCCAGGCGCCGCTCTTCGCGCGCGAGCTCGAGCGGCAGGCCCTCGCCGCCCGGCCCGACTACTACTACGGAACCCCGACCAAGCGATGACACGACAACCCGCAATCACGAGCCGCTTCGCCGGCCAGCGCTTCCCGGTCGGCAGCATCGTCGCGTTCCGCGACCGCCGCGGCCGGAGCATCCGCGGCAAGGTGGCCGAACTCCGCCCACAAGACGCACTGGTAGCGGCCGGCGACCACGGCCGCTACCGCGTCCCCTACACGGCCCTGCGCCTGATCGCCCCGGGTCCGCGGGGCGGCGCGACCCTCGCCGAGATCGAGGCGCTGGCCGCCGGCCTGCTGCGAACCCACGAGCTGGCCAGCGGCCTCGGCCCCGGCTGGCGCTTCCACTTCGAGACCACGGCCAACCGCGCCGGCGTCTGCCATCACCGGACGAAGACCATCGCGATGGCCGTCAGCTACGCGCTGCGCGCCGGCCAGCACGACATCCGGGACACCCTCCTCCACGAGATCGCCCACGCCATCGTGGGGCCGACCCACCACCACGACCGCGTCTGGAAGGCGAAAGCCCGCGAGATCGGCTGCTCGGCCGAGCGCTGCACCACCATCGCGCACACCGCCGGTCGGTGGATCGCCCGCTGCGCGACTTGCAGCCGCACCTGGGTCCGGCACCGCCTGACGGCCCGGCTCCGCCGCGGCGTGAGGTGCGGCCGCTGCGGCACCCGCCTCACCTGGACGCCCAACACCGACGGCGTCACCGGCTAGGCGACCCCGGCCGGCCGGCACCCCGCCGCACGACCTACCCGATCGGAGGGCGACCCGCATGAAACAACCAACCGACGCCAAGACCATCGACGGACCGATCGCTTCGCTGGGGACGTACATCGATCTCGAACTCGCGCTGAACGACGCGCTCGGCGACCGGCTCCACCGCACCTCGACCGGCGCCGGCGCCGTGTGCCACGCGGCGCCGGCCAACATCGCGAGCAGCGCGGGACGCGCGAAGACGCGCCGTCTCGCCCGCACCCTCGCACGGCGGCTCGAAGACGCCCTGCGAAAGCACCCGGGAGCCGAACGCATCGCCATGACGCTCCATCGACTCAGCGGCCAATGAGCAGAACACGCACAACCGGGATCGTGGCGCCTCCCGCCGGCGCCGCACCGTGAACCACGCAACGACCTCGTCAACGACAAGGGGAAGGCACGATGCCCGACACCCGCACCGACACGGCTCCGCCGAGCCAGGACTGGCGCGTCATCCACACCTACACGCGCGCCGAGGCCCTCGCCGACGGCGTCCTCGTTGACGTCACCTCCACCGCCAAGGAAGCCGGATTCAAGATCCCGACGGCGGTCACAGCCTCGGTCTTCAACGAGTGCATCGAGTGGACCGAGGAGGACGCCAGGCAGTGCCGGACCTACCAGGACCAGGCCGGCCGCCTCTGGGACGTCCTGTTCCTCGCCGCCGCCAAGGCCCGCTCCCTCCGCGGCAGGCGCCAGAACCAGCTCCTGTACGAGATCCACGTCGTGCCCAGGCCCCGCCACGACCACCCGCGCCTCCGCACCCTCAAGCTCGTCATCGGCCCGGGCGACGACGCCGAGCCCGTCGCCACGATCATGCTGTCCAACGAGGACTAGCAACCCCGCCAAAGGATGCGCGAGTGCAACCGCCTCTGCGCAACCCCGAAGCCCAACCCCCGGAGCTCGTGGCCGCCGCCTGGCGGCACCGGAGAAGACGTGATGAGGATTGCACGACCAAGCCCGGCCGACCTTGAACGGTGGGCACGGGCGGCAGCCCGCCAGCGGCGGCGAGACGAGAGGGTCGCCGCCGGCGCCCTCCGGCGGGCGCGGGGATCCGCGACGGCCGCGGCCGCCGCGCTCCGCGACGAAGCCGGCGCGTACCGGGCGGAGGCCGACAGGCTCACGACCAACTGCCTCGACGGCAGCCTCGGGGCATGGCGCGCGGCCGAGCGCCGCGACCGCGCCGCGGACCTGCTCGATCCCGGAGGCGGCTCGTGAAGGTCAAGCGCGGCGCCCGTGCTGTCGAGGCGGCCGCCCTCAAGGCGATCGAGCGGGCGCAGCAGAGCGGTCCGCCGCGCGACGAGTACGACGAGCTCCAAGGCGCGCTCAAGCGAGGGCGCGCGGCGGCGTCCCGCCTCGGCCACAACCTCACCCGGTGGAAGCGCCGGGCGTACGCGCCCAACACCGCCGCGACCGCGTTCTGCAGGCACTGTCGCGCCACCGCCCTCGTCAACCTCGAGCACGCCTCCGACGCCTACGGCCCCGCCCTCACGAACCGCTGCAGCGCCCCCAGGAGCGATCCGCCCGCCTGAACGCCCCCATGCGCGCCACGACGAACGCGCGCGCCAACCCAATCCGCAACGTCGTCCCGAACCGGAGATACGAACCGCAGAGACCACCTCGCAAGCCATGACCAGCATGAGACGACAGGAGGACCGGACCCCGGCGCCCGGCGCCCCGGCCTTCCGCATCACCGTGGAACTGTCCGCCGCGTGGCAGAGCTACATCGCGAACCACGCCACCGACGTCTTCGACGACATGGATCCCGACGACCCATGGAACCGGGCCGCCGCCGACCGGGAGGCCGCCAGACTCGAGAAAGAGGGCTACGCGCTCCTCGGCCCGGTGATCGGGGCGGAAGCCGAGTTCGGCCGGCACGAGGGAACGCTCGGCGCGATCGCGACCTACGAGGCCGTGAACCACGACGTCCTCGCCGGCGACGAGGCCGCCGGCATGTGGCGCTTCCGGCCGGCCGGCAGCGAGACCGAATACCTCATCCTCCACCGCACGGAAGGCGTCGTCTGGCTGCCCGAGCACTGGCGGCGCAAGCTGGGCGATCCCGGCTGCGAACTCGACGAGTGCGACATCGAGTGGCCCGACCCCGTCGGCGACGACCCCGCACAGCCTCCCCTCACTGATCTCGGCGAGATGCCGGGAGACTGGGACCCGCGTGACCGCACCCCGCCACCCCAGGACCTCGAGGTCTGGGACGACGGCGCCTACGAGCGCACGGCCCGGGCGCTCGCCTCGCGCGGGTGGACCCTCGACCAGGCCCTCGACGCCTCCCGCCTCGGTTGGTTCCTCGGCCAGTGGGGACCGCTCCGCCCGTACGTCCTGACGAGCGACCGCGACCAGGAAGGAGACACCGGGACCCGGCCCTGGGTCCAGACCGGCGGGAGGCGGTTGTGACCACGACCCGGCGGCCGGCCGGCAACCGGCGCCTGCTCCGTCAGGCCCGGCGCGCCGCGGCGATCCTCCGATGGCGGCAGGCGGGCGCCTCCGCCGCGGTCATCGCCCGCGGGCTCGGCACCGACATCCGGACCATCCAACGAACCCTCGCCGACCTGCGAAGGCGGGCCGGCCGGAAGGAGAGACCATGACGAGCAGCAGGAAGCAGACCATCCGCGCCAGGATCGCCCGCGAGGCGATCGCGAAGGTGATGCAGTTCTTCGACGGCACCCTGGCGCAGGCGCTCCACGAGATCCTCCAGAACGCCCGCCGATCGGGCGCGACGTCGGTCGCCATCACGCGCGACCGGGCCAACACCCGGATCACCGTGAGCGACGACGGCCGGGGCATCGGCGACCCGACCGCGCTCCTCGCGTTCGGCAGGAGCGGCTGGCCGAAGGACCTGCACGGCGCCGAGCACCCCGCCGGCATGGGCATCTTCTCGCTCGCGCGGCGGTCGCCCCGGATACGCTCGCGGGCCGCCGGGCGCGCCGCCTGGAGCGTCCTGCTCGGGGAGGACCACTTCGTCGGACGCGCGCCCGCGGCCGTCGCGGCGGATCCCGGCTGGGACCGCGACCACGGCACCGACGTGACGTTCTCCGTGCTGCCGACCGACAGCTGCTGGATCCCGACCGTGATCGCGGACGCCGTGCGGCACTACCCGATCCCGGTAACCGTCAACGGACGCAAGCCCGAGCAGACCGACTTCCTCGAGGACGCGGTCCGGACCGAGACCTGGCGCGGACTGCGGGTGGGCGTCTTCCACTCGTCCAGCCCCAACTGGACGACCCCGGCCGTCAACTTCCACGGGCTGCACGTGGCCTTCTCGGACCTGCCCCGGGTGCAGGCGCTGCCCGGCGCCGACGCTGACGCGCCCCGCACGTGGTGGACGCTCGCCGACGTCATCGACTGCCCCGACCTCGAGCTGACCCTGCCGACCCGCACCGCGATTGTGCAGACGCCCTTCACGGCCGAGCTCGTCAGCGAGGCGACGCGGATCATCTACCGCGCGATCGCCGCCGCGGGCCAGGCGCCCCGGCTCGGCTACGAGACCCGGACGAAGGCGGCCGCGGCCGGCATCGCGCTCCCGGCCGACCCGCGCCACCTCACGCCCTGGGAACCCAAGAACGCGCGCGACGCGAAACCCCTCAACCGCCCGCGGCATCCGGACCTCCAGCACGCCGTCCTGGTGGACGACGACGAGCTGGACGCCGCCGAGTCCCAGACGCTCGCCTGGGCGGCGAAGGAGTGCGGCTCGCTCGGCCGGTACTGGGACATCGAGAGCGGCCTTCGGGGTTACCGGTGGTACGACGAGCTCCCGTGCATCGTCGGCGTCAACATCCACATGAGGAGCGGGACGCGGACGCACACGAGCACGCGCCAGACCCGCCGGAACGGCGAGAGCCCGTTTCGCGGCGCCGTCGACGAGATCGAGCTCGAGCTCCTGGTGAAGCGGGCGGGGTGCGACGCGCCCGGCAAGGTGCGCATACCGACGAGCGCCGCGCTGCTCAGCCCGGAAGGGGGCGGGACCAGCGAGATCGAGCCCGTGTTCGTCACCCGCCGCGACGCGCCGATCGACAGAGGCGCCCTCGGCAGCGCACTGGCGGAGGCGTACTTCCAGCCGTCGTTCGACAGCGACGCCGACAGCGTCGACACGCAGTTGCGCGATTACCGGCGGCGAGTTGCCTACATCGTGACCGAGCTCCTCGAGTCCCGCGAGGCCGCCGTCGACGCGGACCTCCGCGAACTCATGACGACCTGCATCCTGCCGTCGATGAGCGGCGAGTCGAACGTCGACATCGAAATCCGCAACGGCGCCCTCACGGCGATCCGCCGGATCTGACCGCGCCCACCCCCGGAAGAACCATCATCCCCTCGGCCGACGCCCCGTGAGCAGGCCCCCGACCCGGCCCCGGCCTTTCCTCCAGCGGAACACCGACTCCCGGAACCAGCCCCACAACGAAGCCGGCCCGGAGCGCGAGCGACGGGCCGGCCCACCCCGCGAAGCCATCGTCCACGAACAGGAACACGAGATGAGCCAGAACCACCGGATGCTGACGCCGATCGAGCTGCTGCGCCGCGGCCGCGAACGGATCCTCCGCGGATGGACGCAACACGCGCCGGCGCGGACCGCCAGGGGGACGATGTGCGGCGCCAGCGACCCCGCCGCCGTCGCCTGGTGCGCGACCGGCGCCGCCTGGTACGCCGACGACAGCATCCCCGACTGCGTCAGCGATCCCTGCTACCGCTTGTACCTCGAGGCACTGGCCGAGCTTCGCCGGTCGCTGGCCGAAGTGTCCCCGGACGAGGACTATGGCGGACACCTGGGCTGCTGGAACGACGTACATCACCGGACCCAGGCCGACGCCGTCCGGCTGTACGATGTCACGATCGCGCGCGTGGCCGCCGCTCCCTGACCACCAGCGCCCCACGGACACCCGACATGCCTACCACCTACAGAGTCGTCCTCGAGACCGAGACCCGGCCGCGCGAAGATGCGGTCGCTCTCGACCACCTGCCCGCCATCCAGGTCGATGCCCCGAACGTCGACGTCGCCGCCCGGCTCGCGCTGTCGCATCACATCGATAGCCGGCCGACCCCGCCTCCCGCCGGAACCTCGTTCGGGCTCATCGTGATCACGCCCCCGCCCCACGACCCGAAGGTGCCTCACCACGACCTCGACGACGAGGCCGAGATGCACCACCTCAACGTCGAGTACTGGCCTACCTCAACCGCCGTGCACTGACCGAAAACCGGCCCCACCGCCGGAGCGACGATGCAGTCGCCGACCACGCTGGGCAACTGCTCAAGCGCCACCTCCACACGAACGCGCTGGCGACCGGCCGGCGCTTCGGCTTCGAAACCGCCACGCCCCGCGCCGGCATCTGCCGGTACAACACCAGGACCATTGCCTTCCTGTCAGCTCCGTGCTGTGAGTACCCTCGGGCGACAGCGGACCTGCCCCGCCCCCGCGGGCGGGAGGCTCTCTCGACCCACCCGCCCACCCTGTTGACGACACGACCAGAGGGAGCCTCGAACAACCGGAGGACTATGCGGCGCCCGCGACCCTTCTCCTGAACCGCGGACCCGCGGAAGACCGCGCCCTCGGCCTGGAGCACGGCAAAGACCGAGGGCCGACGCACCGCGGCCCGCCACAAAGCCCACCCTCGCCCCGATCGACGCCTCCCCCGACGGGTACTCCACGGCTACGACCTCGCCACCGTTCGTCCCGACGCTGCCCCCGACACCACCGGCCCGCACTCACAGACCATCCGAGCACGACCTGCCTGTCCTAGAACTGATCAGGTTCCGGTCCTCGGCCAGCTTCACCAGTTCGATTTCGCCATCGAACGGACGCCAGGGTTCGCGCTCCACTCCCCGCCGCGTCCGTCGCCACTGCGCGGCCTGGTTCGAAGTCACGCTCGTACAACGCTCCCTTCAGCCGCCGCTGCTTGCCCTCGGCCGGATTCCCGACGGTCACGTAGCCCTGGCCCTGGCGCGGCACTTCCAGGCCCGCGTCCTCCGGGGCGGCGATCACGCCGCCCCGCGGCTCCGCGCGGCGCCGTACTCGACCCGTTGCGCCAGGTAGCGCCTGATCAACTCGCGCGGGTCAGCTTCGTGCTCCGGGGCCGTCCGCAGGTTCGCCGCCTTGATGTAGGCGCTATGGCCGGGCTGCCGCGCCTGGCCTGCGTCGAGCTGCAGGAACTCTACGCGGATGCGGGCCCCCGTGGTCCCGTAGCCGACGGCCGTACTGATGGGCTACCCTGAACGCGCCCATGACCCCGTACCACTTCACCCGAAATGCCGCACCTCCGCCCTCAAGCAACGCTCTGCCTCTCAGGAGCACCTCCTCGAGCTGTGCCGGCTATACCGCGAACCGACGCCGCCCGAGGTCGGCCCGACGGGCGACACCTACTGATTGGACCTCGAAGCTCCCCAGGACACCGTCGCCGCCGGCCGGCCTGACCCCTGGCAGCGCCGTCCCCTCGCCTGCCAATCCCAGGGGAACTGGAACGATCCGCACCCGGCCTTCGGCCCCACACCCACATGCATTCCATGGCCCGTCGCGGCGCCTCACGTCCAGGATCTCGGCGCGTAGCACTGCCCCCGAGACTCAGACGCGACCTCATGCACCTCGCCTGTGGCTGCTCCTGCCGCCTTCGAGAGCCTACGTACCGCTCGTCGTTCCGCGACCGCTTCCGTATCTGTCCAACTCGTCCCGGAACCGCCGGATCGCCCCGCGTTCGCTGTCTGTATCCTCTGCATTTCACTCTTGCCCTATTCCCTCGCTCACGCCCCTGGAGACCCGATGGCACTGCAACCCGGTGGAACCGATCTGTTAATCGTTGACAACAGCGACCAGCGCTGGAAAGTGTCCACCTACCTTCAGGAGTGGTGCGACATCTCGAAGAGCATCGACATCGCCACCGGAAACTTCGAAATCGGTGGGCTGCTGGCGCTTGCCGACAAGTGGCAGAAGGTGGACCAGATCCGAATCCTCATGGGCGACCTCACGTCACTACGAACCAAACAAGCATTTGACCATGCGCTCCTCGGGTTGACCCGAGCCCTCGATCAAAGCCTCGAAGCAGAGACGCTCACGAACAACTTCTTAACCGGAGTACCTGCCATTGTCGACGCCCTACAACAAGGTAAGATTCGCTGCCGCGTCTACCGAAAGCGGCGCTTCCACGCAAAGGCATTCATCACTCATGCGAGAGCCGAGGTCGTTGGTGCGTTCGCATTGGTGGGATCCTCAAACCTCAGTGGTCCAGGACTGACTGAGAATACCGAGCTAAACGTCCAAATTGTCGGCCCCTCCGTTCATTCTCTTCAGAACTGGTACGAACAGCATTGGTCCGACGCTGTCGATGTCACACCCCATATACTTCGAACCATCGAACGCCATGTCGCCGAGTATAGCCCGTTCGATGTCTATGCTCGAGCGCTCCACGAGTTCTTTCGCGGTCATCAGATGACGGCGACCGAATGGGAAACATCCCACTCTCGCATTTTCACCCACCTTGACCAATACCAGAGGGACGCCTACTGGGCGCTGATGAAGATCGCGCGCCAACACGGAGGCGCCTTTCTCTGCGACGGCGTAGGCCTCGGCAAGACGTTCGTGGGCCTCCAGTTGATTGAGCGCCTAATTCTGCACGAGGGCAAACGAGTAGTCCTATTCGCACCGAAAGCCGCTCGCGAGTCGGTTTGGGAGCCTCATCTACGCCAATGGCTCCCACACATTGGCGGCGTGAGTGGGGGGGCTGACTTCAGCAACTTGGCATTGTTCAGCCACACAGATCTCGGTCGCACCGGAGAGTACCCGGAACGCTTCCGACACATAGCCAGACTCGCCAACGCCATCGTCATCGACGAGGCTCACCACTTTCGGAATCCAGGCTCGCCCGGAGATGAAGACACCGGTACCCGGCGCTCAAGGTACCACCACCTTTACGATCTCCTGGCCCCCACGCATACACCGAAGACAGTCTTCATGCTGACCGCGACGCCGATCAATAATCGCCTGTCCGATTTCCGCCACATGGTGGAATTGTTTACTCGTCGCGACGAAACCTACTTCAGCCGAACACTGGGCATCCATAACTTCAGGTCGTACTTCAATAACCTCGAGAAATCCCTTCAAGAGCGGCTGAGTCACGATACTCCGGACGTTACCGAGCACATCACCGAGGCGCAAGACGTGCTCGCATCCGACAAAACCTTCAGTGCTCTCGTTGTCCAACGGAGTCGTTCCTACGCGCGAGAGAGCCAGGAGCGGGCCGGTGGAACGGCGGCCGCATTTCCAACGCGCAAAGACCCACAAGTAGCCGCCTATTCTATTCGCAAGACGTACGGACGGCTACTGGAGCGCTTCGAGAAGGCGTTCCAGCGGGAGAATCCCCTTTTCACGCTCGCTGTGTACTATCCGCTGTACTGGCAAAAGGCCAAGCCGGTCGACGAATCCGACAAACAAGCGCGCGCATTCGAGGAGAACCGTCAGAAACAAGTTGTCGGCCTGATAAGAACCCAGTTTCTGAAACGTTTCGAGAGTTCCGTGCGTGCTTTCGAAATTTCCTGCGACCGCTTGCTAAAGAAGCTAATCGCATTCATCGAGGTTCACGTCGAGACACCCTCTGAAAAAAGACACCTCGCCCGGTGGAAGGACCAGAACTCCGAGATAATCGGCTACGTTGCGCAGCGCCAACTCGACTTCGATGAATACGCCGACGACGACGCAGTGTCGCCCGAGCTTCTCGCCCAAATCGATACCCTCAGCAGAGACGAATACGATGTAGCTGAGATGATGCAGCAGACCTATCTGGACGCCGACTACTTGGTTAAGTTCCTAGACGAAACACGCCGTTTCGAAGCCCGCCACGATGACAAACTGCAGAAGCTGCTGCGGTTGCTTCGCTCCAAGGAGTTGACCGCGCAGAAGGTGCTCATCTTCACAGAGTTCGCTGATACGGCGCGCTACCTGCACGCCGAGCTCACCAGCGCTGGCGTGGACGGCGTCGCGGAAGTCGACAGCGGCACCAAGGCCGATCGCGCCACTGTCATCCGGTGCTTTTCCCCCTATTACAATGGCAGTCGTTCATCGGAGTTACGTGGGGCGGAGATTCGCGTGTTGATTTCTACAGACGTTCTGTCCGAAGGCCTCAATCTACAGGACGCGTGCAACATTATCAACTACGACATCCACTGGAACCCTGTGCGCCTCATGCAGCGTATCGGCCGGGTGGATCGCCGCCTAAACGGGGACGTGGAACGCTCTCTCCTTCACGACCATCCGGAGCTTCAAGCATTCAGGGGGCGGGTCAACTTCTGGAACTTCTTGCCCCCGGAGGAGCTAAATTCCATATTGACCCTATATACACGAGTTACCCAAAAGACCTTGTTGATATCCAAGACGCTCGGCATCGAAGGACGAAAACTGTTGACGCCTGACGATGACTACGCCGCCCTGAAGGAGTTCAATCAAGCCTACGCCGGAACAAAGAGTGTGGTAGAGAAGATGCACCTTGAATACCAGGATCTCTTGCGGACGGATCCCAACCTCGTGACACGACTAGAGTCTTTGCCGGTCGCCACTTTCAGCGGACGCAAACGCCGGGAAGAGAGCATGCGCGGTGTGTTCTTTTGCTACAATCTGCCCGGACTTGACACGGAGAGCAATCGTTTCACTGATGCGGCCGGCACTACCAGATGGTACCTTGCGGACGTTGAGGGAGGCGAGATTTTGGAAGATCCGCGCCAGATCGTCGTCTGGATTCGTTCGACGCCTGATACTCCACGGGTCTGCACCATTCCGAAGGTGACCCTGACGGAAGTTCGCCGGCGTGTGGAGAGACATATCAGGAACACGTACCTTAAGCGGGTCCAGGCGCCAACCGGCACGCGACCGACGCTCAGAGCGTGGATGGAACTGAGCTGATTTGATGGAGATTAGAACTGTGGTTGACCCACGAATTGTAGAGCAGGCCGTACGACGTGTTACCGACCAAGCTACCTTTGTGCAGGCACTGCTCGTGGAGGCTCTGGGCTGGCCCATCGACGCGAGCGTGCATGCCATTAGCGACGTCGCCTACGAGTGGTCGGATGAGGAGCTGAGACTGTCCGGTCTGAGGGCGAACATCGTAGACGGCAAGGCGTACCAAATCGTGCTACCCGGAAATCCTTGGGGGATCTTTATCTTCGAGTTCAGGAATCCGGACGTCTTTGCAACCGGCCGTGGCATGACCGGCGTACTTCGTAGAGCCTTACAGGGCCTGACGGTAAAGAAGCGTGGATCCCGTGACCCGAATCTCGCAGCATTCAACCGGGAGAACCTCCTGTTCATCTGCAGTCACCATTATCAGAGCTACCGATTCGCCTACTTTAAGGCACCGCGCCCGGATTCTGTTACAGCGCCAATGGCGTCCTTCGGCTGGGGACCGGACGATGTCATGGCCGTGCGTACGATCTGTGAGTTCAATCTCGCTTCCCTGGGGTGGCCCGACGTGGAGCCTACCAGTGACCGAGAGTGGATACAAGCATGGTCGGGCGCCTTTGATGTGGAGAAGGTCACGGAGCGATTCTATAATGACTATGCTGTGGTTTTCGACGAGGTCGAGACAGTCATTGGGAGCGCGCAAGGCCTCGTCGGCGAAGAACTGCGCCTTTTTACGCAGGCACTTTTCAACCGGTTGATGTTTCTCCGCTTTATTGAACGCAAGGGTTGGCTGCGTTTTCCGGGGCAAGAAGGCACGCGGTTTCTCGCAGCACTCGCGGAAGCGGGTGGAATTGGCGATGAGACCCTGTACGAGACGCGGCTGAAGCCGCTATTTTTCGATGGCCTCGCTCGGCCCGGCCAACAGCGGAGTCGCTCGTACGGAACTGTACCCTTGCTGAACGGGGGCCTATTCGAGCCGTCGAAGTTGGATGATGCGGTGCCGGACCTTCCTGACGATGCTCTGTTGCCGATCATTGCCCCGAGTGGGCTTTTCTATCGGTACAACTTTACGGTTGAGGAATCGACCTCTCTGGACGTCGAGGTTGCCGTGGACCCGGAGATGCTTGGGAAGGTATTCGAGGAGTTGGTTTCCGACCGCCACGGTACCGGGTCGTACTATACGCCTCGTTCGGTCGTAGCCTTTATGTGCCGCGAGGCGTTGAAGCAGCACTTGGCGAATCGGACGGACGCACCAGCTACCGCCCTTGACCGGCTGATAGACGACCGCGTTGTGGATGGCCTTTCCGAAGCTCACGCGGAGGAGATCACGGTAGCATTGGACGAACTCACGGTGCTCGATCCCGCATGCGGGTCCGGAGCGTACTTGCTGGGTCTGCTCCACGAGCTGGTTGCGATTCGACGAGCGTTGCAAAGTGAGCGGCTCGTTTCCGACCCACAGTTCTTGTACGTTGTGAAGCTACACATGATAAGTAGAACATTGTACGGCGCAGATATTGACGAGTTTGCGACGGAGATTGCGAAACTTCGTCTGTGGCTGTCGCTGGCTAAGGAGGAGTTGCGATTATCGATTGAGCAGGAGGAGGAGTCAATCGCCGCGGAGTTGCAGTACCAATGCGGCGCGGGAATCATAGACTGGCACATTCAATTTGCTGAGGTGTTTGGAAGAGGCGGCGGCTTCGACATTGTCCTCGCGAACCCGCCTTACGTGAGCGCGATAGAATTTCTTAGGACAAGGGGGCCGGAAGAGCGGGAACTACTGAAGGCGCGTTTCGAGTCAGCACGTGGAGCATGGGATCTGTACGTTCCCTTCTTTGAGCGGGGACTTCAACTGCTCAGACCAAAAGGACACCTTGCGTACATTAGTCCCAATAAGTACCTATCGGCATCATATGCCAAGAGCCTTCGCGCAGTGATTAGGAATACGGCGTGTTTTCGCGAGCTTGTGGATCTGAGTCGGTTTGCGGTATTCGAGAGCGCGTCGGTCTACCCGGTACTGACGTTTTTGCAGCGGGCGCGTGATGATTCGCAGAGGATACTATGCCGGCTGCCGGGGGATGGACCCGAGATGAACGCAGATCCGAAGACGTTTTCCGTAGTGCGTGTAGGTCAGGAGATGTTGGAGCTGCTACCTCAGTATCTTTGGGGCTTTCTTCTGTCGAACAAGCTTGACGAGTTGATTTCTCTATTGGACAACACGAGGCCGCTGTTGGAGGTGGCTGAGGTTCGGGCCACCACGACTGCGGCCGAGGCGGAGACGTTTGGCAATCGCATGAACGATGGAAGGGGCCGGGGAACGTATCGAGTGGCCAACACAGGGACGATCGATCCTTATGCTATGCGGTGGGGTGAGAAGGAGCTTACTCACCAACGTCGTCGATTCAGATACCCGATGCTACGGGAGCGGGATGTGACTCCAAAGCGGAATGCGCTTTTTCGGTCGCCAAAGGTGTTGATAGCGAAGATGGCGAAGCGCTGCGAGGCGGCTCTTGATGGGGAGGGAGAGTATGCCGGTCTAAACGTCAATTGTATCAGCCGACCCGCGGCGGACTTGTCGCTGGAGTTTCTTTGTGGGTACTGCAATTCGTCTATTTTCATGTTTTTCTACAATCAGCTATTCGGTGCCTTGCGCATGAGTGGCGGCTACTATCAGTTTCAGGCGCCGCAATTGAGGGTAATGCCAGTCCCCAAGGTGTCGTTGGCTGATCATGACGAGATCGCGCGGATGGTAGCCGACATGTGTAGGCTTAGTGATGGTGGTGGTGGACCACAGGCGGACCAGCTCGGTGCAGACATTGACATCGCGATTGCGAGGGTGTTTGGACTTACAGAGCAGGACCTGGGCGCGCTACTGAAACGAAGCGGCAGCCATTGAACCGTCGGCGCCATCGTCGGGTCAGCGGCAACCAGCTAGCGCCAGGGGGCGGACTAGTGGCCGTGTCTGCCCGGTGGAGAGACGGTGGCTGGTCGCAGTGGGCCGGCCGGCGGTTATCGGGTTGTCCAGCCAGCCAGATGGACCCGAGCAGGTCAAGATCGGTCGTCCGCGAATTGCCGGCATTGTCCCGACATTTCGGTCGGTCCACGGGCTTACGGAGGCGCTGATTGCATTCGACAGGTTCGACGTAGTACAGCACCTGGAACCGGGTGTGGAAGCATGTGCTCCACCCGTCGGCCACGCTGTCGCGGCGCTCGGCCGCGGTCTGGCCGACCTGCCAATGCCCTGCCACTGACGCTGCTCACGGACCGCCCGGATGAGGGGCCGTGGGCGAGCAACCGGCATCGGCCACCGCAACAAGCAGCAGGACGGTGCCCACGGACCGAAGCAAGTGGCTCGTCGAACCGAGCGTGAGGCAACCGAGCCCGAGCAGCGCGGTGACCACGCTCGACCACGCGGGGACCGTGTGGACAGCGTTGACGTACACGGACAGCACCACGACGAGCACCGACACGGCGTCCCAGGGGGCCCGGCCGGCGAACATCCCGCTGCAGGAGAGCCACGGACCGCTGCAGGCAAGGCTGGCGGCAACCGCCACCATGACCGCTGCAGCGAACCGAATCCCTGGCTCCATTTCCACCGCCAGCCACCAGAAGCGAGCACTAGCGGGACGGCTGCACGGCACGGTCGCGACCCGTGCTGCGTTCCCCCGGCGCGTCCGGCTCCATGCCGCTCGCCCACCAAGCGCGGGTGCACTCCAGGTCCTTCCACAGCGTCGCCGACCTGGAGTGCTCGACGTCGCCCACGCGATCCGAGCGCCGCGCGCGGGTCGGATCCAGGATGAACTCCGTGACCGCCTCCGCGCGCTCGCGGACGATGTCGAGAACCGTCGCGTCATCGCGGTCCCCGCCCACCGCGATCCTCGGCGCGACCTCGGCGAGCACCGCTTCGGCCGGCCGGTTCGCGGCGGCCATCCGGCCCAGGACCTCACGGACACGCGGGCTGTCGCGCCGATCGAGGTCCATCCTCGCCTCGGTCGCGCCGACGCCCGACAGGAGTCGATCCGCGACCACGTCCGCCACCGAGCGCTCGACGACGCCGGCCGGCCGAACCGCGCCCCAGGTGCGCCCGGCACCGAGGTCGAAAACCCGGTCGCAACCGCGGACCACCAGCGGAACATCCGGCGCCGCCGCACGCCGGACCCTCTCGAGCATGACGTGGTCGTGATCGGCGGCGGCGATGGCCGCGTCCGTCCACCCGCGCGCCACACCCTCGCGCTCGCAGCCGTCCCCCAGCGCGGTCCAGAACGCCCGCCGGGCGACCTCGAATCGGGGCGGAGGCAGGCCGGTGCGGTCCTCGATCTCGTCGAGCGCGATCACGCCGGCCCGGTCGCCGACCGGCTTCGCCTCGAACGCCCGGGCGCGCGAGACCACGCCGGCACGATCGAGGTGATAGTGCTCACACAGCACGCGCGTCGCGTCGTCGAACATCCTCGCGCCCTCGGCTGGGTCTTTCCCGAACAGCCGGTCGAGACGCGCATGGTCGTAGAGCCGCGGATGCGTCTGGACCGCGAGCGCGACCGCCCCCAGCAGCGAGCGGCCCCAGTCCTCCGTGCTCCCGAACCGCTCCGGAACCGGATGGACGACGTGAGCGGCAAGGCCCCCGCGAGACGCCGCCGGCGCGTGGAACGAGCGGACCCGGTCCGAGTCGTGGAGCTTCACGGCGACGCCGGAGCCGGCGCACAGGCCCAGGATGCGGTCCTGGAGAACGACGGCGTCCTCCGGGCGCCGAGAGTCCAGCTCGCGGAACGCCGCCGGCTCGACGCCTACGACGGCATCGAGCACCGGCCGCAGCCGGTTCAGAGGATGCCTGTTCCATCCGGCCGCCTGATCGCCCACGAGCATGCCGTACCAGGCCGGATCGTCAGGCGGTACCGGCAGGGCGTCCAGCGCGTCCCGGACCGGCCCCGACGAGACGCGGGCAGGCACGCCGTCGACGACGCCGCGAAGGTCCGCCTTGTCGAGGAGGTCCTCGGCCGCACGGGCGGCGAGCCACTCGTTGCAGTCCGCCGCGAGCTCCGCCGGGTCGAACTCCCGGAAGCGCGGCTGCGTCTCCGCCAGGTGCCAGGAGAACCAGCCGCCCAGCGTGTCGCCGTACGGCGACGGAGGCAGCGGCCGCAGCTCCGAGCGCACGGCATCGAGCGCGAGCGGCGAACACAAACACTCGGTATGCGCACGGGTCAGCACGCGGGCGCACGCATAGGGCGACTCCGGCGAGCCCCACAGGTCGCCGGCCACGGCGACGCGTTCGAGCAGCGCCGCGCGGAGTGCGGCGTGATCGCCTTCCGCCACGCCGGCCGGGAGCCACGGCCTCCCCGTCCGGGCGGCGGGCGCCCGCGGCTCGCCCTGCAGATACCCCAGCCCGTGCGCCAGCGCTCCCGCGTAGTCGGCCGACGTCCGCCCCGTGAGGCCGTAGAAGAGCAGCGACTCGACGGCCCGGGGGCCCTCCTCGGTGTCGGCGAGGTAGTGACGGGCCACCCGCTTCATAAGGTCCGCCGCCCACTCGCCGTTCGACCGGAACGCCGCCGGCGGCGGCTGCTTGACAACGACAGCCCCCTCCGGCAAGCCGCGAGGGGTCTCGGCCGGCGGGACCACGACCTGGACGCCCATCTCCGCTGCGAAACGCAGCGCCGACCGCACCACGCGGCGCCGGCCCTCGTCGGTGCGCTCCGACCAGCCGAAACGATCGAGGTTCTCGTGATCGACGGGCACGCACGCCCGCCCCACGCGGGCCTCGGGCGCAGGCGCATCCACGACGCGGGTTGTCCATCCCCCGCCGGAATGCGGCTCGGACACGCGTCTCGGCCGACCCACTTTGCGGACCCTCCTCACTCACCGGCGGCGGCGGCGACGGGCGCGCGGAGCGCCGGCGACCACCACCAGATACAGGGCAAGCAGCAGCGCCGAGACGACGAGCCACAGCAGCAACGCACCCGCGACCTCCAGCGCCTGCTCATCCATCCGCGGCCTCCCCCCTGGCGCAGCCAAGGGCGATCGCGCGCACCACCGCGCGGACGCGAAGCGCGTCGAAGGCGAGCGACGCCTCGAAGGCCGAACCCCGCGTCACGCTGAACGCCAGGAGGGGATCGACACCCAGAGCCGCCAGCGCGACCTCCCCCGGGAGCGGCACCGGCCCGAGCGCCGCGACGAACGCCCCCGGCTCCGGGCTCGACAGGAACCCGTCCGAGGCCGACCAGCCTCCCGCGGGCGAAGGGGGCGACGGGATGACGAAGGACTCCCAGCCGACGCTGTACCGGCCCGGCGGGAGGGGCTTCCCGAACACGATGCCCACGTCCCACACGGAGCCCACGCACGAGACCGACAGGTCGGCGGAGGCAGAGTCGCCCTGCTCGCCGGCCGCTGCGAACCTCGCGTGGTGAACGAGCCCCGACGTCGTCGCCGCGCACGCGACCTCGTCGAGCGTGCACGGGTCGATCCCGCGTACAGACTCGAGATCCGCCTGGTAGCGCGCGACCAACGCCCACATCACCACACCGACGATGCAGCCCACGATCACCACCGTGCCCACTAGCCCCTTCATGACTCCAACCTCGGCTCCCCGAGAACCGTCCCGCCCACACGCGCGGCCCAACGAACGGGTCCGAATCGGCCCGTCCAGAAACCCAGGCGCCCGGACGGTCGCCGCGCCGAGGCGCCCTCTGTCAAGCCGACGCCCGCTCGACCTGCTCGATCAGCCGCCGGTGGAACGCGTCGAGGACGCCCCGCCACTCGCGCGACCCCGCCGCGATCTCGTCGAGCTCGCGCTCGAGCTGCGCCGTGAACGAGTAGTCGAGCAGGTCGCCGAAGTGGCGCATCAGCCACGCCACGGTCCGATCCCCCAGCGCGGTCGCGGCTAGGTCACGCCGGCGCGACTCCACGTATCCGCGCTCGAGCAGCACGGCGATGGTCTGCGCGTAGGTCGACGGCCGGCCGATGCCGCGGGTGTCGAGCTCGCGGACCAGCGTCGCCTGCGTAAACCGCTTCGGCGCCCTGGTGCGCTTGGCCGCGACGGCGACGTCGCAGACCCTGAGCTCCGCCCCCTCCTCGAGCAGCGGCACGGCCGGGTCCTCGCGATCGGGAGGCCACGCGGCCTCGAACCCAGGGAACAGGACGGCGACCCCGGCGAGCGCGAGACGCCACCCGCCGGCCCGCGCCTCCACGCGGTCCTTGCGGACCCTGGCCGGAGCCATCTGGCTCTGCAGCGCGCGGCGGCGGACCAGCTCGTAGAGGCGGGCCTCGTCGCCGTCGAGCGCGGGGCCGCCCTTCGGATCGAACGACGTCGGGCGGATCGCCTCGTGGGCCTCCTGCGCGCCGCCCGCGGCCTTGAAGCGGTTCGGCGGGTCCGCCACGTACTCGCCGCCGTACGCCGCCGCGACCTGGGACCGCAGCCCCCGCTCGGCCTCGGCCGACAGCGCCACCGCGTCGGTCCGCATGTAGGTGATGGCCCCGGCCTCGTAGAGCCGCTGCGCGAGCTCCATCGTGCGCGCGACGGTGAGCTTCAGCCGGGCGCTGGCCGCCTGCTGGAGCGACGAGGTCGTGAACGGCGGATGCGCACGGCGGTCGCCCGGCTCCGAGCGGACCGAGACAACGCGGGCCGTCCCCGCCGCACGGATCGCCGCGGCCGCCTCCCGGGCCTCCGCCTCGCCGGCGAAACGATCGGCGTCGGCCGACTCGGCGTCGCCGCTCTCCGCCACCGGGAACACGGTGGGGCCTCCGGGCGTCTCGAGCGTCACCGCGACCTCCCAGTACGGCGCCGGGCGGAACGCCGCGATCTCGCGTTCGCGCTCGACCACCAGCCGGGCCGCCACCGACTGCACGCGCCCGGCCGAGCGGGCCTGATCGACGGCGCGGACCAACGCCGGCGAGACCCGCCACCCGACGAGCCGGTCGACGAAGCGCCGCGTGAGCTGCGCGTGGACGAGCCCCACGTCGAGACGCCGCGGCGCCTGGAACGCCGCCCGGATGGCGGACTCGGTGATCTCGCTGAACGTCACCCGGGCGAAGCGCCCGGCCGCGCCGCCGAGGAGCTGCCGCAGGTGCCAGGCGATCGCCTCGCCCTCCCGGTCGCAGTCCGTCGCGAGCACCACCGGGGCTGTGCGCCCGGCGAGGCGGCGGAGCCCCGCCACGACGTCGCGCCTGTCCGGCGGGACCTCCCAGGTGGCCTTCCACGCCTTGTCGGGATCGAGACCGAGCGCCACGGCACCCTTCCGCCCGCGGCGGGCCGCCGGGAGGTCCCGAAGGTGGCCAAGGCTCGCCCGGACGAGGTAGCCGCCGCCGAGACAGCGCTGTATGGTCCGGCACTTGGCGGGCGACTCGACGACGACGAGCGTGGCCACTACGTTCCTCCGTGCACGCCGCGGACGTACGCATCGGCCGCGGGGAACCGGTAGAGATAGACGGGCCAAGTGCGGCCGTCGGCGCCCGCGACCAGCACGGCGCGAAGCGGTCGCCACCCCGGAACCGGCCACGTGTGGGAGACCACGCGCGTGCCCGGCTCGAGGACCGACTCCATCCACGGCACGAGCACCTCGAACCCCTCTGGCGTGAGGAACACCGTGACGACGGTCGCCCGCGAGACGACGGATGGCAGGGTCATCGCGTCGGCGTGAACGAACCTCGCGCGGGAGCCGACCCCGGCCATCCTCGCGTTGTCGCGGGAACGCGCGACGAGCGGCTCCTGGCGCTCGATGCCGACCGCCTCGGCGCCGGCGCGGGCCGCGGCGACGACGAAGCGGCCGTCGCCGGACCCGATATCGACCAGCGTGTCCCGCGGGCCGAGGGCGAGCAGGCCGATGACCGCGTCGACGACCTCCATCCGGCTCGGCTCGTACACCGACAGGGACCGGCCGACGCCCCGCCACGAGTCGAGCATCGGATCGAGGGAGCGGACCGCACGGGCGCAGGACGGAGACGAAAGCGCGAACACCGCGGCCGCCACCGCCAGCATCGGGAGCAGCGCACTCGCGAAACGGGCCGCCCCCGCGACGAAGAGCCGGCGCCGCACTCCCCGTGCCCCTAGCACGACGGCACCCGGACGAGCGTGTCGCGGCCCCGCTCGAAACGCACGCCTTCGACGACGGCCGGACTGCAACCCGAGCGCTCCACGCGGAGCGTGTGCGCGGCGCCGCGCCTCGCCATGAACAGGAAGAAGCGGCCCGCGCCATCGGTCCAGCCCGTGACCTTCATCCACGCCCGCGGGGCCACGACCTCGACCAGATGAGGCCGGCCTCCCGCCGGCGCGGGCACCACCCGGCCATTGACCCGCTCCCACCGCGGACGCGTCCCGACGGCGGCGAGAATGACGAGGCCGCCGACGAAGAGCGCCGCGAGCCGCCGGAAGCCGCCCCGCCGCCGCATCACGAGCCGCCACCCCACGCGGCGGGCCGCGGGACCCTCGACCACCGGGCGAACGCCAGAACCCCGGCCGCAACAACGCGACGCATCATCACGCTCCTCCCCCCGGTCTCAACCCCCGGCGGTCCGAACGCCACTGCAGCGAGTGCTTGCGCTCGAGGACCACGACGCCGCGCCGAATCGCATCCCGGAGGACCTCCGAGCGCGAAACGCACAGATCCGTGGCGAGCTTGTCGATGTGGTCGTACAAACCACGCGACACGCGGACCCGAAGCGCCTTTGCGAACCGCCTCTCGCCCTGCTGCATTCGCCACGAACGGGGTCACCTATCGGCCAGGCGGCGACACCCGATCCCCTATCCCGCACACTCGATCCGGCTCAGCCTGCCTATCGGCGCCCAGCCGCCGCACCGCCTCCCCGATCGCCCGCTGGCGGTCCAGCAGCGCGTCGGGCGCCGGCCGGCAGTCCCCTCCCGGCGTGCACGTCACGGTCGTGCGGGGATCGAGCCCCTCCGCGAGCCGGAGCAGGCCGACAGACCCCGCCACCTCCGCGACCCCGTGCGAGCGCGCCCGCTCCACCCACGCGCCCCACAGGGAGTCCGCTGCCCGGCCCATGAGCAAGTCCCGGCGGCCGCAATCGGTCCATGCGGACAGCGGAGCCCCGAAGCGCCGCGCCTCGGCCGCCACGCCGGAACCGACGTCGGCGCCGCCGGCCCACGGCGTATCGAGCTCGAGGACGCCCGCGAGGGCCGATGCGCGGCGCACATCCCAGGAGTGCGACATCATCGAGACGGCATCGTCCAGAAACAGCGAGGTGATGCGGCCCGTGCCGGCGGACGTCACCACCTGCCGCCGGAACGAATCGAGACGCCGGCTGCGGGCGGGCGACACGGGAAGATCGACGCCGCAGTCCACGCCCGCCACCGGGGCCGGATCGGCGCCCTCCGGCCAGTCCGAGCACGGCCTCGACGACCGGTACTCCCGCAGGGAGTACGACTCGGCCGCCGCCTCCTCGTGGATCAGCGGGGCGAAGTCCACGGACACGGGGACGTCGAACGCGGGCGCCGGGCTACCGGCCGGCGCCGACGTGAACCCCGCGGTTCCGTCCTCCTTCGGACACTCGACCGGGACAGTGCCCGACCGGTAGTCGGTCCACGTGCCGGCGAGCCGGCCGGCTACCGGGGGGACTACCGCCGGCAGGGCCGGGCTGCGCACGAAGCCCCTGCCGATGAGACACACCCCCGTCCCGTCGTCGCCCAGGAGGACGCCGCCCGACTCGAGCGTGGACCGGCCGCCGCCGTCATGCCAGAAGACGCGCGCCCACGGCAGGTGCGGGTCCGTCTCCACCGCGTTGGGCTCCCACACGTGCTCCCACCACGTGTTCCAGTAGCCGGACTCGACGGTGCGGCTGCCCGCCGGATCGAAACCCCCGGCGCCGCAATGGAGCGGCTGCAGATCCGCCGGCGGCGTGCCGGGCGGGAGAACCACGCCGCTCAGATCGCACGTCGGGTCGTACTCCGCGTAGCTCGTGTCGACCCAGCTCCGGCGGAGGTAGCGGCGGAGCACGATGCTCTCCCGCTCGACGCACGCCATCCCAGAGCTGAACGCGGCGACCACCGGGGCGTCGGCGATACGGCGGCCGCGGCCGAGCCCGTCGCCGGACGGCTCCCGGGGCGTATTCACGACCCGGCCCCGCCCCTGTTGCGGCGCCTGCGGGTTCCAGTTGCCGCCCGGCCAGCCGGCGCCGCCGTCGAACGTGCCGGCCCCCGGCAGGTAGCGCGCCTCGACGTTGAGCTCGTCGCCGTCGAAGATCGCGTCCGCGCCCGCGGGGGACAGGCACCTCGCCGGGACGCCCGGGCCGGCCGGCGCCTGGTCGACCTGGTCGCCGAGCTGCCGCGCGAACATCCCGAACTCCGGGCAGGTGTAGCCGCTGCGGACCTGGGGTCGCCGCACGGCCTCCACCGGCGACTCCTCGCCGCCGGGCGCCGCCGACGGACGCATGAACGCCGGCACCTGAGATGAGGCGGACGGATCGGCCTGCCAGCTCCGCGACACCCACCGCCGGGCCTGCGGGTCGTAGCGCGAGGCGCGCTCCCACTCCACCCGTTCGGGACGTCCCCCGAAGAACGAGGAGACGAGGCGGTCGCCGGCGGGAACGCTCGCCGCCCGGACGCCGTAGGACGCGCGCTCCAGCGTGCTCGCCCCGCGCACGGCCGCCGCCGTGAACCAGCGGTCGTACGCCTCGCCCCGCGCGCTCTCGGCCGAGCAGAACAGCCTCGGCGTGCCGCCCGTGCCCCAGCGGGCGCTGTACACCGTGACCACCGACCCCTCCGCGAAAGGCGCCGGGTCCGGCCAGGGCACGGCCGACTGTCCTCCCGCCTCATCGAGCCAGCAGTCGTGGCGCGACGCCGACGCCGCGCGGGCGCCGGTCGGAAACGGCGTGTCGCACGTCAGCGGCGGACCCTGCGCCGACACCGGCGCCGATGCCGGCCACAGGCCCTGGGCCGCCAGCGCCAGGGCGCCGGCGCACACCGCACAACCGAAGGAACGCACACGCATGTCGCCTACCCCCTTCCTAGACCGAGATCCACCGCTGCCTCGCCGCAGGCCGGCGCCGCGCCGCGCTCGGGGGCGAGGCCCTCCTGCCGCGCCTCGCGGCGGGGCTTCTCCCCGAAGCTGTGCCGGGCGATGAAGTCCACCTGGTGGTCGACCTCCTTGTGCCTCTCGAGCTGCTCGCGCCCGAGCGTGGTCTCCAGGCACTGCTGCACCCGGACGCCCACCTCCTGAACGAGCGCGTTCCCGCGGCGGAGCAGCTCGTCGCTCACGCGGCCCGGATCGACGCCGCGGGCCTCCTCCGGCGGCTCGTACGTCGCGTCGAGGCGCTCGGCCATCGACGACGCGAGCATGCCGGAGAGGACGACGGCCTCGCGGTTGCCCGGCGCCATCGTCGGGTTGCGCGCCGCGACGATCGCCTGAGCGGCCCCGTAGATGAGGGCCGACTGCCGCTGCTCGTCGTCGAGGCCCTCGGGGACCTCCACCGCGAGGTCCTTCCCGACCCGAAGGCGGGCGTCCGTGCCGTGCCGGACCCGGCCGCCCGAGACGAGCAGCATCGCCTTCACGCCGTCGGCCGGGCTGCCAGGCGCCGGCACGCCGTCGGCGTGCGTGCGCGATCCGTCGAACAGCCACCTGCGCCCGTCGAACGACTGCGCGCCCCTGCCCTGCCACGCCTGCGCCCACACCCGGACGCCGCCCTCGCGCACCCGCTCGCGGAGGAGATCGAAGTCCCTGTCCCCCGACCGCACGGCCTCCGCCGCGCGGTCCCTCTCCCGCGAGCACGCCTCGGTGATCGCCTGGTGGCGGTCGGCATGGAGGGCCTTGAGCAGCTCGGGGACCTCACCCCTTTGGCCGCGGCAGTCGGCCCACCGGTCGAGCCGGGACGCCCGCGCCGCCGCCGACGTCGCCGCCGTCAGCTCGGCGCCGCGCTGGCGCCGGTCGAGCTCCTCGGCGACCTGCACCAGACGCCGGTGGTCGGACGGCCGCGCCCCGTCGGCCAGCGAGCCCGGGACGCCGGCGGCGATGGCCCGCGCCGCGCCCCGCGACGAGGCCGCGGCCACCGCGATCGGATCGGCCCCTGCCCGCACGAGCCCGGCCATCAGGTGCCGGCTGCCGCCGAGCACGAGGCCGGCCGCCTTCAGGCGGCCGGGGCCGCCGGACGTGCCCCAGGCGAGGAGGCGCGACGAAACGGCAGCCGCCACCTTCCCGCGACGGGTCTGGGCGAGCTGGAGCACGCGGTCGAAGCCCTGCGCCCGCCGTCCCAGCAGGCTCCGCACGGCCCCGCGCGGCGCGCCCGGCACGACGGCGCGATCCGGACCCTCCTCCGGGACCACCGAACGCCCGCGCATCCGATCCAGCCACGCGCGGCCCTCCAGGCTGAGCTCGCGGCCGCCGAGGTCCCGATCGCTCGGGAGCGCCGGCGGCACCCGGCCGAGTCTCGCGTCGATCTCGACGCGGCAGGCGGCCCCGTACGGCCGGGCGAGCGCGGCCGCCTCCGCCGCGCACGGCCCGGACCGGAGCGCCGCCCGTCCCGGCGCGAACGCCCGCTCGTCGCCGTCGGCCCCGCGCGGGTCCTCGCGGCACCGGGCCAGGTGGCGCGCCTGCAGATCGCCCGCCAGCGTCCTGAGCGGAGACTCCGCGGGGACCGGAGCGCCGCGCTTCCGGCAATCGGCGTCGCGCAGGTCGGCGCACAGGCCCACGAGCACCGGGTCGCACCGCACGGTCTCGAGCGCCGCCTGCCGCAACGGCGACCGCTCGATCGAATGCGCCATCTCGACCATCGACCCGGGGCCGCGCGCCGCGGCCACCATCAACGACGCCTGCGTGACGTGCCCGAGGGCGACGGCCCGGGGCGTGCCGACGAAATCGGCCCGGGCGTCCCGCGCGGCCAACGCCGTGACCCCACCGCGGTCGGCATCCGCACCCGCGGGCACCGGCGGGACCACGACCCGCGACGAGAGGCCGTCGAACTCCGGAGCGCCCCCGAGAGCGCCGTGGACCTCCCGGACCACTTCCTTCCGGGCGGCGTCGACCTCCGCGCGGAACTGCTCGCGGGCGGCGTCGACCGCGCTCTTCGGTGACCCGGCCGGCGCCACCTCGCCGTGCACGGAACGCGCGCCGGCCTCCATCCGGTAACCGTCCCCGAGGGTCTCGCGGACCTCCTTCAGCACGCTGTCGCGGACGCCTTCGATCTCCTCGCGGAAGGCGCGCCGGCCGGCCTCCAGCTCGTCGCCGAGGCGCCGGCCGAGCGTGGCCGGGTCCCGCTCGCCCACGAGCCGGTCGAGGCGCTCGTCGAACGCCTGGACGGCCCTGCGGACCGCGGTGTCGAAGCAATCGACGATGTACTTGCAGACCGCCCTGTCCGGCTGATCGGCGGCGCCCGCCAGACGCCTGGCGAGGCTGTCCTCCTCGTCGTCACGCGACCGCCGGGAATCGGGATCGGCATCCGACTCGCCGGACCCCGCAGGCGGCTCCCGGTGAGCGGCGCCGGCCGGCCGTGCCGGCCGGACGGAATCGTTCTCCTCACCGCGAGGGCGCCGCACAGCGGAGGGGTCGCCATCGGACGCCGGCGGCGGCTGCGACTGCGCGGACGCACGCTCCTCCCCGGCGCCGGCGGCCGCGCCCTTCTCCGCGCGTCGGCGGCCGTCGCGCCCACGATCCGGGTCCGTGTCCACCAGGTCCATCCGCTTACCGCCCTGCCCACGCGAACAGCACCGACACGAAGACGCCGAGCACGCCGCCGACGAAGCCGCCCACGAGAGACCACCACCACAGGCCGCGGCCCACCGCGGCGGCGTCGGCCACCCACTTGCCCGCGGCCTTCTCCGCCGCGAGGACCTCGGCGTGGGCGCCGCCCACGGCGTGCAGGAACTCGTCGGCGGCCCGGACGATGTCCTGCAGCCGCGTGCCGATCCGGCCGCCCGACCGCTCGGTGAGCTCCAGGCACGACTGCGCCGCCAGCGCCGTCTGGATGAGCACGTAGGCGAGGCCCTCCATCTCCTTGAGCCGGACCTCGACGGCCGCGCCCGACGCCCCGGCCGTCCGCTGCACCTGCTCGATCACGCCCCGCAACTGCCCCGCGAGCGTCTCGGCCGCCACCGACACGCGGTCGCGGTCCTGCGCGGCCTCGATGTCCGCCACGAGGCGGCGGACGTCCACGCCGGCCCCGCCGAGCTGCGCCACGATGAGATCGGCCACGGCCTTGTCGCCGACGCCGCGCAGCGCGAGCAGGTCCGCGACGATGGCGGCGGCGCGCCCGGCGTCAACGGCCGGCGCGGCCGGCTTCCCGCCCCGCTCCCCAGCGGCGGCGGCAGCGGCGGCCGCCGGCTTCTCCGGCTCCGGCCGAGGCGCGCCCGGCGCGCCGCCCCGGTTCGGATCGGCGCCCTCGGGAACCCGCCGCTCCTCCTCGTCCCGGCGGCGGCGCGCGACCTCCTCCGCCTCGGCGAGCGCCGCCGCGGCGTCGACATCGCGGGCCGGCTCGCTCTCGAACAGGCTCAT
The DNA here is from genome assembly GCA_026706755.1 of Acidobacteriota bacterium. GTDB lineage: Bacteria > Acidobacteriota > Vicinamibacteria > Vicinamibacterales > UBA8438 > JAGWAJ01. The sequence goes on from JAPOYG010000509.1 coordinate 27,649, forward strand.
GCCGCCTCCCGGGAAGCCGGACGCCGGCGACTGCCGCGGCTACGCCACAGCCGGCGTGTGGCCGGACTCCGCCGGGTGTCCCCGAGCGAACGGAGCAGACCGGCGACCGTCACCGGCTCGGCCGGGCTCACCAGCAGGCCCGGGACGCCCGCCACGCGTCGCCACCCCTCCGCGGCGGGCGCGTCGGGTCTCTCCGTCCCGCCCACGGCCTCCGCCTCGTCCCACAGCGTCCGCGTGAGCCAGCCCCCGGTCCGCGGCTCGTAGCCGAGGACGGCGACCGCCTCGCGGACGGCGCGGACGCCGTCGACCCTCGCCTGGCGCACCACGAGCTGGAAGGCCGCCGCCACCGAGCGGCAGACGACGTCCCATGGGAGCGCGTCGCCCGCCTGGAGCGCGCAGGTCGCGAGGCGGTCGAGCGCCCCCGCGCAGGTCGAGGCGTGGATCGTGCTGAGCGAGCCCCCGTGGCCCGTCACCAGGGCCTGGATCACGTCCGCCGCCTCGCCGCCGCGCACCTCGCCGAGGACGATGCGGTCCGGCCTGTGCCGCAGGGTGTGGCGGACGAGATCCCGGATGCTCACGCGCGCGTTCGCGCCCGGCCCGAAGGCGCGCCCCTCGAGCCGCAGCGCGTTGGCGTGCGTCAGCTTGATCTCGATGGTGTCCTCGATCACGACGATGCGGTCGGAGGAGGGAAGCAGGCCCACGCACGCGTTCAGGAGCGTGGTCTTGCCGCTGCCCGTGCCCCCCGCGATGAGGACGTTCCCGTCGCCGAGCAGCGTGTCGCGGACGGCCCGAAGGACGGGGCGGGGCAGCGAGCCGCTGCCGACCAGGTCTGCCGCCGAGAGCACGCACCGTCCGAACCGCCGGATGGTGATCGCCAGCTCGGTCGACGCCGGCGGCGCCGCGATCGCGACGCGGGAGCCGTCGCTGAGCCGCACGTCGACGATGGGCTCGGTCCGCAGGTCGAAGCCCGAGCCCCGGGTGATCATCGCGGCCGCCGCCTCGAGATCGCGCCGGGTGAGGCTTCCCTCGGGCACCGGCACCCGCGCGAGGCGGCCCTCGCGCTCCACGTACAGCCGGCCGGGGCCGTTGACGACGATCTCCGACACGGAGTCGTCGCCGATGAACTGCCGCAGATCGGCCAGATGCTCGCCGACCTCGGCCAGACTCGCCTGCGTCTCGATCATCAGAACAACTCCTGCTCCTTCGCCCGCCACCACGGGATGCGCTTGCCGAGCTTCTTCACCAGATAGTCGGGAAAGAGGTAGCAGCGCACCGCGTCCGCCACGGCCTTCCCGTCGAAGACCTGCGCGATCGCCTGGTAGTTGCCCAGGACGGTGAAGTCGCGCGGCGTGAAGAGCGCCTCGCGGCGGGCCTGGTAGCTCTTCGACAGGCCCGCCGACGAGCCTCCGCCGCCGGCCCGCCCCGAGAGGAAGCTCACCCCGGCGCGCGCCGTGTTCTCGGACACCGAGTAGGACGCGACCATCCGGGAGACCTGGCCGCAGAGCTCGGAGGCCGTCTTCGCGGACGCGTCGTCGCCGAGCGCGAGGTAGATGCGGGAACGGATGGTCTGCAGCAGCGCGCGCCACGACTCGCCTGCGCCCAGCGCCGAGCGCAGCGACGAGAGCGACTGCGTCGCCAGCAGCGGAATGCACTTGCTCTGGCGCGTCAGCGCGAACGCCTTCTCGTCGCCGCTCGGGTCGCTCTCCCCGACGGTGGCGAACTGCTGGTACTCGTCGACGACGAACAGCACCGGCCGCCAGTAGCGGTCCCGGTTCCACTCCTCCTGCATCCGCGCCGGCCGCAGCAGCAGCGTGGAGAGCCACGCCTGCTTGAGCATCACGCCCAGCGTCCGGGCCAGGTTGGGGTTCTCGCCCGCGGGCATGTTCAGGGCGAGGACCTTGCCCGACTCCATCAGGTCGTAGAGGGGCGGCAGGCAGGGGGGAAGCCCCACCGCCACCCCGGAGTCGTCTTCCGGGCACGGCGGCGCGAACTTGCGTCCCGTCTCCGGGAGGTCGAACATCCCGAGGAACACCGCGAGGCCCGTCACGACATTGGTCCGCGTCTGCTCGGCGAGCCCCAGCCACTGCTGGCTGTACCAGCGCGTGACCGCCTCGTGGGTCGCGGACTGGTCCACCTTGAGATGCTTCTGCGCCTCGCGGCCGAGCCCCCAGGGGATCCCGCGGTAGCTCTCCTCTTCCTCGTAGCTGGCCCCGGCCTCCCGCAGCGCGGCGACCAGCGGCTCGATGTCCGCGCGCGCCTCCTGCCGGGTGCACAACCTCCCGCCGCCGACGTCGCGCCACTTCCACGAGCCGAGCTTCTCGGCGTGCCGGCGGTGGTCGCGCCAGCCGACCGTGACCTCCCACACGTTGGGGCAGTTCCACCGCTCCTTGAGCACGGCCTCCATCGCGTTGATGTCCTCGCCGAGGGTCTGCTGGTCCACCGAGTAGCGGTAGATGTCGCGCAGCGTCACCCACGGCGGATACTCGAGCCGCTTGAAGACGATGATCCAGCGCGCCAGGTCGCTGTACGCCTGCTGCCAGAAGGGCTCCTTGCCCCGCCCGTGGAGCTGGTTGAGGAGGGAGGCGATGGTGTAGGCGAGGCTCGACGAGTCCATCCACGGCGCGTCGAGCGGGTTCCAGGCGAAGCCCTCGCGGTCGAGGTTGAGCTCGACGTAGTCGTCCTCGCGGCCGCACTCCGCGAGCATCGCCTTGACGTCGTTGCAGAAGTCGCCCTTCACCTCCAGGCAGAGCCCCGCCGCGCGCCGCTCCTCGTCGTGGGCGCGCCAGCTCAGGAGCTGCTGGACGAACGGGCGCATGCAGGCGGAGGTCTTGCCGGTGCCCACCGCGCCGAAGACGATGGTCCCGGTGTAGAGCGCCTTGTCGCGCATCACGAGCCACGCGGGCTCCCTGGCCTCCTGGATCCGATTCGGGTGATGGACCTCGCCGATGACGATCCCGGGCTCGGGGTCGTCGGGCGAGAGCGGCCACGGCGGCAGCCGGCTGGCGCCCGCGCCGCGCGGCCGGTAGCGCTCGAACCACACCCGCCAGACGGACTCGGCCACCGACCCGAGCACGAGAACGAGGATGCCGGGCGAGAGGGCCGACCACACCACCAGCGGCCAGTACCAGGCGGGCGTCTGCTGCCGGATGAACACAAGGAAGCGGTCGTCGAGCGCGAGCGGATGCGCCCACATCCACCACGCCGTGACCGCGCCCGCGGCGAGCAGCCTGGCTACCATGACTCGGGCAGCCCTTCCGCCTGCCAGACCTCGGCGTCCGCGACGCCCGCCGCGACGGCCGCGCGGCGCTCGGCCAGCCGGTCCTCGAGCTCGCGGAGGCGCGAAGCGACCCGCTCGGGACCGCCGTATGCCGCCACCACCGGCGGGTGGCCGCCCTCGAGACGGCGCGCCTCCTGGCGCGTGAACCAGATGTCGCGCACCGCCTCCACCGCGGCGCCGTCCGCCTCCCACAGCGCGAGGAGCTGATCCACCGCCGGGTCGGCGGGCCGCGCCCCCGAGCGGACCAGCTTGAGCGAGACCG
>JAPOYG010000033.1 GCA_026706755.1 Acidobacteriota bacterium
CAGGGCGAGCGGCTGCGCGGCGCGAGCACCATCTCGCAGCAGACGGTCAAGAACCTCTTCCTGTGGCCGGGCCGCAGCCTCGTCCGCAAGGGGCTGGAGGCCGGGCTCACGCTGCTCGTCGAGCTCTGCTGGAGCAAGCGGCGCATCCTGGAGGTCTACCTGAACGTCGCCGAGTTCGGGGACGGCCTTTTCGGCATCACCGCGGCCAGCGAGCGCTTCTTCGGGAAGCGCCCCGCGGACCTGCGCGCGGACGAGGCGGCGCGTCTGGCCGCTGTCCTTCCGAACCCCGCCCGGTTGCGCGCCGACCGGCCGTCCCGCTACGTCCGTGCCCGCCAGCGGTGGATCCGCAACCAGATGGACCGGCTCGGCGGCGTCGCGCTGGTCGAGGCCCTCGAAACGAGCTGACCGCGGCGCCGCTACCCGCCCCAGGTGCGACGGATCCGCACGTAGTAGAACCCCCCGTTCATGCCGAACGGCGTGTTGACGCTGTAGCGGTTGCCGCGGACGCCGGCGCGCGGGTTCTCCTCCGGGTCGCGGCCCAGGGCGTTCCGGCCGCCGAAGACCAGCGTCACCGACGGGCCGAGCGGATACTCGGCTTCCAGGTCGAGCACCGTGTCGCCGCGGTAGGCGTAGAAGTCGCGGGAGTCGAACCAGTCGTCGTAGTAGCTCAGCCGGCCCAGCAGCCGCCAGCGGCCGGCCGCCTGGCGGACGGTCGCGTTCCAGCGCATGCCCGGAATCGCTTCCTGCAGCTCGCGGATCCGGACGTCGTCGAGCACCTCGGGATCGAAGCGGGTGACGCGGGTGGCGGTCCGGTTGAACAGGAACCCGAGCCGGGTCCGGCCCCCGAGCGCCGGCGGCGTGTAGGTGGCGACCAGGTCGAGGCCCTGCGTCAGCGTCTCGAAGTGATTCGTGAAGAAGCGGAAGTTCTGCAGATTGCGCGCGCTCGTCACGCCCTCGGCGATGAGTCCGTCCACCTCGGTCGGGCTCAGTGCGAAGAGCTGGGTCAGCGCGAGCCGGTCGGACAGGCGGATGCGGAAGTAGTCGGCGGTCAGGCTGAACGGTCCTGCGTCGATGACGGCGCCGGCCGAGTGGTTGACCGACCGCTCCGGCTGGAGCGGCACCCCACCCCGCAGGCGGGCCACGGCCGACGTCGACGGGATGGTCCCGTTGTTCACGAGGTCCATCAGCTCGCGGTCCCACTCGGTCGAGACGTTGAACGCGTTCTGTTGGCCCGGCGTCGGGGCGCGGAAGCCGCTGCTGATGCCGGCGCGGAGTGCCGCGGCGCCGCTCAGCCGATAGCGGCCGGAGAGCTTGCCGTTCAGCGTCGCCCCGAAGTCCTCGTAGTCCTCCAGGCGAAGCGCGCCGCCCGCGGTCCACGCATCGTCCGCGCCGCGCACCTCGACGTCGCCGTAGGCGGCCACGTGGGCGCGGCTCCACGCGCCGGCCGCGATCGGGCTGAAGCCGGGGAAGCCGTTCGACCCCGCGCTGAAGCCCTGCGCCGCGTACGGACCGATCTGCCAGGAGGCCGGCTCGCCCAGGCCGATCGTGAAGCGCTCGTTGCGCCACTCGGCTCCGCCGGCGAGGTTGACGCGATCCGTGAGGGCGTAGCTGAGGTCGACGTTGGCGCCCACCTCGTCCTGCCGGTAGAGGCCGGGGTCGAACTCGGTCGGCGTCGCCGGGCCGAGCGACGCGTTGACGGTGTCGAAGATGAAGAAGTCGGCTTCGCTCGAGCCCGCGTTGACGCTCGCGTCCCAGAGCGCGCCGCCCGGAAGCTGACCGCGCAGCCCACCCGCCACCGAAACGTCCAGCACATCGCCGCCGAACTGCGGCGTGAACCCGCCCGGGAAGCGCTCCTGGAACGAGAAGCAGTTCGGGTCCGCGGCGACCCGCGCGAGGGCGTCGGCGTCGGGCCGGTCATCCGCGATGGGCACGGCCGGACAGCCGGCCGTGCCGTCGACGACGCCGTCCGCCGCGTCGAGCGCGTCGCCGATCAGCAGGCTCCGTCCCCGGTCGCCGCTGAAGACGGCGGCCCGCGTGTTCGGGTTCCGGAAGAAGAAGCCGCCGGTCACCGTCCGGCTGGCGTAGTTGGCGTGGCCGTAGGCCTGTACGCCGCTCGCGAACAGGTGGCCGAAGTTGCCCCAGAGCTTGATGTTGTCGTCGATGCGGGGGGCGCCGGAGATTTGGGCCGGGTCGGCGACCGCGGTATTGCCGGCCGCGACGAGGCGCGCCGCATCGTCACGCTGCACGCTGCGGCTGGTCGGGGCGCTGTTGCCGTACTCAAGGCTGAGGTTGGCGAACCCGGTCCGTCCGAGGGGCAGGCCGACGTTGCCGCTCACCGTGTAGGCGCCGCCGTCGCCGGCCCCGTAGCCGCCGCTGTGGAGCTCGAGGCTGCCGCCGGACGGCGCGTCCTTCAGCAGGAAGTTCAGCACCCCGGCGATGGCATCGGAGCCGTACTGCGCCGAGGCGCCGTCGCGCAGCACCTCCACTCGCCGCAGCGCAATCGCCGGGATGGTCGAGATGTCCGGCCCCTGCGCCCCGTCCGACACGCCGTTCCCGATCCAGGTGATGACCGCGCCCCGGTGGCGGCGCTTGCCGTTGACCAGCACCAGCGTGTGGTCCGGCGCCAACCCCCGCAGGTTCGCGGGCCGGATGATGCGCGCCGCGTCCCCCACCGGCTGCGGGTTGACGTTGTAGGAGGGCACGATCGCCCGCAACTGGTCCCCGATGTCGGTCTCCCCCTGGCTGGCGAGCTCCTCGAACGGAATGGCGTCGATCGGGGCCATCGACTCGGTGACCGACCGCGGCGGCGCCCGGCTGCCCACGACCACCACCACGTCCTCCTCGAACTGCAGGGGCTCAGGAGTTGGTTCCGGCGGCTGCTGGGCGTCGGGCGAATCGGGAGGAGGCGGATCGGTGGGCCGTGCCGGCTCGCCCTGGCTCGGGTCCTGCGCGGACGCGTCTGGACCAGACGCCGGCTGCCCGGCCTGTGCGCCCCGATGGACGTCCGTCACGGTGGGCGCCGTTCCGTCGCTTCCGACCCGTTGCTCCGCGTCCTCCGATGCCGCGAGAGTCGAGGACTGGCCGACGAGGAGGGCCACCAGGAGGAGCCGCAGAGTTGTCGGGGAGATCATGTTCATCGAGTGCGATGCGTCTTGGATCGTGACTGAATTGATCAGGATCCAGGCGATCAACGTATCGCGACTAGGCGTGCGCAGACAAGGCGCTCATCCTCTTGACGGGCGCGAATGTCGTAGCTACGGTAGAGCTACATGACGGCGGAGGATTCATGAGTGCCGATACGGTAGTCCGGGCCCGGATCGACAGGGACACGAAGGCGCGTGCGGCGGAAGCACTAGAGGCCATGGGCTTGTCGGTTTCCGACGCGATCCGCCTGCTCCTGCTGCGTGTGGCGGACGAGAAGCGCCTGCCCTTCGCCGTTCACGTTCCCAACGCCACGACCGTCAAGGCGATGCGGGAAACGGCGGACGGGAAGGGGAAGCGATTCGGCAGCGCGGAGGAGCTGTTCCGGGATCTC
>JAPOYG010000124.1 GCA_026706755.1 Acidobacteriota bacterium
GAGATAAACCCTTCAGAGGTAATCAGTTGCGGAGAATCGGCCGCTGAAACTTCCGGCTAGTCGCGTCGCCCCCTCCGCAAGCGGTTCTCCGCGGTCCCGGAAGACCGGGTCGAGACCGTCCGGCGGCGTTCCCGATCCCTCCCCACGGCCTGGTGGTCGCGGAGTGGCTCGCGCCACGGCTCCCCCCCGCTCCTGCGGCGGCTCCCTCGGAGGTGGAGCTACCATCGCCCGGGGAATGACGGGCCGACCTCGTGATCGTGGCCCCGGTCGCCCTGGCAGGCGGGGCCGTCGTTCGCTGCGCCGCCGTTGGTCAGCATCGTTGGGTTCGTCCGTCCCCCGTGCACGGATCTATCGGCAAGACATGCCGATGGCTTCAGTTGAGCCACGTTCCCGGCCTGAACGGCACAGGGAGCTAGCGGATCGGAGGCAGTGGAGGCAGGATCGGTTCCTGGATGTCCCCTCCGAAGGCGGGCTCGCCGCCGGGGGGCGGGGGCGGCAGCCGCTGCTGCAACGCTGGCTGCGGCAGCAGGCCCGTAGCCCCGGCGGCGGTCTCGATGTCGACCCGGAACGGTAGCAGGTCCTCCTCGTCGAGCTCGAGGCCGCGGAGGATATGGGGCGTGAGCGTCAGGACGATGTCGGTCTCCTGGGTCTCGGTGCGGGTCCGACCGAAGATGCGTCCGATGACCGGCACGCTGTTCAACCCGGGTATCCCCTCGTTCACTTCCGTCGCTTCGTCGCGAATCAGACCGGCGAGGATGCTCGTCTCGCCGTCCAGGAGGCGAATCGTCGTCTCGATCTCCCGCGTGCCGAACTGCGGGACGTTCGCGTAACCCGTGCCGCTGATGTTGCTGATCTCCAACGCGATTTCCAGCGTGACCTCGTCGTCGTGGTGGATCCGCGGCGTGATCCTGATGTTGACGCCGACGTTCTCGTAGTTGAACGAAGTGATTGGCTGCTGGTTGACACCGCCGGCCGCGAAGGGCGTGAACGTCGTCACCGGGACCGGCACGCGCTCGCCGAAGCTGGCCGAGGCCTCGACGCCGCCCGAGGTCCGCAGCCGCGGGTTGGCGAGCACCCGCGTGCTCGTGTGCGTCTCGAGCAGGCGCAGGTTCAGGCTCGGGAGGTTCGTCACCAGCAGGTCGGGCACCGCCAGCCGGGCGACGTCGTCGAGCGTGAATCCTCCCTCCGCCTGCTCCAACGTGACCGTGCTGTCGATTCCGGGGCCGGCAGGGCTGCCGAGGGGCAGGCCGTACTCGCGTAGCGCCTGCCGGTCGACCTCCAGCAACTGGACCTGGATCACGACTTCCGCGGGCGCCTTGTCGATCGCCCTCAACAGCCTGCCGGCGGCCTCGATCCGCTCCGGCGTGTCCTTGATCGATATTGCGTTGGGGCCCGTGGTCGGGGCCAGACGGCGCGCGTCGATCACCAGCCGCAGCAGATCGATCGTCTCCTGGACGTCGGCGTGGTTCAGGAAGAAGGTCCGGACCACCTCTTCCTCGTACTCCCGGCGCTTGGCCGGCGTGTCGGGGATGATCGTCACCGTCCCGGGCTGCGTGACCCGGAAGAAGTTTCGGGTGCTGGCCGCCACCGCGGCCAACGCCACGTCGAACGTCGTGCTCCGGAGGTCGATCGACAGCGCCGTGTCGCTGAAGGTCGGGTCGAAGACGATCGTGACGTCGGCGAGCTGGCCGAGGGCCGAGAAGACGGCGCGGGCGCTGGCGTCGCGGAAGACGACGGAGTCGGGCAGCTTGACGGCGCGCGGGAGGTCGAGACCGGGCGTCGCAGCGTCGCGGGTCCGGTGGATGAGCGCCTCGAGCTCGGTCACCCCCTCGGCGCGGGCGGCTATGTCCAACTCGACCTTCGCGCGCGCATCGCGCAGCTCGTCCGCCACGTCACCCCGCGAGGGGTTCAGCTCGTAGGCGATCTGGAACTCCGCCAGTGCGTCGCGCCAGCGCGAGAGGCGGGCGAGGCGGCGGCCCTCGGCGTAATGCACTTCCGCCGCCCGCAACTTGGCGCGCTCGAGCGCCAACTGCGCCTGCCGATCGTTGGGCCGTTCCGCGACCGCCCGGCCGTACTCGATCACGGCGCGGTCGAAGTCCTGCCGGAGCTCGGCCTGCTGCGCCGTCCGGAACGCACCGCTGGTCGCACACGCGGCTGTCGTTGCCAGCGCCACGGCGGCCAGCAGCGGGACGACGCGGCGCTGGCGCGGCAGGGCCATGCCGCATTGTCGAGGGCGCCGTGGAATCGTGTCAACTCGGAGCGCCTGCCAAACGCTACTCCCTTGTGCCACGGTTGGAGCGTCCTGCCCTACGATCTCGCACGACTGACGCCGCTCGCCTCGCCGCGCCCGGGCTCCCCGGCGCACGCGCTCGACCTCCAGGGCCGCCTCTCCCCGAGGGGACGGGCCCACCCCCGTACGGGGACCGGGCCCTTCGAACGCGCGCGAAATCGGAGCGTGCGCCTATGCGCTGAGCCGCGGCTCGGACCGGGCGCCAAGCCCGCGCATCCGGCGCCGGCCGGCCGCCACGAGCGCACCCGCCAATGCGATCGCCCCGAAGAGGGGCAGCGCGGGCGTGGGCACTGCTTCCTCCTCCGGCGCCATCGGCGTGCCGGCCTCCGGCTCCGAGTACGGCCCCATCCCGGCGTCGTTCATCGCCGCCACCCGCACCTGATACGCGACGCGGTTGAGCAGCTCGTCGATGGTCGCCTCCCGCATGAGTCCGTCGTGGGCGTGGTCCGCCCACACGCCGCCTGCCTGCCGGAACTGCACTGAGTAGCCCGTCACCGGCGAGCTGCCCCGGTTGTCCGGCTTGTCCCAGGTGACCGTCAGCATCATGTCGCCTGCCTCGACCATCACGTCGGTCGGCACCTCGGGGACCTCCGCCTCCGGCTCGGGCTCCGGTTCGGGCTCGGGCTCGGGCTCCGGTTCGGGCTCGGGCTCGGGCTCCGGTTCGGGTTCGGGTTCGGGTTCGGGCTCCGGCTCGGGTTCCGGCTCGGGCTCGGGCTCCGGCTCGGGCTCCGGCTCGGGCTCCGGCTCGGGCTCGGGCTCGGGCTCGGGTTCCGGTTCCGGTTCCGGTTCCGGTTCCGGTTCGGGTTCGGGTTCGGGTTCGGGTTCGGGTTCGGGTTCGGGTTCGAGTGTAAGCCTGATGGTTACGTCGCCGGAGTTCTGCAACGTTTGATCGCGCCTTGGGCCGCCAAGCCAGAGGTTCCCGTCCGGGCCGGGCGTATAGTCATCTTCCACGACCATAGCGAGTATTCGTTTACCGCGTCGACGTGATGGACGTAGCGGAGCGGACGTTGCGACTGGGAGGTCTGCTACGACGTGAGGAGCGGCGGCGGTCGTTGGAGCTCGTCGGGCACGGTGGGGTTGGTGGCACGGAGCATCGTGGCGATCAGCGGAGCGAGGTCGAGGTTCCGTTGGTGAGCCGTCCGCACGACGCTGGCGAGAACCTGCTGCGTGTCGGCCCCGTGGCGGGTGCGGTTGCCGCCACAGACCTTGCGGGTCACGACGGCGGGTCGGATGGCCTGTTCGG
>JAPOYG010000658.1 GCA_026706755.1 Acidobacteriota bacterium
GCGCGGTCAACGCCGAGAACTTCGGGCAACCGGGGGTGGTCGACTACCGGAATCCAATCCTCGCCGAGGCGATGCGGGTGCTTGGCCTCGTGCAACGGTACGGCTTCGGCATCCCGGCAGCGCGCCGGCTCCTGCGTGCCGGAGGCCATCCCGAGCCGGAGTTCCGCGTCGATCCGAGCTGGGTGCATTGCGCCGTGCGAGCCCGCGCATGAGTACGTCTCCGGCTGCCCGGGCCAGTCTGAGCCGGTGGTTGCTGCTCAACGAGTCGGGCCACCCGTGCGAGGAGTCGACAACGGCCTGTGCTCGGTTCACCCTTCGTCGAACCCGTGCGTCCGGAACTTGAGCGCCCTACCGCGGCACCTCCGGCCTCCCCGGCCGTGTCCGTTCGGCGGGTGGCTGGACCGTCGGCACCGTCCGGCGGGTCCTCGAGAACACGAAGTACCGCGGGCACTGGGTGTGGGACAAGCGGGGCACGTGCCGCGCTCGACGGACCGGGCGTAGATCGCGGCACGCATGGGTCAGTCCTCCTTGGGGGATGGTTCCGGAATGGCGGGGCGGGAATCTGGGCGCCGGCCAGGCAGGCCAACGTAGTCGCGGGTCAGGTCAACGGCAACGGGATCGACGACGAGCTCGCCGAGCTCGGGCTCGCGATCGAGGACAGGGTCCGGCGGCGGAGTCGGTTCCGGGCGACGGGACGCCATCGAGCGACCTCCCCGGCGGCGGGGGAGCGCCCCGGCCCGCGAGCACCTTGACGGAACGAAGGCCGGACGCGCTACGCTTCCCCCCGGGTGGCGGGACGGAGACTCCGGACCGCCGTCCGCTCCAGCGGCTGCGCCAACATGCTGGCGAGCAAGCGATGGGATCGTCGGCTGCGCCCAGGGTCGTCGGGTCCTTGGACGCTCTCTTCGCGGCAGCGCGCATCTTGCTGGGCGCCCATCAGCAACGTCGGGCCGACTGGACGGGAGCTCGCGCAGCGTGCTCGATGAGGCTTGCTCGTGCATCAGCACCTACCATCAATGATCGAGGCACTCGGAGCCGAGATCTCCGCAAGCAAGGGCAAGAAGGACGGAAAGTTCAAGGTCGGCTTGCTCAACGGCCGACGTGTCGAGGGACGCGGGCCGTACGGCCTGTACCGCTTCGAGGTGGACGTCGAGCTTCCGAGCCTCCAGGACAATACGCGCGTCGAAGTCGAGGTCCCTTCGCACGACCCGCCGCCGTGCCGGGTGTCGTGCCCTTGAGCACGACATCGGCCCTGCGGTTCCGAGTGTCCTGCTGATCGTGGACCTCACGTGGCTGCTGGAGGGGCTGCGCGAGCGGTTGCAGGAGGTCGAGGACGGTGCGACGGCCCATGGCGCAATTGCGGACGACGTGTTGAGCCCGGCGCCCGCGGGCATTGCCGACGCGGCACCGCATCCCGAAGTCATGCGGGGCGACCGCGACATGAACGAGGACCAGCAGGGTGCCGTGCGTCGTTCCCTGGGCAACCGCGCGACCTTCGTCTGGGGGCCGCCCGGGACAGGCAAGACCTGGACCCTTGCTCGCATCGTCGAGGCCCACTACCGGGCCGGCCGCTCGGTGCTCCTCGTGTCCCATACCAACCTGGCCGTCGATACAGCGCTCCAACAGGTCGCCGAGCGTCTGTGCGGCGAGGCCGACTTCGCTCGTGGTCTCGTCCTGCGTAGAGGACCGATCGTCAAGGACGAGCTGCGCCGCCGCTTTGGACCCCACCTCCTCGCTGCTCAGGGCCCAGCATGCGCAGCGAAGCTGAGACGTTGCGGGTCCGCGCTCACGCGACGCGCTTGAGGAGCTTTCGACCGAGGTCGGCGCTCGACTCGAGAGAGGAGATCATCTCGCCTCCGACGTCCGACAGACGCGCGAGATCGAGTCGGGGAATCTCCGATTGGTCCTCGAACACCAGCATGGACTCGAACCTAAGCCCATGCCGGTGGAAGTGCGACAGCATGATCGTGGTCAGCCGCGCCTTGTCCCGGTTCGGCACGCCGTACAGGAACAAGGGGACGTCGAACTTCCCCTCGATCCGGTAGTCCACCCGGTACGCCTCCGGATTCGGAAGCTCCTCCGGCAGGTAGTCCGCCTGCACCTTGTCCTCGTCGATCAGGCTCTTCAGCAACTCGGCGAGATCATCGTAGAACGTCGATCTCACCCGCGACCGAGACAGGAACGTCAGATCGTGAATTCTCGTCAGAGCCTGACCGAAACGGAAGATCGCCCCTGGAAGCCCCTCCATGGAAGTGTCGAGGCGGAAAACGCCGCCGTCCCGGTCGACGCCCGTTTCGCCCACGATGCGCTCCAGCATCTGTCCCCGCGTCCCGTCGACGAACACGTCCACGTCGTGGTCGTAGCTGATGTGCATCAGCGTGTGACCGCGATCCGACAGGCGCAAGCCGCCGACTCCCGTTTCCGACAGATGGATCGGAAACCGATCCCCGTCGGGAAACTCGAAGTGCGTGCGCAACATCAACGCGCCGTCGGGACGCGTCACCACCTGCACGTCGGCGCACAGCCGCTCGCACAGAAGCCGCTGCAGCGCCTGGGCGTCGAGAGCCATCAGAACAGCCTCGGCCTGTCTCGCAACGGGAGAAGTCCCACCACGGTGAAGTCGTCGACGAGGCAGGCCAGCGCGCCTTCGAGCGTCTCGAAGCGATCCGTCTCCTCGGCTTCGTGCTCGGGCTTCTTCCCGGACGCGATGGCCCTCGCCGTCGCACGATGGATATGGGGCCGATAGAGGATGTCCCCATGTTCATGTCCCGGACCGTTGTAGCGCGCCAACGTGAGCCGCGAGCCATCGAGCGATACGTGGGCGATGCCGCAGGAGAAGTCGGCGACGTCCCGGATGTTCTGGCGCTGGTAGACCTCGAATCGAGACTCCCAGTCGTCCTCGCCACGCACCTTGAACGACCGCTGCCGGTGAACCGGTGCCCCGGTCGGCTTGTCCGACCAGCGCGCGCCGGGATTGGTCACCCGCTTGCGCATGGCGCGAAGCAACTCCAGTTCGTCGTCCGTACGAAGGCGGGTGGTCATCGCCACACAATCCATGCCTGGACTCTCGGCGCGTGTCAAGCGCAGCGCATGGATCCGGCCAGCGGGCAAGGTTGGGGGAGGTGGAAGAGCAGCGGCATCAAGAGGAGCCCACGTCAGAGTGCCGGACGCGACAACCGATCCTGACGACCGGGGCCGTCGGCTCGGAAGCGCGGCTACCGCAGCTCGAGGCGCGCCATCACCGGGTAGTGGTCGGACGGGTAGCGGCCGCCCTCGTGGTCGATGACCGTCTCGACCGAACGGACGCCGATCGGGCCGCCCACGAGAATCCAGTCGATGCGTCCTTCGTTCGCCCGCTCCGGCGGGCGGAAGTCGCTCGACGTGCGCGCCGGGCCGCGTCGCTCGGCGGCGGCGAGCCACGCATCCTGCAGCCCGTGCGCGGTCGCTTCGTGCCACGTCTCGCTTACCTCGGCGATCGCGTTGAAGTCCCCGGTCACTATGACGGGGCTCCCCGCCGGGA
>JAPOYG010000535.1 GCA_026706755.1 Acidobacteriota bacterium
CGGATGCAGATCCGGCATGATGATCGGCCGGTCGAGGAGCCGCTCGACGCGCACGCCCGAGTCTTCGTCCTGGGCCGGGAGCGGGATCGTGGCGCAGGCAACCGCGACTGCCGCCACACATGCCGAGAGTGCTCGCTGCGTCACCGGGTATCTCCTTCCATCCGGGCGGCGCTTGGTGGCCGCGCCCGCTGTGTGCTGGTGTCCGTCAAGGTCTGGCTTTGTCACCGCGGTGCCCGGCATCGTCGTTACGGTAGCGCGCCGAATCCGGGTCCGTGCTCCCACCCGCAGAGCGCCGGGCGCCGCCGCAGCCAGTCGAGACCCGGATCGCCGATCGGGGCTCCGGGCGGGGCCGCCGGGGCCGGGAACGCCAGGCTCGGCACCGGATCGCCGGGCCGCGCGAGGAAGCGCTCGATGTCCCGCACCAGCAGGTCGTGGTGCACCGGCCCCTCCGCGAGGGCGTAGCCGCGCGTCGCGATTCCCCGCAGGGATGACAGTGCGTGCGCGCGCACCTCGGCCATCGGGGCGCGGTCGACCAGCCCCATCAGCCGCTCGGCCACCACGCGCTGCACGGCCCGGCGCACGGCGCGCTCGTAGGGCGTGCCCGCAGGAGCGCCGAACGCCGCCTCCACCAGCGTGGCGAGCACCTCCGCGAGGTCGGGCAGCGTCTCGTCCGTCAGCGCCTGCTCGACCAGCCGGGCCGCGCGCTCGGGGGCCAGCATCTCGGAGACGGTGAGGTCGGCGGCCACGATGGCCGGCGTCAGGGCGTCGAACGCCGCGCCCGTGCGGCGCGGGAACAGCTCGCGGTGCCGGGCGTGGCCGGGAGGCCGGGGCGGGATCAGCCGCAGCAGCCCGGCCGGGAGCGTCAGCTCCGCCGGCGCCAGGGCGGCGACGAGAGCGTTCAGCGCGTCGCGTTGCAGCTTGCCGGCCACCGGCGCCACGGGGTCGTGCCCGTCGCCGCGCACGGCGTAGACGTAGTCGACGCCGCCGAGGGCGGAGGCGGCCGCCTCCACCTGGTAGCGATGGTGGAGGTAGAGCGGCACGAGGGCCTCCTCCAGGGCGGCGAGCGGCATGCCGCGGGGAACGGCGGCCTCGCCGAAGCGGTCGAGCGCGACGCGCCGCACCGCGAGCATCCGTTGCAACTCGCGCGCGGGGTCGGTCCCGTTGGCCCACTGGTGGACGCGGGGGTGCGCCGCCACGTCCTGGTTGGTCAGATAGCGCAGGTCGCGGTCCCAGGCTTCGTCGAGCAGGCGCGCGAGCTCCGCGTCCGGGTCCGTGCCGTCCGGGAAGTCCTGGTAGCCGTAGGCGATGGCCACCTCGTCCCAGGCGCCGATGCCGGTGTCGTAGGCGTCGGAGAGGTCGATCTCGCCGTCCGGCCCGAGCGTGACGAGCGGATGCGGGTAGTCCATGACCGAGATTCGGCCCGCCGTGCTCGCGTAGTAGTTGTGCCCGAGCCCCAGCGTGTGGCCGACCTCGTGGGCCGCGAGCTGCCGGATCCGCGCCAGCGCCAGCTCGGCCGGCTCCGGCGGCCGTTCGTCGCCCTCGGCGTACGGCGAGAGCAGCCCCTCGGCGATCAGGTAGTCCTGCCGGGCGCGAAGCGAGCCGAGGGTGACGTGGCCCTTGATGATCTCGCCCGTGCGCGGGTCGAGGAGGGACGTTCCGTAGCTGTAGCCGCGCGTCGAGCGATGCACCCACTCGATTACGTTGTAGCGGACGTCGAGCAGGTCGGCGCCCTCGGGCAGCATCTCGACGCGGAACGCGTCCCGGTAGCCCGCCGCCTCGAACGCCTGGTTCCACCAGCGGGCGCCGTCGAGCAGGGCGGAGCGGATCGGCTCGGGCGTCCCGCGGTCGAGGTGGTAGACGATCGGCTCGACCGCCTCGCTCGTGGCCGCGGAGGGGTCCCGTTTCGCGAGGCGGTGCCGCCGGATGTAGCGCCGCTCCAGAGGCTCGCCGAGCGGCGCCGCGTAGTCGTAGAACGCGATCGCGCCGTAGCCGGCCCGGGCGTCGAAGCGGCGCGGGGCGTATCCGTCGTCGGGCAGCGCGACCAGCGACTGGCGCTGGCGCACCGTCACCGCGTCGGGGTTCGGAGCCACCGCCTCGATCGAGCCGCGGCCGAAGCCCGGTCCCTCGCGGATGTCGCGCGCACCGCCGCCCTCGCGGGCGAAGGTGAGCGTGGCCTCCATCTCCGTGTTGCGCGGGAAGGACTTCGTGTACGGGAGATGGACGGCGCTCCGCCCCTCGTCGAGGCGGTAGGCGCCGGGGAGCCGCCGCGCGACGCCGTGGACGTCGCGCAGCAGGAAGCCGGTGGCGTCGACCAGGAATCGGTCGCCGGTGCGCGCGGCGACCGTGAAGCCGAATCGCACGGAGGTCGCGAACGCGTCGTCGACCGACTGCTGCTCGTCGGGGTTCGCCGTTCCGGCCCGATACCGGTAGTTCGGCTGCACCATCAGGATCTTGCGTCCCACGCGGTCGAAGCGCACGATGCGCGCCCCGCCGATCTGCCCGCGGTCGAGCCCGATGTCGTTCGATCCGACGCCGGCCGCCAGCGTGTTGACGTGCAGCACCTCCTCGCCGAGGCGGCCGATCTCGAGCCACAGCGTTCCGGTGTCGTCGTCCCAGTAGAGAGGGAAGAGGCCGTCGAGCCGCTCGAGGCCCTCGGTGTGGGCCTCGATGGTCGGGACCCCGCCCGCATCCTGCGAGGCGGGCGAGGCAGGCGATGCGGGCGACGCGGCGCTTCCCGCCGTGAGCGCGAGCGTGCCCGCTGCCAGAATCGCGGTCTGCACCTGCATGTCGTCTCCCTGGCCGGCCTCGTCGGCTCTCCGGCGACCCAACCCGGCTGCGGCCGTCCTCCCCGTCGCGATGCGGGTAACCGGTGTCCCGGTGCCCGCGGGGTCCTTCGGGCGCGTGCCGGCGAGGCGTTGCGGGGCACCGCCCGGCCGTGGCCGGAGCGTAGCACGGCCGACCGCGGCGCCGAGCCGTTGCCGCGGCCGGCGATCGCCGAGGGCGAGCGGGTAGAATCCGCCAGAGCCCGCGAAGCCGGGCGCCGCCAGTTACAGCGGGAGTGCCGACCATGGAACGACAGCTTCACCTTCGACGACTCGCCCGGGTGACGATGCTGCTCGCCGCCCTCGTCCTCGCCGCCGCCGGCCCCGTGGCCGCCCAGGACGGCCCGGAGGCGGAATTCGTGCCCGTTACCGACGCCATGCTCGAGAGCCCGGCCGACGGCGACTGGCTGATGTGGCGGCGCACGCTCGACGGGTGGGGCTACAGCCCGCTCGACCAGATCGACCGGGACAACGTCGCCGACCTGCGGATGGTCTGGACGCGGGCCCTCGGGCCGGGCGCCCAGCAGGGGACGCCGCTCGCCTACGGCGGGACCCTCTACATGCCCAACCCGAGCGACGTCGTGCAGGCGCTGGACGCCGTGACCGGAGACCTGCGCTGGGAGTACCGGCGCGACATCCCCGACGACGTCAACGACTACCTCGGCGGGCTGATCAGCGTGAACCGCAACGTCGCCA
>JAPOYG010000183.1 GCA_026706755.1 Acidobacteriota bacterium
CTCGCCGTCGTCGACGACCGGCTCGCCGTGCACGGCGTCGCGGGCCTGCGGGTCATCGACGCCTCGGTGATGCCGCGCATCACCTCGGGCAACACCAATGCGCCGACGGTGATGATTGCCGAGAAGGGAGCGGAGTTCGTGATTGAGGATGCGGCGGGGGCACGCGCGGGCGTGACGTGACATAAGCCTCGCGAACCCGATCAGACAATCGCCTCGAGTCGCCGTGCCAGCAGGTCGCAGTCTTCCGGGCGTTTCCGACGGAACGCGCTGATCCGCCGTGCGGCGATCCTCCGGAGTCGCTCACGTCCACCGCCGTGGTCTTCGGCAAGGCCCAGCGACTGCGTCAGTCGGTCGAAGTACCGCTCCTTTAGCTGGATTTCCGCCCGGACATCGGTCCACCGCCATTCGGTGGGCAGTCTCAGACCGGCCAATAGCCAGGCTTCGATCTCTTCCCAAGCTTCCGCCGCGATGAAACCCAACCCGTCACCGAAACTCCTCGGGGATGATCAGTACTTTCACCACTCTTCATCCTCGCTGAATCGTCGAACGCGATCATGTCTTCCGCGCCCCGTCGTCTTCACTGGCCGATCGGCCAGTGCTGGACGTTGAGCTCCGTCATTGGGAAGTCATCGACGTTGGCCGTCGCCAGTGCCGCACGGACACCCGCCGCCGCGGCGGCAATCAGGCAATCGGCTTGATGGAGCGTGACTCCCTCATGGGCATAGGCTTGGCGCAATGCGCCGGCCCGCATCCCCTCGGCCGCCCGCAGAGGCGCCAGCCGCAGACCGCTGAACAGGCGGCGTGCGACGACCTCTTCGCCCGAGCGCAGGCCGCGCCAGATCTCCTCTATTGAGATCACGCACGCCCAGGGCTCCGTCCCGGTTCGTCTCAGGGCAGCCAACCGGGCGGCGGCGGGCCGGCCTCGCAGCGCGTCGATGAGCACGGTCGAATCGAGCAGCAGGCGAGCCATGGGTCAACCGGCCCGGCGGGGATCGGCGTGACGTTGCTGCCGCACCCACGCGGCGGGGTCGTCGTCCCAGTCGTGGCCGGTATCGGGCAAGCCGCCGAGCGCCGCTTCGATGTCGTCCCAGCGTCGTTCGTCGTCAAGACCACGCTGGATCAGTTCGGCGATGAACGCGCTTCGCCGTCGTGGGCCCGCGCGTCGATCGATCTCGGTCACGAGGTCGTCGGCGAGTGCTATGTGCAAACGCATGGGCCTAAGCATAGCTTTATACGCACACACTTGGCGACGGCGATCTGCCCCGGGGCTGGCCACATCAAGGCGGTTGGTCAGAACTGGGAGAGTTCCTTTCCGGTTTCGCGCGTTTCCGGAGACAATGGAGTCCGATTTCGCCCGGCTGATCCATGCCCGACCCGCTACGCGACATCGTTCTCGACTTCCGCGAAGCTGTTCTCCCGACCGGGGTGCCGCGCCGGATCGAGGTGACACCCGTGCCGGGGAAGGCGACCGTCTGCATCGGTCCGCGGCGCGCCGGCAAGTCGACGTTCCTGTTCCAGCAGGTGCAGAAGCTGCTCGACCGCGGCGTGCCGCGCGACAACATCCTCTACGTGAACTTCTTCGACGACCGCCTCCGCCATCTGCAGCACGAAGGCCCGGGCTCCGTGGCCGACGCCTACTTCTCCCTCCATCCGGAGAAGAAGAACGCCGAGAAGATCTACTGCTTCTTCGACGAGATCCAGGTCGTCCCGGGCTGGGAGCCGTTCGTCGACCGCCTGATGCAGACCGAGGCGTGCGAGGTGTACGTCACGGGGTCGTCGGCGCGCATGCTCTCGCGGGAGATCGCGACCCAGATGCGCGGCCGCGCACTGCCGTGGGAGATCTTCCCCTTCTCGTTCCGGGAGTTCCTCGACTTCGAGGGGCTCGACGCCGGCGGCCCGCTGTCGACGCGGCGGCGCCTGCTCGTGCGCAAGGCGTTCGAGAAGTACTGGGAGCGGGGTGGATTCCCGGAGGTGGCGGGACTCGATCGCGGGCTGCGCATCCGGATCCACCAGGAGTACTGGGGCGCCATGCTGTTCCGCGATCTCGTGGAGCGGCACGACGTCGCCCACCCGCGCGCGGTCTCGGACCTGGCCCAGCGGCTGGTGGACAACACCGCTTCGCTGTACTCCATCAACCGGCTCACCGCGTATCTTCAGTCGCTCGGACACCGGGCGCCGAAGCCTGCCGTCTCCGACTACGTGGCGTGGTTCGAGGACGCGTTCTTCCTGTTCACGGTGCCCGTCTTCGACGCCTCGCTGGCCCGGGCCAGGACGAATCCGAAGAAGATCTACTGCGTCGACCATGCGCTGGTGCGATCCGTGGGCTCCGGCATCCTCGTCAACTCCGGCCATCTGCTGGAGAACCTGGTGTTCACGGCGCTGCGGCGGTCGAGCCCGAAGATCGCCTACTTCAAGGGTCCGAATGGGCGCAAGGTGGACTTCGTGGCGGTGAGGCCGGACGGATCCCGCGTCCTGGTGCAGGTCTGCGAGTCGCTGGCGGAGCCGCGGACGCGCAAGCGGGAAGTGACGGCGCTCGCGCAGGCGATGGCCGCACTGGGCACGCGCACGGGGACGGTCGTGACCCGCGACGAAGAGGAGACGATCGCGGTCGATGCCGGCAGCATCGAGGTGGTTCCGGCGTGGCGCTTTCTCCTCGACGTCGGATAGCCGGGCGCGATCGTGTATGATTCTAGGTTCCGTCCCGCCGCGGCCGTTGCTGGGAGGTCGTTCAACGGTAGGACACGCGGCTCTGGACCGTGGAATCGGGGTTCGAATCCCTGCCTCCCAGCCATCTCTCCGCCTCCGGCTTCGCGATGGCTGGGAGGCAGGGATTCGGTCGCGACCAGGGCTGCCGCCCCGGTCGGGCTCGAATCCCCTTGCTGCAGACGCCGTCCTTCGGTCGCGAACGGACTCCCCGGGCCGGCCGACGCCATCCTTCGGTCGCGACCAGGGCTGCCGCCCCGGTCGGGCTCGAATCCCCTTGCTGCAGACGCCGTCCTTCGGTCGCGAACGGACTCCCCGGGCCGGCCGACGCCATCCTTCGGTCGCGACCAGGGCTGCCGCCCCGGTCGGGCTCGAATCCCCTTGCTGCAGACGCCGTCCTTCGGTCGCGAACGGACTCCCCGGGCCGGCCGACGCCATCCTTCGGTCGCGACCAGGGCTGCCGCCCCGGTCGGGCTCGAATCCCCTTGCTGCAGACGCCGTCCTTCGGTCGCGGACCAGGCTGGCGCCCGGTCGGGCTCCAATCCCTACCGCCGCCGGGCCTTCATGGTGGACGGGCGGGTGGGAGGCTTGGACTCGGTCGCGAACGGGGCTGACGCCCGCTCGGGTTGATGCCTGCTCCTGATCGGCCGGGCTTCGCGCTCTCGCGGGCGCTGTTCCTGCGCCTGCTCGGCGTGGTCTACGGCATCGCGTTCCTGTCGCTCGCGCCGCAGCTCCCCGGCCTGGTCGGCTCGGATGGCCTGCTGCCCGCCGCGGCGTACCTGGAGCGGGTCTACGAGGTGCAGGGCGCGGAGGC
>JAPOYG010000249.1 GCA_026706755.1 Acidobacteriota bacterium
CTCCCTGTGTCGCACAACCCGGTATGGACGGCACTTCTGCCCAGTACCCCCCCTCGTCCGCCTGATGGACCACGACCTTCAGCTTCATGGGTCCCCTTCCTGCGTTCGGCCCGGTCTGGACGCATCCCCGACCCGTTCGCGTCGAGAGTGCTTCGCAGAAGCTTACCGCGGTAGCGCCGCCAACCCGTGGCAGGCTCCGGGTCGGCCCCAGCCCCCACCGGCCCAGGAGCTTGCGCCGCGGCACGCACCCCGTTGGCGTTCTGCGGCGCAAGCTCCTAGCGCCGCCAACCCGTGGCAGGCTCCGGGTCGGCCCCAGCCCCCACCGGCCCAGGAGCTTGCGCCGCGGCACGCACCCCGTTGGCGTTCTGCGGCGCAAGCTCCTAGCGCCGCCAACCCGTCCGCAGGCTCCGGGTCGGCCCCAGCCCCCACCGGCCCAGGAGCTTGCGCCGCGGCACGCACCCCGTTGGCGTTCTGCGGCGCAAGCTCCTAGACTCGGCAGATGTGCAAGGCGACACAGTCACTCACGGTAGCTGCCATCGTGCTGCTTGCGGGTGCCTCCGCAGCGGCGCAACCGGCGGGCGAGATGGTCGAGTGGCCCTACGTGGGCAGCGATCAGGCCGCGTCGAAGTACTCGCCGCTGGCCGACATCGACGCGTCGAACGTCGAGGGGCTCGAGGTGGCCTGGACGTGGGAGCCGAACGAGCTGCCGAACAGGGAGTTCGGGACGCGGCCCGGCAGCTTCGAGGTGATGCCGCTGATGATCGACAACATCGTCTACGTCTCGACGATGTACTCGCGCGTGGTGGCGCTCGACGCCGAGACGGGGGAGGAGCTCTGGGCGTTCGACCCCGAGGCGTGGCGCACCGGCCCGCGCGGCGGGCCGCCGGGCGGCTTCAAGCACCGGGGCGTCGCGGTGTGGCCGGCCGACGGCAACCGGAGCGTAGGCGTGGGCGATGGCATGCGGGTGTTCATCAACAGCCGCGACAGCCTGTATGCGCTGAACGCCGCCGACGGCTCCCTGATCACGTCGTTCGGGGACGACGGCCGCGTGCTGCTCACCGAGAACTTCCCGAATCCGGTGACGCACGAGATGTTCGACCAGACGTCGCCGCCGGTGGTCTTCGAGGACCTCGTCATCGTCGGGAGCCGCGTGCCGGACCGCATCCAGCGGCGCTTCGACACGCCGGGCTCGGTGCAGGCGTTCGACGTCCGCACCGGCGAGCGGCGCTGGGTCTTCTACACGGTGCCGCAGTCGAACGACGCCTTCGGGGCCGACACCTGGGAGGACGGGTCCTGGCGCTTCACCGGCCACGCCAACGTCTGGGGGCTGATGTCGCTCGACAAGGAGCGCGGGCTGCTGTACGTCCCGACCAGCACGCCGAGCAGCGACTACTGGGGCGGCGACCGGCTCGGGGCCAACCTGTTCGCCGAGTCGCTCGTCTGCCTCGACGCGCGGACGGGGCAGCGCGAGTGGCACTTCCAGGCCGTGCACCACGGGTTGTGGGACTACGACTTCACGTCGGCGCCCAACCTGATGACGCTGGAGGTCGACGGGCGGAGCATCGACGCCGTGGCGGAGGTGTCGAAGCAGGGCTTCACCTACGTCTTCGACCGGGTGACGGGGGAACCGGTCTGGCCGATTGAGGAGCGCCCGGTCGACACCGAGACCGACGTGCCGGGCGAGGTGCCGTACCCGACCCAGCCGTTCCCGACGAAGCCGCCGCCGTTCGCCGCGCAAGGCGTCTCGCTCGACGACGCGAACGACCTGACGCCGGAGATCCACCGCCTCGCGGTCGAGGAGCTGCAGACCTACCGGCTGGGGCCGCTCTTCACGCCGCCCAGCCTGCGCGGGACGCTGCAGCGGCCGCGCGTCGACGGCGGGGCCAACTGGGGCGGGGCCGCGCTCGATCCGCAGACCAACCGGCTCTACGTCCGCACGTCGGAGGGCGTCTCGCCGAACCAGGTCTGCGAGACCGACCCCGATCTGCCGGAGGTCGACGTCGCTTACACCAACAACTGCCCCCGCGGGGGCTCCGCCGGCATCTTCCGCGGACTCGGCGGCTACGTCCCCGCGGAGCGGAGCCGCCTGGGTCCCATCCCTCTCGTCAAGCCGCCCTACGCCCGCCTGGTCGCCATCGACCTCAACGCCGGCGACATTGCCTGGAGCGTCCCGTTCGGGGAGGGAAGCCGCGTCATGCGCGCGCACCCGCTGCTGCGCGGCGTCGACCTGCCCGAGCGCCTCGGGACGCCCGGCGCCCCTGGCCCCCTGGTCACCGGCGGCGGGCTGGTCTTTCTCGGGGGCGGCGACCCCTGGCTCTACGCCTTCGACGCCGCGACGGGCCGCGAGGTGACTCGCGTGCCCACCGAGTTCCGGACCAGCAGCAACCCGATGACCTACCGCTCTCGCGCGGGCCGGCAGTTCATCGTGATCGCGACCGGGGCCGGGCCGGACGCGCGCCTGGTGGCGTTCGCGTTGCCTTAACACGGGCTCTGGTCCGTGACGGTCCGCATCGGTCCAAATGTGCCGCAATGAAAGGGAAACTTACGGGGGATTGCTTTCTTGGGGGTCCGTGCCTGTCCGTGTCGGTGCGCCCGAATCCGGGGCTTGACTGTGGGCGTACCGTGGGTATACCCTCAGCCGTGGAAGAGGGCCAATTCCATGGAAAGACTGACAGCCAAGCGAGCCGAGACGCTGCGGAAGCCGGGCCGGTATCAGGCGGGCGACACGGTGTACCTGGTCGTGGCCAGGGGCCGGACGGGCAGGGTCAACAAGCGATGGGTTCAACGGCTCCACGTCCAGGGGAAGCGGCGCGACATCAGCATCGGCACGTACCCGGCCGTCACGCTGTCCGAGGCTCGGGAGCGGGCGCACGACAACCGCCTGACGGCGAAGCGGGGCGGCGACCCGTCCGGGCGTCCGTCGACGGTGCCGACGTTCGCGGACGTGTCCGCCAAGGTCGAGCGAGGGGGCCAGTGGCGCGGCCGGACCCGAGAGACGCGGCGGCGGACGCTGGCGCGGTACGCGGGGCGTCTGATGGGTCGACCCGTCGACCAGATCGACCGGGCGGCGGTGCTCTCGGTGCTCGGGCCGGTCTACCGCGACAAGCCCGCGACCGGCAAGCTCTTGCGCGGTTGGGTCCGGGGCGTGCTCGCGGCGGCGCAAGCTCTCGGCCATGTCGACGTGAACGCGGCGGGCGAAGTGATCGACGCGGCCTTGCCGAAGACCCCGAAGACCCAAGCACATCGGCGGGCGTTGCCGTACGCGGACGTTCCCGCGGCGCTCGCGGCGGTCGAGGCGTCCGGGGCCGGTCCGACCGTCAAGGCGGCGATTCGCTTCACGGCGCTGACGGCGGTACGGTCGGGCGAGGCTCGCGGGGCGACGTGGGGCGAGGTCGACCTCGAGGCGCGGGAGTGGCGCGTACCGGCCTCGCGGATGAAGGCCGGGGCGGAGCATCGGGTGCCGTTGTCGGATGCGGCTGTGGCGGTGCTCGAGGGCATGAGGGCGCATTCCGACGGCGCGGCCGATTCGCTGATCTTCCCTGGCCTGGGCGGGCGGCGGCTCAACGGCGGTACCTTGATCATCGCGTTGCGGAGAGCGACGGGTACGGATGCTGACGTTCACGGCTTCCGGTCGAGTTTCCGCACGTGGGCGGCGGAGCGGTCCGGGGCGACCAGGGACGTGGCGGAGCTGGCCCTTGCGCACGTGGTGGGCGGGGCTGTCGAGCGGAGTTACGCGCGAAGCGATCTGTTCGACCAGCGGCGCGGGCTGATGGACCGATGGGCCGCGTTGGTGACCCGCCCCGCGCCTACCCGGTAACCCCGCGCCTCGGTCATCGCAGACGAACGCTCCGCTGGTCGCCCAAGGCCGGGGCGGCGTTCAGCCGTCGTGCGGCGCAGAGAACCCTACTCGCCGCCAAATCAGCAGCAGCACTCCGACGGTGGTGCGGAATCGCTGTCGACGTTCCATATCACGCAACCTGCTCCGCCCCCCATTGTTCGACCTCAGCCCTTCACTTGAGGCAGGCGGCGCCATCATGCCTTTGGACTCAGCGTAGGGACCAAGGTCGAGTTGCTTCGCGCTCAGCGCCGTTCCGCGATAATGGGCGAGGATCGAACGCGGCGTCCACAGCCTCACGATGACGTCAAACACCGGCTGGTGGGCAATCCGGCAGGCTCCGACCACCATCGTAGCAACCGTGTCCACCGTACGCGGGGAGCCTCCTCGTCCGGCCGAGGCGCTACTTCCCGAATGATGTGTACTGATCTTGGCCGGGGAGGAGCTGACGCTGGTCGCTGCGGACGCTTCCCGGCTGAGCCGTTTGATAGTGTCCTTCCGGTCGGGCCGACCGGGCGAGGGGCAGAAGGGTGCTCACCCTCGTGGGCGCCAGCGTGGAACTCGGCCTACCGCAGGTGAATGCGCTACACCTACGACGACGATCCACTCGCGGTCGCCAGCGTCGTCCCCGATCGACTACAGGGTCGAACCGTGGTGTGGCGGGAGATCCGCGCGCGGTTCGTCCCGACCGATCGCGGGAAGCCGGCTCGCAACCCGGACCCAAATCTGTCGCGGGCCGGGAACGATGAACGACGGTTAGGTGCGAAATTGAATGGCGGCTCGCGGCAGACATCCCCGCCACCGGCTGTCGGAACTCGCGGTCCGCGGGGCGCTCCCCGGCCGTCATGCTGATGGGAACTGCCTCTACCTGTTCGTGCGCCCGACGGGCGCGCGCAGTTGGATCCAGCGCTTGGTGATAGGCGGCCGGCGCCGGGATCTCGGCCTGGGCAGCTACTCGTTCGTGTCCCTGACCGAGGCGCGCCGCCGAGCCGCCGAGAACCGGAGGGTGGCACGCTCGGGCGGGGACCCGACCGCAACGCGGACACGTGGAACGACGCCCCGGGTCCGCGCGGTCGTCGAAGCCGTGATCGCGGCGCGACGGGCGAACTGGCGCAGTGCGGCCACGGAGAAGAAGTGGCGCCGCCTGTTCGAGACCCTCGTGTTCCCGCGCATCGGCGACAAGCCGGTGAGCCGGGTGACCCTCGACGACCTCCGAGGCATCATCGTGCCGCACTGGAAGGGGCGCGGCTCGATCGGCTATGTGCTGCGCCAGCACCTCGACTACGTTATCCGTTGGGCGGTCGCTCACGGCCATCGGCCGGACAACCCGGCGGAACAACTGAAGGTCCTGCTGCCGAGGGTAAAGGTCGTCGTCAAGCACCATCCGAGCCTGCCGTATACGGAGGCCGCCGCCGCGATGGCCGCCGTTCAGGCCTCGAGCGTCGATGATGCGGTGAAGCTGCTGCTGGTGTTCGTGGTGTTGTGCGTATCGCGCCTCGGGGAAGCCGCCAGCGCCAGATGGTCGGAGATCGACGTAGCCGAGCGTGCCTGGACTCTGCCGCCCGAGCGCACGAAGTCGCAACGGCTGCATCGCGTGCCCTTGTCCATCCAGGCGCTGGACGTGATCGAGCGCGCACGAGCTCTGAACCGCCCGGGGCCGCTGGTCTTCGCCGGCCGGAGCCGCCGCGGCGGTCCGCGACCTGTCGCGCCGAGCGCGGTCGCCCGGTTGTTGCAGCCACTGGGGCTGCGGGATGAGCACGGTCGTCGCGTCGCCGTGCACGGGTTCCGGTCGACGTTCCGGGTATGGGCGATGGAGCAGGCGCAGGCGTCGTTCGAGGTCTGCGAAGCGGCGCTCGCCCACGCCCAAGTAGACCAGACGGTAGCGGCGTACGCGCGCTCGGACCTCTTCGAGGCGCGGCGGGCGTTGATGCAGCAGTGGGCCGACTACGTCCTGCCGAGGACCTCAACCGAAGGACGAGTGTGACAAACCGGCGAGATCCTCCGCAGCGTCGCGCCGAAAAGGGGCGGTCGCAGGCGGCTCGTGTTGCCGTTCCCACGTTCGGTCCCACAGAAGTATGGGTCGGAGGGAGGGCGTCCCACGTTCGGTCCCACATGCGATCCCGTTCGCACCCAGCATCCAGGCCACCCAGTTCCAACAATGAGGCTGCGGGCAGTCACCCACGGAGACTCCACAAGTGGCGAAAGGCTGATAACCATCACAGACGCTTCAAATGAGGCCGCGGGGACTAACCCGCGGATGAGGTGGTGTAAGGGATGTGAGATGGGAAGGGAGAGATGCTTCAATGAGGCCGCGGGGACTACCCGCGGATGACATCCCCGATTGAGGTAGAGCGCACGGCGCGGGCAATGGAGCTTCAATGAGGCCGCGGGGACTACCCGCGGATGACGCACGCGATAGAGCGGAGTGGGTAAGCCACCAGCAAATGCTTCAATGAGGCCGCGGGGACTACCCGCGGATGACGCACGCCACTCTCCCACGCGGTCCGCCAGGCCCGGCGCGCTTCAATGAGGCCGCGGGGACTACCCGCGGATGACGGCGTGCTGGAAAAGGCCGGCGCCACCGTAAGGTCGCTTCAATGAGGCCGCGGGGACTACCCGCGGATGACGCGGGCCTCACCAGCATCGGAGTCGCAACCGGGGTACTCGCTTCAATGAGGCCGCGGGGACTACCCGCGGATGACCCCGATGAAGAACGGCCCAGTCGGAACCGCAGCCCTGCTTCAATGAGGCCGCGGGGACTACCCGCGGATGACAGATGAATCAAAACCCAGGACTACCTCGACACCCATCCGCTTCAATGAGGCCGCGGGGACTACCCGCGGATGACGGCGGCGGGTGGGCGTCGGTGCTCTCGAACCTGTCGCTTCAATGAGGCCGCGGGGACTACCCGCGGATGACGGAGGAGGAGGAGACTTCCCCGACGGCACACGGCGAGCGCTTCAATGAGGCCGCGGGGACTACCCGCGGATGACGACAACGTGATCAGGATCTGGTCGCGCAACCGGGGCAGGCTTCAATGAGGCCGCGGGGACTACCCGCGGATGACGGCGATGTGCTCTTCGTCGTAGCTCCCGCCGATCTGCGCTTCAATGAGGCCGCGGGGACTACCCGCGGATGACGGGATGCGTACGCTGGTGCCGGCTATTCCCGACAGGAGCTTCAATGAGGCCGCGGGGACTACCCGCGGATGACTTCCCGTAGGGGCGGGAGATCGCCCCACCGAGGGTGGGACGCTTCAATGAGGCCGCGGGGACTACCCGCGGATGACATCCCGCAGCGGGCGACGTTGGACGAGGCCATCGTGCTTCAATGAGGCCGCGGGGACTACCCGCGGATGACGCCGTGTCGACCGTCCCCTTGAGCGCATTGATCGCCGAGCTTCAATGAGGCCGCGGGGACTACCCGCGGATGACGCCCGAGACGGGTCGTGACTACGCCCGCATCGAGAAGCTTCAATGAGGCCGCGGGGACTACCCGCGGATGACATCGCATTGGCCCCCATCCACTCCGCAAACTCTTGCGGCTTCAATGAGGCCGCGGGGACTACCCGCGGATGACAGGTGGCAGCCACCATCGACGTGGGTGCAACGAGCCGCTTCAATGAGGCCGCGGGGACTACCCGCGGATGACCGGGTAGCGCGTGAACTGGAGGGCGTCGAGCGGACGGCTTCAATGAGGCCGCGGGGACTACCCGCGGATGACGTCGCGGAAGCCTTCGAGAAGAGCCCCGCGAATGACGCTTCAATGAGGCCGCGGGGACTACCCGCGGATGACCACGGCCGCGGTCCATGCGCCCTGCACGACCACGAGCTTCAATGAGGCCGCGGGGACTACCCGCGGATGACGAACCCGGCCGCGGCCTGCATCTGCATCTGCTGCTGGCTTCAATGAGGCCGCGGGGACTACCCGCGGATGACGACCGGTCGCCGCCGGCTGGCCGGTCCGCTGCGCCACGCTTCAATGAGGCCGCGGGGACTACCCGCGGATGACGCGGAGGACTTCTCGAAGCAGCGCGTCGAGCCGCTGCTGCTTCAATGAGGCCGCGGGGACTACCCGCGGATGACCGTAGGGCGGGAGCGAGGGGACGATGACGTCGAATTACGCTTCAATGAGGCCGCGGGGACTACCCGCGGATGACAGATCCGCCGGCCGTTCGAGCGCCCCTCGACGTAGCCGCTTCAATGAGGCCGCGGGGACTACCCGCGGATGACCCGGTCACTACGACGGCGCGGGACTGCCAGACAGTCGCTTCAATGAGGCCGCGGGGACTACCCGCGGATGACGGACCGCTCGCAAACGCCTGCAGGCAAGGGGTTTGACCCGGGCGATGCGAGCGGTGGGCCCGTCGGCGCGCGTCTGACCACCTTAGCGGTCACGGAATCGACCTCCTTGCGCCTGACAACTATCCAGTTGTCAAGGATCTACGAGCGTTTCGAGCGCTCCCCGGCGTTCGAGCGACACCCGAGCGCTCGCGCCCCGGCGGCGGGAGCGCTACACGATCAGCGGCTCCCGGCGCACGGCTTCGAACGACTTGCCCAAGCTGACCACGCGCGGATCCACACCGTCGGCTACTCCGATGTCGACGAGCACGACGTGATCCTGCCCATGATCGATCATTCCGTCGAGCCGCGCAACCAATTCGGCATGGCGACGCCGGCTCAGGCGGCACTGGAATACCGAAAGTTGCACCCATTCGCCGTAACCCTGCATCAGCTTGAACACGCGTCGCCAGCGCTTCGGGTTGCTGATGTCGTAGACGACGATGTAGAGGTGCTCCATCGTCTACCGGGTGGTGAAGTTCGGATACTCCGGGAGCTCGCCGAGCAGGAAGCGTCCGAACAGCCGCGCCTGCATCTCCATGAGGCGGCGGTAGCTGACGCGGTAGCCGAACAGCGGGTGGACAATCTCGTGGCCCAGCCGCCGTTCGTACGTGGCGATGAAACTGCGCCGGCCGGAGGCGCTCAGATTGACCGCCCCCGCCGCGCTCACGAAGTCCTCCGGCCGGACCTCGCCGTTGTTGATCGCCTGCACGACGACGGAGTCGGCCACGAGCGGTCGGAACGGTTCCATCAGGTCGAGCGCGAGCGCGGGGCGGCCGTAGCGCGGTTGGTGGTAGAGGCCGCGGAACGCATCGAAGCCGACCGCGGCCAGGGTCACCGTCCACGTGCGGACCAGCAGCGAGTAGGCGAATGACAGGAGGGCGTTGACCGGATCGGTGGGCGGTCGGCGGTTGCGGGTTTCGAAGTCGAACCGGGGCTTGACGCCGCATCCGTCCTTGGCCAGCATGGCGTCGAAGGCGCGGAAGTACCGCGCGGCTGCAGATCCCTCGACACCCAGGAGCTCGGGCAGCGACTGGGCGCGGGCGGCGCGATGGACGTCCGACTTGAGGTCGACCAGCACGGGCTGGCTGCTCTCGGCGCGCTTCCAGTTGCGTCGCAGGAGCGTCCGGCAGTTCTGGATCTTCGCGGCCACGAGGCCCTTCGCGAAGCGCAGGCAGGTGGCCGCGTCGAAGCTGGCGCGGTACTGGGCGGTCCGGAGTTCGACGTTCTTGTGGCCGTTCCCCGTGGTGTGCCCATAGAACCACCCGCCGAAGCTGTGCCACGTGACCGGGACGCCGCGCCACATTAGCTCGTGCAGGCAGGGCGTCGTGATGCGGACATTCCCCAGCAGCACGACTTGCGACGTCTCGGCCAGGCGGGCGGTCGCCAGCCGTGTGTCATCGACCGAGACCACCAGGGTCTCGCCGGACTTGCCCAGCTTCGCGTCCCGTGCCTGCACGTAGAGCGGCAGCGCCTCGGTGGCCGGCACGGCGATCGGCCGCGGGGCGGGGGCGGCCCGCGCGAAGTGGTTGACCTCGTCGGGCAGGCAGATGGTGACGAGCGAGCAGCGCGGGCACTTCGGGCTGTCCTCGAGAGGCGGCGGCATTTCGCCCGCGGCGGCCAAGCCGCGCAAGTCCTCGATCGCCTGACGCGTGCGGGCGACGAGCTCTTCGTCGAACGGAACGCGCACCCGCTCGCGGCTGCGCACGAAGTACAGGACGCCCTCGACGCAGTCGTAGCCGTGCTCGCGTAGCAGCAGACCCTGCGCGCAGAGCTGCACCCGCTCGGGGTCGTGGGCGCCGCTCCCGACGTGCGGCCGTTTGCCGCGCTTGTAGTCGACGGGCGTCACCCGGCCGCCGTCCGACTCGATGAGATCGAGCCTGGCGATGAGCCCCAGGCGCTCGGACGACAGCGTCACCGACCGCGCGTGCAGCCTGGGCGAGTCGTCGACCTCGTCCGGCGGCGGCAGCTTCCCGCCGTCGCGGTTGACCCGCCGGTGGGCGTGCCGGCCCTCGACGGTGTCGGACGAGTCCTCCCACTCGCCCTGCACCCATTCCAGGTAGGCGAGCCGCGGGCAGTAGACGTATTCGTTGACCATGCGCGCCGGCACCAGCGGGTCAACGGACGCGGGCGGAGTCGACGACGGCGCCGGTTGCTCTGTAGCGGGCACGGCGGCGACCTCCTGTTCTTGCCGACGTTCGGTACTCGAACGTTTCGGCAGTTCGGACGGTCGGCGGTAGGGGGATGCAGGAGGCTACGGCGCAGCACGCTTGAGCCGCGGGCCCGGGCCGGATCAGTCGTGGCCGTCAGGCGCGACCAGCTTCACGGTCGGGAAGTACGTGCGATAGCGGCCGACGTCCCGGGTGATCAGGGTCAGGTCTTCGGTGACCGCATGCGCGCCGACGTAGAAGTCGGGTAGCGGCGAGCGGCGCAGACCGCCGGCGCGGCGATAGCGTCCGAAGGCGCGGCCCGCCCTGAAGGCGGCGTCGTAGGGCAGCGGCAGGCGATCGACCATGTGGGCGCGCAGCCGGCGGTCGAGCGGATCCGCATCGGTGAACCGCAGCGAAACCTCGGCGTAGATGATGGGGTTGATGCCGACGGCGCCCGCCGCGAGCGCGTCGCCGACCGCCTGCTCCGACCAAGGCCTCCACGTCGGGTCGTCGGTGAAGATGTCGAGCAGTACGTTGGCGTCTACGAGGAACACTCACTCGTCCCCGCGCGTGAGCCGCATCACCTCGTCGGTGCTCATGCCGGGGCCCGCGATCCCGCGCGCCTCGCGCAGGCGCTGCGCGACGAGCGCCCGCTTGCTCAGCACGGGACGCAGCACGACGCGGCCGTCGACCTCCTCAAGAGACGACCTTGGTGTGGGGCAGCAGGCCGAACTTCACCCTGAGCCGCTGGGGGATGGTCACCTGTCCCTTGGTGGTGATCTTCATCTTCCTGCATTACCCTTCGCAGTCGTACCATGAGGGTCTGACCACTGTCAACGACATCGGACTGGCGGTGGCAGGACCCTCCGGAACGAGCGTGAGCGCAACGCTGGATCGACTGACAGGATCTGGCAGTCCTCGGCACCACGCTGGCGTTCAGACGTCCGCTCCCCTGGCCGGTCGCGTAGAATCAACCGCTCGTCCGGAGTCGCCGCACGGAGAACTGCTTGCACGCCGCCACCCTCTATCGCATCGCCCTCGGAGACGACGCCCGCCCCGACCCGTGGCAACTGGCCCTTGCGACCGAGGCGTGGCCGACGGTCCTGGTCGCTCCGACCGGATCGGGCAAGACGGCCGCGGTGACGCTCGGATGGGCTGCTCACCGCCTGCGGAGTCCCGAGGCCACGCCTCGTCGGCTCGTTTGGTGCCTGCCGATGCGGACGCTCGTCGAGCAGACCGCACAGGCCGTCGCAACCTGGTTCGGCCGTCTGGCCTCCAACGCCGATGTGAGCGGCCGTCTGCCGCAAGCGGAGGACGTTCACGTGCTGATTGGCGGCGTGGAAGCCGAGCGCTGGCTCGACTGGCCGGAGCGGCCCACGGTGCTCGTTGGCACGCAGGACATGCTGTTGAGCCGTGCGTTGATGCGCGGCTATGCCTCTTCGCGGGCACTCTGGCCGATGGAGTTCGCCCTCCTGCACGAGGACGCCCAGTGGGTCTTCGACGAGGTGCAGCTCATGGGTGCGGGTCGCGCGACGTCTGCCCAGCTCGAAGCGTTTCGCCGGGCAGAAACGGATCGCGCCCGGCAGGACGATCGCACCGTGGGCACGCCGTCCCGCAGCCTCTGGATCTCGGCCACTCTCGACCCGAGGTGGCTCGCAACCGTCGATTACCCTGCACCGCCGAACGGGACCGTGGTCCGGGTCGACCCGAACGCGGCGCCGGACGGCCGGCTCGCCCAGCTCGCGCGCGCGAGGAAGAGACTCACCCGCTTGCCCGCGGCGCCGGTTTCGACGAAGAAGACCGATGTCGCCGACTACGTCGGGCGGCTGGCCGACGCCATCGTGAACGCCCACCAGGACGGACGCCTGACTCTGGCCATCGTCAACCGCGTGGATCGGGCGCAGACTCTCCGCGATCAGATCCAGAAGAGGCTCTCCAGGCGGATGCCGGCGGCGCCGACGCTGGCGCTGGTCCACTCCCGCTTCTGCGCCGCCGACCGCGCGCGAGAGATGGAGAAGGCACGCGGCACCGCCGAAGCCAATCCGCACGGTCGCATCGTAGTCGCCACGCAGGCGGTCGAGGCGGGCGTGGACATCTCGGCCGCGGTCCTGTTCACCGAGCTGGCGCCCTGGTCCTCGCTCGTGCAGCGCTTCGGCCGCGCCAACCGCTACGCGGAGCTACCCGACGCGGAGTTTCCCGACGGCGCCGATGTGCGCTGGATCGACCTGCTGCCGACGGCCGCCGAGGGCGCCGCGGCGGACAAGGATGCCGAGGAGCTGGCCAGGCCCTACGAGGCTGCCGAGCTGCGGGCCGCGCGGGAGCGGTTGGCAGCATTGACCGAC
Organism: Acidobacteriota bacterium; assembly: GCA_026706755.1. Classification (GTDB taxonomy): domain Bacteria; phylum Acidobacteriota; class Vicinamibacteria; order Vicinamibacterales; family UBA8438; genus JAGWAJ01. The sequence goes on from JAPOYG010000249.1 coordinate 12,668, forward strand.
GTCGCACCGGTGCATCTGCCCGCGCCGGATGACGTCGAACCGCCGCGCCGGGTGATCCGCCGCAAGGACCTGGACGACCTCTTCGACACCGATCCGGATCTGACGGGCTTCGACGTCGACATCTCGCCGTACGTCCGCGACGCCGACGACACCGACATCCGCGTCTTCTGGCGACAACCGTTGGAGGCAGTAAGCGATCCGCCGCGACCGGGACGGGACGAGCTGTGCGCGGTGTCGATCGGCTCGGCGGGGACGTGGATCAAGTCGATGGAGAAGCTGCCCAACAAGGGCCGGAACCTGCTGTTCCAGCGCGACCCGCAGTGGCGGCGCCGTGACGGGCAGGCTGGTGCGGCCCCGGCCGGGTGGATGCCGCTGGAGGGCCGGCCCTGGCCGGGCCTCGTTCTCCTGGCTTATCCGGCCGCCGGCGGCTACCGCGAGGACTCCGGATTCACCGGCAATCCGAAGGACGTGCCCGAGCCGATCCCGGATCCGGCGGCATCGCCCGACGCTGGCGCGGCGGCGGACGGTTCCGCCGCTCCGGCGCTCCAGAAGGCCAGGGTCGAGGCGATCGAACACCAACCTCGCAAGCAGGGGGACGGTTCGCCCGCTCCGGCGCAAGAGGCCGAGGGTCACGACGAAGACCCGCTGAGCGGGATCGACAGGGTCGTGCCCCTGGCCGACCATCTCCGGCACGTCGCCGCCGAGGCCGAGTCGCTGTGCGTCGCCCTCGGCGAGGACCCGGCCGCGCGGGCGGCCGTCGTGCGCGCGGCGCACTGGCACGATCTGGGGAAGGCGCACGAGGTCTTCCAGGACACGATGCGCCGCGGTCTCGGCGGGCGGGCCGTCGAACCCGGCGTGCTGCTCGCCAAGACCTCCGGAAGGCCTCGCCACGGCAGATCCTACTTCCGCCACGAGCTCGCCTCGGCCCTGGCGTTCCTGGCGCACGAGGGCTGGTCCCGCGACGCCAATCTCGTCGCCTACCTGATCGCCGCCCACCACGGGAAGGTGCGGCTCAACCTGCGCGCTCTGCCCCGCGAGGCGGCGCCGCAGGACGGCCGAGCCGGGGCGCGCTTCGCCCGCGGCGTCTGGGAGGGCGACACGCTGCCCCCCTTCGCACTGCAAGGCGGCGAGCGCTGGGAGGGCGGCGAGCTGCTGCTGTCGATCATGGAGCTGGGCTGGGACGACGTCTCCCGCGAGAGCTGGACCGAGCGCACGCGCGAGCTGCTCGCCCGCTTCGGACCGTTCCGGCTCGCCTGGCTGGAGACGCTGGTGCGGCTTGCTGACTGGCGTGCATCCGCGAAGGAGCGCGCGGGAGGCCGGAAGGACGGGCCGACGGACACGAGTGGTCCGGCGCGCCCGGCCGGGTCTGTCACGGAGCGCATCGGAGGCCGGGATGACGGGTGAGCCGCTCGTGCTGCGCGGATGCGCCACCACACCGCTCGCTTCCTATCTGAAGGCGCTCGGCGTGCTGCGTCTCGTCTCCTCGCCTGCCAACCACGTCTCGGGAGAGGCGGCCGATCCCCAGGCGCGCGGTTGGTGGGAGGACGAGTGCTTCCACCTGCGGACGACGCTCGGCCGCGACGCGCTGCTGCGGTTCTTTCTCCAAGATTACGCGCCGAGCCCGATCATCGCGCCGTGGAACGGCGGCAGCGGCTTCTACCCGAAGGACAACAAGGACGGGTTCGACCCGCTTGCAACCGAACAGGTAGCGGCACGTTTCGGGAGAATCTCGTCGGCCATCCGGAACTCGGCTTGCACGGTCAAACGTCTGGGCCTGACCGAACGGCCTGAGGGGACGGCGAAGGTCGAACTCGTAGCGGCGCTCAGGGCCGAGCTTCCCGATGCGGCTCTGCTCTGGCTCGACGCCGTCCTGGCCCTGTCAGGAGGCGCCCTTGCTTACCCGGAACTGCTGGGGACGGGCGGGAATGACGGGCGCCTGGACTTCACCAACAACTTCGCTCGCCGCCTCGTCTCACGAGCGAAGCCGGCCGGCCTGTTCGAGGCGAGTTCCGGCGAGCCTTCGAACGAGGCAGACCGGCTCCTCGAAGCCAGCCTGCTCGCGGCCCCGGTCTTGGGAATTTGCTCGGCGAAGATCGGGCAGTTCGCACCCGGAGCGGCCGGCGGCCCCAACGCCACGAACGGCTACAGCGCCAACAGTGCGGTGAACTCGTGGGACTTCGTGCTGATGCTCGAGGGGGCTACCGCGTTCGCCGGCGCCGCCACGCGGCGCCACCAGCACACGCCCGGCGGCACCACGACGGGCACGACCACCCGTTCGGGGGCCAGCTTTCCCTTCACCGTACGCGCGGTCGGTGCCGGTTGGGGCGGCGTCGAGGCGTCGGACGAGAACGACGCACGGGCCGAGTTCTGGGCGCCCATCTGGACGCGCCCGGCGCGCTCTCTCGAAATCGACTCCCTACTCGGCGAGGGCCGCGCCGTGCTGAACGAACGAACGGCCAAGGACGGCCTCGACTTCGCCCGGGCGGCAGCGAGCCTCGGCGTGAGCCGCGGCTTCCGTGCGTTCGAGCGCTTCGGCTTCCTCATGCGGACCGGAAGGGCATACCTGGCGACGCCGATCGGTCGCCGGTCGGCAGCGCCTTCGCCCGGAGCCCAGCTCGTGGCGGATCTCGATGCCGGCGGCTGGATCGATCGCGTCCGCCGCGTCGGACGCAACGAGGAGGAGCCGGGCACCGCTCGTCGAGCCATCAGGCGCCTCGAAGACGCTCTGTTCGGACTCCTGGCCGCAAGGGGAGAGTCACGAGAGGTAGAGCGGGTCATCGTCGCTCTCGGACACGTTGCAGGCTGGCTTGCACTCAGCCCGAGCGGGCGGAAAGCAATCACAACGCCGCCGCCGGTGCTCTCATCCGCTTGGCTCCTGCATGCCGACGACGGGAGTCCGGAGTTTCGCGTGGCGGCGGCACTGGCCGCACTCGGCTTGCCGGCCTTGGCTCGCCACCCGCGGGTGGACGCGCAGGAACCGGAAGCTGAACTCCCGGGTGCGGGCGGACTGGACGGCGCGGACCGCGAACCGACCGGTACCGAGGAGACGCCTGACTCGACCTCGCGTGCATCCTTGCCGATGGCCCACGAAGACCCCGCCGCCGCCCCGGGCCGATCACCCTCGCGCGCCGCGCCGCCGATGGCCGCCCATTTCGCGCCGCTCGACGAGGGCCGCTTCTTCTACCGCCAGCGCCTCGGCAGACACCGCGCATGGTCGGCCGGCGACGCCCCACGCACCGTGGTCTGGGGCGCCGGCCCGCTCGTGCCGAACCTGATCGCGGTGCTCGACCGGCGACTGGTCGAGGCGTCGACGCGCGGACTGGACGATAAGCCGCTGGTCGGGGCGACGGCCGCCGGCCTCACCGACGTCGCGGCGTTCCTCTCCGCCGACTTCGACGACGCGCGCTGCGCCGCGCTGCTCGCCGGGCTGGTGTGGGCGCGGCCGGCGCGACTCCGATCGGCGGCCGGGCCAACAGGCTCCGCGCCGGTTCCGTTCGCCTACGCAGCGCTCAAACCCCTGTTCACGCCCGACGCCGCACTGCGCGCCGCGGGGGCGCTGGCGCCGGCCGCACGGCTGCCGGTTCCGCCGGGGTTGCTCGCACACCTGCGTGCCGGAGACGGCAGCCGGGACGGGCGGGCCACCGACACCGCCGTGCGGCTGGCCCTGGCGCGCGCCCGCGCCTCCGGCCTCCCGACGCCGTTCGCGGACGCGCACTCGGGCTCGCGGGGATCAACCTCCGGAGGCGGTCATATGGGAGCCGGCATGCTGGCCGACCGCCTCGCTGCGGCGCTCCTGATCCCCATCGGTGGGCACGGCTTGTCCGCATTGATCGAACGCGCCTACCCGGGCGCCCCGACCGACGACGACCACCACCACTTGACGGCAACCACCGTCGCCGAGGGGCTCGACGCCAGCGGCCGGGCGCTCGGGAAACGCGACTGACGACTACCACGTGACGGAGGATACGACGCATGCCGCTTGACCTCACCGCACTCGACAACGCTCCCCGCCTGCTCATCGAGGCGCGGCTCAAGCCGGTGCAGGGCACGAGATTCCAGCCCACGGGCTTCCCGAACCTCGGCCCCGCCGTCTATGAGTCGCCGGACGGACGGGGACGCACGGTGCTCGTCGAGAGCGCACAGTCAATGGCCAACCGCCTCGAGACGGTCTGCTGGAACGAGGTCGCCGACGATTGGGTCGCGCCGCTACGCGGACTGCCATACGTGCGCGTCGTGGACGGTGACGGCAATCGTCTCACGAACTCCGTGCTTGAGGCCCATCGCATCAATTCCGAGTACATCGCGCGCGCCAAGGGATTCGAAGAGGTCATCGAAAGGATGGGCTTTCAGAAGGGCCGCACGTTCGATATACGCGGCCAACTCGCGCCGGCACTGCTGGAGTTCGACATCAACTCACTGATACACGGTGTTTTCCTGGAGGAAGTCGCGGGGATAATCCGGCTTCCGCGAACCCTATCAGCATTCATCGAGGCAGACCGCGCAACAGTTGCAGCCAGTGGCGGCGTCAAGTTCAATCGAGTTGATCCGACCCTCAAGGAAGGTGAAGGCAACGTACCCTTCGCGCGCGACGAATACGTGGCCAAGGCAATCACCGCCTACTTCAACCTCGACCTGCGCCAGATCCGCGCCTTCGGGTTGGGCGCGGACGTCGAGCGGCTGCTGACACTGCTTGCACTCTTCAAGATCCGGAAGTTCCTCGCAGAGGGACTGCGGCTGCGCACCGCCTGCGATCTCGACGCCGCCGGGGTCGCCGTCACCCGGCCCGACGGGTTCGACCTGCCCGCCCTCGACGAGATCGAATCGGCGCTGCCGGAGCTGATCGAGGCCGTCGGCTCGCAGGGACTCTTCGGCGAGAGCCGCGTGCTCACCGTCCGCTACGAGAAGTGAGCGCATGTTCGCCCTCGCCTTCCGCTTTCCCGCCGGCCGCTACCACGCGACGCCATGGGGCCGCAACGTCAACGAGGCCGACGTCGCCTGGCCGCCGGAGCCGTGGCGCCTGCTGCGTGCGCTCGTCGCCGCGTGGTGGCGCAAGGGTGACCGGGCGCGCTGGAGCGAGGATCACCTGGCGCGGCTGGTCGACATCCTCGCCGGGACGCTGCCCGAGTACTGCCTGCCGACCGGCGCCATTCACGCCCACACCCGCCACTACATGCCGACCGGCGGTCTCGACAGGGGACGGCCGAAGACCACGCTCGTCTTCGACGCTTTCGTGCGGCTTCCCGAACGCTCGACGCTGGTCGCCGCGTGGCCGCACGTGACGCTGGATCCCCAGGCGTTCGCGTTCGTCTCCCATCTCGCCGGCGCCGTCGGCTACCTTGGCCGGGCCGAGAGCTGGACGGAGTGCGAAGCGCTCGCCGAGTGGGACGGCGCCGCGAACTGCCGACCGCTCGACGGGAACATGGCGGGAGAACCCGTGCCGAGCGCGTCGTCCAGCGGTGCTGAAACCCGCTCGCGACCGGCGCTCGACGGCAGCCCGGCAGGAGATCCCGTGCGGCTGCTGGCGCCGCGCACCCCGGCCGCCTATGCGGCGGAGCGGCGGCGAATCATGGACGACATGCGTCAGCGGTTGCTCGCCACTCCCGGGCGCCCTCCCACCGAGCGCACGATTGAGACGAAGCTGGACAAGGCGCTGAAGAGCAAGGGACGGCAGGCGCACACCCTGCCCGAACGTCTCGTGGACGCGCTCGCGCTCGACACCGCCGACTACCAGGACCGGGGCTGGAGCCGTCCCCCCGCGGCCCGCGAGGTCGTCTATGCGCGCGCGCCGGAGACCGCGCCGGGCGTGGCGGCCCGCGCCAGCGGTCGCCGCCGCGAGCCAACCGCGCGCGCTCTGCCCACCGTCGCCCGCTTCCTCCTCGCCGGCCGCCCGTTGCCCCGCATCGAGGACGCCGTCAGGATTGGCGAGCTGATGCGCCGGGCCGCCCTCGCGCGGTTCGGTTGGGAGACCGACGACGCCGGGAACCGCCGCCCGCTGGCGCCGTGGGAGATCTCCGGCCGCGGGGCCGACAGCAAGCCCCTGAAGGACCCGTCGCACCGGCACGCGTTCTGGCTTCCCGAGGACGCCGATGGCGACGGCCGGATAGACCACGTGTCCGTATTCGTCGCCGGCGGCATGGACCGGGAGGTCCAGGCCCGGCTCGACCGCATCACCCGGCTGTGGCTGGCCCCGAAGCAGTTGTCGGAAGCAGTCGACGCCGAGCCGGGCGCCGTGAAGGAATGGCGGCTGGCGCTGGAAGGCTTCGGCCGCCCGGCCGACTTCGCCGACGGCGCGCACATCTTCGGCATCTCGAGACGCTGGCAGAGCGTGACGCCGTTCCTCGCGTCGGGTCACCTGAAGGCTGCCGGCTACGCGGGCGAGGTCCGCCGGCTGCTGACACGCCGGGGGCTGGACGCCTCCGGCGTGGTCGTCACGCCGCGGGACGCCATCGACGTCGGCGGAACCCCGCGCCGCGCGATCCAGTTCCACCGCTTCCGATCGCGCGGGCGGGAGGCGCAGCCCGACGCCGCCGGCGCCCTGCTCGACCTCGTGCTGTCGGAAGCGATCGAGGGGCCGCTGGCCATAGGATACGGGAGCCACTTCGGGCTGGGGCTGTTCGCTGCGGTACCGGAAGACGAGTCGGGCACAGAGCGTCCAGGAGAGGTTTTCGGCCACGGTACCGTGATCTCGGCACGCGGTAGAAGAGAGTCGGACGCAGGCGCTTCATGAACCACACCCTGGTCACCTTTCTGGGCCGAACCAGAGGGGATCCGAACACCGGCTACCAGCGAGCGAGGTACCGGTTCCCCGGTGAGGACGCGCCACGCGAGACACCGTTCTTCGGCATCGCGCTGGTTGGGCATCTGCAACCTGACGAAGCCGTCATTCTCGGCACGAGCGGCAGCCACTGGAGCGTGCTGGTCGAGCACCTCGCGCAGGGGGACGAGGCAGAGACCGAGAGGATCGAGCTGCTCGATGCGGAGACGCACGCCACGATCACGCAGCCGATGCTCGACGAGGTCGCGCCGCTCATGAGTCGAGCCGTCGGTCTTCCCGTCGCGCCGCGCCTCATCCCTTCCGGGAAGGGCGCCAACGAGCAGTACGAGATCCTCGGCGCCATCGCCGACACCGTGCCGAACGGCGACGTCAGCTTCGACCTCACCCACGGGTTCAGGCACCTAGGGATGGTCGGCTTCCTGTCCGCCTTCATGCTCGAGCGGGTGCGCAATCTCCACGTGCGCGGTCTCTGGTACGGCGCGCTCGACATGACGGATCCGGCGAGCGGCATCACGCCGGTGCTCCGCCTCGACGGTCTGACGCGCGTGCGGCGCTGGGTCGACGCCCTGGATCGATTCGACGCCACAGGCGACTACGGCGTGTTCGCCCCCCTGGTGATCGAGGACGGCGTCGCCGCGGACAAGGCCGGATGTCTCGCCCGCGCGGCGTTCTTCGAACGAACGCAGAACCTCTCCGACGCGGCGCGCCAGCTCCGCACGTTTCTTCCGGTTCTCGACACGCCGCTGGCCGGCGCGGCGGGCCTGTTTCGGACGCGCCTCGCGGAACGGCTGCGCTGGGTCAAGTCGGGTGGCTTGGCCGAGCACCAGCGCAAGCTCGCCTTCGAGCACCTCAAGCGCCGCGACTACCTGCGCGCCGCGGTGTTCGGCTGGGAGGCGCTCCGCACGCTGGAATGTGAACACCGCGGACTGCCGCCCGACGACCACGCGACGGGCCGGAAGCGGGCCCTCGACGCCCTCGGCGACGAGATGCATGCCGGCGAGCACCCGGATTGGAAGAGGTCGGCCTTCCTGTTGCTCAGGGACGTCCGCAACGCCCTGGCGCACGGCAGCCCGCCCGACAGCCGGCGTTCCCGGCAGGTTCTCCGAGATCCGGACCTCCTGCGGTCGGAGCTGGAGAGGTCGTTTCAGCGCCTGTTGGAGAAAGACCGATGACTCGCCGATCAACCGAGCGACCGCTTCTCGGGCAGATCACGACGACTGTTGCCGTGGCAGACGACACGCTGATTCACGGTTGCACCGACCGGGCCGTCAACGGAGATTCGTCGAGATGAGAATACCGAAGCAGCAGGTCCGCCCCGAAGACGCTCTCGCGGCCTGGGATGGCGTACAGCACTCGGCTGCCTCGGCGCGGGTGATCGTGAAGTGCAAGCTGATGACGCCCATGTACGGCGGGGGCGTGGAGCCTGGCAAGGTGGACTGCGCCATGCCGATCCGCCCGAGCGCGATCCGCGGACAGTTGCGGTTCTGGTGGCGCCTGCTGAACGGCGCCGGCCGCACCTCGAAGGACTTGTTCGCCGCCGAGTCCGATCTCTGGGGCGGCATCGCCAGTGCCGGACCGCGCGCCAGTCGGGTGGCTCTGCACGTCGACGCCGAGCCGATCGGAGCGGAGCGCATGGTCGAGTGGGGAGCTGACGGGCTGGATGCCCCACGCTATTCGCTGATTCTCGAGCCCCGGCACAAGCCCGCCCTGCTGAACGCCGGTTACGAGTTCACGTTGACGCTGCGCTTCGCCGACGGTACGACGGGCGACGAATGCGAGCAAGTCATCGAGGCGCTGCGCTGGTGGGCGAGCTTCGGCGGCGTTGGAGCCCGCACGCGCCGGGGACTCGGCGCAGTCGAAGTGACCAGCGCTGACATTGCACTTGCCCCCGTGCCCCGCCAGGACGTCGAATCACGGGGAGGTCGGATGGAGCTCCGCCAAGCCAGCAGGAACGCCATCGCAGCCTGGCGAAACGCTGTCGGAGCCTTGAGCGACTTTCGCCAGGGCCCGAACCTCGGCCGCAATCGGGGCCGCGGCAGCCGCCCGGGACGGAGCCGGTGGCCCGAACCCGATGCGATCCGGCGTCACAGGCATCGAAGCGCACCCGGACATCAACCGGAACACCCAGTCGACGGGCAGTACCCGCGCGCGGCGTTCGGGCTGCCGATCGTGTTTCACTTCAAGGATCGGAAAGACCCGCCGGATGCCAACCTTGGGCCCTGCAAGGGCGACCGCATGGCCAGCCCGCTGATTCTTCGACCGTACTTCGACGGTAAGCGGTATCGACCGCTCGCCTTCCTGTTGCCGGGCTGGGCGGAAAGCGTGAGCGTAGCGGTTTCCTTCGGCTCCGAGCACTTGGGTCCGGCATGGCCGGAAGACTCTGGGAAGCGCTCAGAGCTTGCGGAGCGTGTCCCTCCCATGCAGAGCCGAGGCCCCGACGCCCTGACCGCGTTCCTGCACTATTTCGAACACCCAACGCCGCCGGGTCGCGGGCACGGAGCGCGTTGATGCCACGCTTCCTCCTCGCACTCTCGCTCGGGCCGGTGCAGAGCCTGATCGCCGACGCGCACCGCACGCGCGACCTCTGGGGCGGCTCGTGGCTGTTGTCGGAGGCTGCACGCGCCGCCGCGCGGAAGTTGCACGAACTCCATCCGGGGTGCCTCGTCTTCCCCTGCCCCGCCAATCTCGACGACGAACTGAAACCACAGGACGTGCCGCGCGACCAAGATGCCCCGCCCGGGACCGGGGCAGGGGCGGAGCGGCATCGCGGCGACGACATGCAGCCACGGCACGCGCCGCGCGAGACCGGCAACATCGCGAACATCCTGCGCGCTGAGGTCGCGCTCGCCGACCGCGCGGCGGTCCTCGCTCTCTGCCACGAGGCCAAGCGGGCCGCAGCGTTGCGTGTGAAGCAACTCGCCGAGCGGGCGCGGCGACGGGTCGGCAATCCGTTGCGCGAAGACGTCTGGCGGACACAGATTGACGACGTCCTGGAGAGTTTCGCGGCATGGGCGGAAATCGCGAACGAGGACGGCGGCTACAGAAACGCCGGCAGTCGCCTCAATGCAGCGCTGAATGCCCGCAAGGCCACCCGCGACTTCCAGCCGTGCCAGCCCCTGACCGGCGAGCCGCTGCCGAAGTCGTCGCTCGACGGGGCCCGTGAGACCGTGCTCCCCCGATCGCTGGCTGAAGGACCCGCCCGCAAGCTCCGACTTTCGCCCGGCGAACAGCTCGACGCGCTCGGCGTCATCAAGCGCCTCGCCGGCGATGCCGAGCAGTTCACCGCCCTACCGCGCATCGCGGCCGACTCGTGGATCGAGCAGCTCACCCCCGACCAGCAGCAACGCTTGCAGGCAGCGTACAAGCCGTTGGTAGACGCGGGTCAGGCAACCCGCGTCCGGGGCAACGCCGACGCCTACGCCACGCTGCCGTTCGATGGTCACCTTCTCTATCCGTCCAGGCTGGAGCTTGCGTTGGCGCAGGCGCGTGAACCCGTAGCGGGGGGAACCGACGCCGGTCGCCATCGCGGGGCGCAAGAACCTGCGACGAACGAAGCTGGTTCCACTCTGGACGACGGCGAGGACGCGGAGGTCCGCGCCGCCCAGGCGCGAGAGCCAGCGACCAGTGAAGCTGGTTCCACTGCGGTTCACGCGCTTGAGGCGTTCAGGCAGTGCATCACCCGGATCAACGACGAGCGGACGGATACGGGGCAGCGAGTCGGCACCCCGGTACCGTACGCCGCCATCCTGAAGGCCGACGGCGACCGAATGGGCCAACTGTTGTCGCGCGCCCGGAATGCGGAAGAATCACGGGCCATCTCCCGCGCGCTGCACGGTTTCGCGTCGGGCGTGCACGGTATCGTCCGCGATCATCGAGGCCACGCCATCTACGCGGGCGGAGACGACGTCCTGGCGCTCCTGCCGCTGGAACGAGCACCGGAATGCGCCCGCGGTCTGGCAGAGTCCTTCTCGGAGCACCTCGGCGAGGTCGTGAAGGGCATGGAACTCGCGGACGAGTGCCCGACCCTTTCCGTCGGTCTCGGCATCGGCTACGTCATCGATCCGCTGGGCGCGCTGCGCGCACTCGCCGACCGCGCGGAGCGCCACGCAAAGGGTGACGCCACGCAGACGCCGCGCAACGCGCTGGCGATTCTGCTCAAGATCCGCTCGGGGGCAGAGCTTCACTGGCGCGCGCCGTGGACGGACAGGCAGGCATTCGATGCGCTGAACCGGTTCATCGGCGCGTACCGCAGGGGCGAGCTGCCGACACGCGCCGCGTACGACCTGCGGGACATCGGTCGACGCTTGGCTTGGTTGCGCGACAGTGCCGAAGAGACGGCCCGCGGCATGCGGACCGCCGAGGTCCAGCGCCTGCTCGACCGGGCGCGCCGCGACGGGGGCTCCGAGGCCATTTCTCCGGCGCTCCAGATCCTGATCCGTGATCGTGCCCTGAGCGGGGATGCGGCTGACGGCCGACCGCTCGACGCACTGGCCGACACCCTGATCATCGCACGCTGGCTGTCGGCCCGCACCGCGGGTGATGTCGGAGAGTGATCATGAGTCCGTCGAAGAAGAAGAGGAAGGGAAAGCAGCGCCACCCCCCGCCCCGCTACCGCAAACAGGAGAAGGCGGAAGCACCACGCGCGACGGCTGATGCAGGACGGGGCCAACTGTCTCCGGCGTCGCCCGTGGCAGCCCCGCCCGCGCCTCGCGAACCGGCCCGACCCCCGACAGGCAGGGTCGTGAGCCTGGACCCGCTCGCGCCGATCATCGTGCGCTCGGGCCGCCCCATGAGCGCCCATGCCGACGCGGACCCGGCGCAGTTCCCACCACCGTCGACCATCGCCGGTTGCCTGCGGACGGCTTGGGCCCGCGCCGCCGGTCGGCTCTTCGGCCCCGAGCTCGCGCAGCTTGCCGTCGGCGGACCGTTGCTGGTCCGCGAGGACGGCCGGATTCTGGCGCCGAAGCCCGTCGATGCCCTGTACTTCGGCCGCGACGGCAAGAGTGGATCGCCGCGCTGCGTGCGTGCAAGACCCCGGCCGTTCGGCGGCGGCTGCGGCGCCGATCTGCCCGAGGGGCTGTTGCCCGTGCAGTTGACCGAAAAGGTGAAGGGCAAACCCGGTGATGGTCCGACTTGGTGGTCGTGGCACGACCTGCTCGACTTCCGCGGCGGTATCGACGTGCCCCTCGATCGACTGTGGAGGAACGGTTGGTCGCCCCCCGGAGGGGACCGACGCACACATGTGTCCATCGATCCATCCAGCGGATCCGCGAAGGCCGGCGCGCTGTACGAGACCGAGGGGCTGGACTTGGGCGAATCGCCCGTCGCCTTCCACACCCGCGCAGCCGGACGGGCAGCGGCGGCTTCCCCCGCCGACCCGTACGACGACGCCGACAACCCGTCGTCCGGCGGGCTTCGCTTGCTGGTCCGCTGCGCCGAGGCCCTGGCGCCCGCGCTGGTGCACCTGGGCGGGAAGCGCCGGCTGGCCGCCCTGGAGCCCGAGCCCGACGATCGCTGGCCCGCACCCCCGGACGGCTGGCTCGAGCGGATCTGCCATGCGGGCGGCCTCTGTTTGACCCTGCTCACGCCGGGTGTCTTCTCCGCCGGCTACCGGCCGGGCTGGCTCGACGCCGCGCTGACCGGCAGCCCGCCCGAAGCGCCGGGACTGACGCTGCGCCTGCGCGCGGCCGCGGTGGCGCGGTGGCAACCGCACTCGGGTTGGGACCTCGCGCGGAGTCAGCCTCGACCCGCGCGCAAGCTGGTGCCGGCCGGCGCAACCTACTGGTTCGAGGTTCTCGGCGCCTGCGATGCGAACGCTGCGGCGGCGCTGTGGCTCGCCAGCGTTTGCGATGAGGCCCAGGACCGGGTCGATGGGTTCGGCCTCGCGCTGCCGGGTCCGTGGGCACCTCCGACCGGCCAGACCCGCTCTGACGACCCCACCCATCCGTGACCCCCGAGGACGATTCATGCAAGCCAGACTGTTCCACCTCCACACGCTCTCGGCGTTGCACTGCGGCGCCGGTCGGTCCGCTGGCGTCATCGACCTGCCGATCGCCCGGGCACGGGCGACGCAACTGCCAATCGTGCCCGGCTCATCGCTGCGCGGAGTGCTGCGCCAGCTGGTCGACAAGCGCGCCAGCGACGACGGCGAGACGCTGTTCGGACCCCGTACCATCCGCAGCGACCAGGTCGCCTTTGCGGGCGCCCTGTCCATCGGTGACGCGCACCTGTTGGCGCTGCCCGTGCGGTGTCTCGCCAGCGTCGTCAGCTTCGTCACCTGCCCGTTCATCCTGCGGCGCCACAAGCGGGACCTGAGGCGCGTCGGCACCTCGCCGCCAGCGTTGCCGAACCCGCCCGACAAGGGATCGGCGTGGGTCACGCCAGCATCAGTCAATCTCGTCGAGACTGTCGACGAGAACGACCGGAAGCGCAGGAAGCTCGTGCTCGAAGACCTCGATCTGCAGGCGCACCACGATCCGTCGCTCGAAGCGTGGGCACGGCTCATCGCCTGCGCCGTCCACCCCGAAGACGACGAGGCCCAGACCGACGTCATCGCCCGCTTTTCCCTTGTCTCCGACGACGTCATGAGCTTCCTCGCCGAGACTGCCACCGACGTCCGGGCCCGCATTCGCCTCGACCCCGACACCGGCACGGTCAGCAAGGGCGCGCTCTGGTACGAAGAACATCTGCCGGCCGAGACCCTGCTCTGGGGCGTGTTCGCCCTGGCGGATTCCAACAACGACGGGCGCAAGGCGGACGATCTGGCGCGGGCGGTGCCCAACGACGAGCTGTTGCAGCTCGGCGGCAACGCCGGCGTCGGCAGCGGTCTGGTCCGTTTTCTCACCGAAGGTACGCCGGCATGAACGTCCGCACGCACGCCGTCGCCAGGGCCGCTTACGAATGCGTCGCCGCCCGTCGAGATGAGACCAAGGGCATACAGGGCGCAGACAACAAGAGATACGGGGCTCTGGCGCACAAGCTGACGGGCATGATTCTCGCGAACGGGCTGGCCCAGGCGACCGGCTTCCTGCTGGCCAAGGGTAATCGCGAACATCTCGAGCTTCTCGACGACCTGTGCGCCGTGCTCCGGGCCACAGAGACGACGACGGCTGGCGACGGCGCCGGTCTCCACCAGGAGATCATCGACAGCGATCTCGAGCGGACGCTGATGCTGACCCGCCGGTCGCTGCAGGCCGGCGGCTGGCTGAAACGGTACGTTCAGGGAGTGCTGAGAGTCGACGCGACGGGTGAACGGGCGGCCGACGACGAACCGTCCGTCGGAGACCGGAAGAGATGGCCACGAAGCTGATGCGCGCCGCCCTGCGCCCACTGTACGAAGCAGGGACGAATCCGCACCCAGGCCTGCTGCTGCAGCGCGGTCTGGCCGAACACGATGACGACCCAGGCATCAAGGCGAAGCACGTCGAGCGCATTTGTCGAAGCACCGCCAGCGACTTCTACCGGCGCGCCTACGCCCGCTGGACGCAAGCCACAGCCGACACGACTCGTTTCCGGTCCGTGAACCTGAAGCTCAAGACACGGCTGTTCATCGGGCTCACCGGCGGCGGCATGCTGGAGACGGGGTGCGCCATCAGCCGCCCGCACGGAACGCCGTACATCCCGGGGTCGAGCGTCAAGGGCGTCGTGGCGGCTCACGCTCTGGAACGGCTGGATGGAACCGGGGACACGTTCCGCGAGCTGTTCGGCGCGCGGCCCACCGAAGACCGTCCAGACGCGATGTCGGGGCTGATCGTCTTTCATGACGCCTGGTGGGCGCCCGGTTCGGCCGAGCGCCCGCTCGTCAAGGAAGTCGTCACGACACACCATCCTGCGTACTACGCCGAGGAAGGGGCCACACCGGCGACCGACTTCGACAGTCCGGTCCCCAACGCCCAGGTGGCGGCGCAGGGCGCGTTCCTCTTCGTGGTCGAGGGCCCGACCAATTGGCTCGACTTCGCGCAACGGATGCTGGTCTCGGCCCTCACCACGAGCGGCGCCGGCGCGAAGACCCGCGCTGGCTACGGCCTGTTCGCGACCCCTGAGGGCTCTGGCGCGCCACCCGGCCCCGGCCGCAAGTGGGTCGTCGACACCGTCGCCGAACTGACCGCGAAACCGGGAGTTCAACGGGACCAGGCTCTGCGCGGCAAGGCGCTGGCCGACGCTTGGTCCTCGATAGACGATGCAATGTTGAAGCGGGCGGCACTCGCCGAAATCCGGGCGCGTTGGCAGGAGCGCGGCTGGTGGGACAATCCGCAGGGCGGGGCGGCACGGAAGGCCAAGGCCATATACGACGCTTGGCCGGCGGGCCAGGAGGGGGCTTCATGAGCCCGGAGATCGGGAGCACGCACGAATGACGAAACCCGGCACACGCACGCTGGTCATGACGGTGGGCACCGGCGATCTCGATCGCCTCGAAGAAACGCTGTTCGCGCCGTTGCGCAAGTCGATTGCTACCGATGCCTGGACCCGGGTGGTGCTGCTGCCGTCCAGCGTGACCGAGGACCTCGCACGGACGCTGCGGAGCCGACTCGACGGCACCGCGGCCGAGGTATCCCTCCTGCCGGCCGGCGACGAGAACGACGCCGACGCGGCCTACGCCCATTTCGACCGCGTGCTCGCGGCGATCCTGCAAGACGTTGCGCCGGAACATGTCGTGGTCGACTTCACCCGCGGCACCAAGGCGATGAGCGCGGCGCTCGTCCTCGCCGCGATCCGCCGGGCCGTACCGCGGCTGCGCTACGTCGCAGGCCGACGCGATCGGCGCGGCATGGTCGAACCCGGCTCCGAACAGGTACGCGAGATTCGCACCACGGTCGCCGACGGCCATCGGCGCCTGGACCTTGCGCGGGAACTGCTGCGGCGAGGTGACTTCGCCGCAGTCGCCAATGTCTTGCCCGATTCCGACCGCTCGCCCGCCGAAACGTACCCCGATGACCTGCTTGCCGCCAGCCGCGCCGTGCGTGCGGCCGCCCGGCTCTACACCGCTTGGGACCGGCTCGACTACGCCTCGGCGGCAGCGCAGAAGGTCGGCGCCCCGCCGTCGAGCGACTGGGACCAGGTGTGGCCGACCGACGCCATGCGAGCCTGGGTGACTGCTCTCGATCGCGAGCCGGCACGCGCGGATTGCCCTGCGATGGCCGCTTGGCTGCGCAAACTCGCGGTCGATCTGCTCGCGAACGGCGAGCGGCGGGTTCGGCAGGGTCAGAACGAGGACGCCCTCGTACGCGCCTATCGCCTGCTGGAATTGCTCGGTCAGGCCAGACTCTTCGATCACAGTCTCGACTCGGCGAACCTCGATCCGGCTCACGACGCCGTACTGGCTGTGCAGCGCGAGTCCGAGCGAAAGAAGCGCAAGCCCCTCTCGGAGGGCCCCAGCGGCGAGCTGCAGGCGTCCCGGTTCCAGGTAGGCCGACTCCTGCGGCATTGCGGGGATCAACTGGCCGGACCGCTCCTGCGGTTCGACAACGAGGCCCTGCTGAGGCCGACGCTACGGAACAACAGCGTTCTCGTCCATGGCTTCACCGCGCGTGCGCCGGACGATCCCGCACTACTGCGGCGCTTGTTCCGGGATCTGGAGGGGCTGGCCCGCGATGCTTGCGGCGGGGAGGTTGCCGACTGGCTGCGCATCGCAAGGTCGCCCGCGTTCGACAGGACGTGAAACACCCCCATGACCAGGCGCAAGCTACCCATCGGCATTCAGACGTTCAGCACGCTCCGCGAGCGCGACTGCTAACTACGTCGACAAGACCCCCCACGTCCGCGCGCTGCTGGACGAGGGTACGCACTACTTCCTCTCCCGACCGCGGCGGTTCGGCAAGAAGCCTGTTCCTGGACACGCTAAAGGAGCTGTTGGAGGGCAACGAGCCGCTGTTCGCGGGGCTCGACATCCACGGCCGGTGGGACTGGTCGGTTCGCCACCCCGTGGTGCGCCTGGGCTTCGGGAGCGACGACTTCACATGGCCGGACCAGGGGAGGCGCGCCTGACCGAGCAGCTCGCCGCCGTCGAGCGGCGCGCCCGCCTCGCGCCGGAATACGCCACCGTCCTCGGACGCTTCGGCGCCGTGCTTGAAGCGCTGCACGACAAGACCGGTCAGCGGGTCGCGGTGTTTGGTGGACGAGTACGACAAGCCGATCCTCGACGCCCTGGAGGCGCCCGACGTGGCGCGGTCCAACCGCGACTTCCTGCGCGGCGTCTACGCCGTCATCAAGGACTGCGACGCGCACGTCCGGTTCGCATTCCTAACCGGGGTGAGCAAGTTCTCCAAGGTGAGCCCGTTCTCCGGGCTCAACAACCTGAAGGACGTCACGCTCGATCCCCGCTTCTCGACCGTCTGCGGCTACACGGACGCGGATCTGGACGGCGTATTCGCGGCCGAGCTGCGGGGGCTCGACCGCGACGCCGTCCGCGAGTGGTACGACGGCTACAACTGGCGCGGCCTCGAGACCGTCTACAACCCGTCGGGCGGACGCGCCAGCCGGCGCAGGCGCCGGCGAGCAGTCCCCGGATGGTCTGGGAGTGCGGCCCGGTGGCGTCGGGGTCGGCGTCGAGACCAACGGCAGCGAGGTCGTCGGCCGTGGCGTAGTCGTCGGGGAAGGCGTCGATCGGGGCAAGGGTGGGCGGCGCGGCGGCAGCGCGGCGCCGGCGCTCGGTCTCTGCTTTGCTCCAGGCCCAGATCGCGGTCTTGCTGGGGTCGGCGGGTTCCGGTGGGACGCGGGTCGCGGGCGCCGATGTACCCTCGGCCCGTTGTTCGAGGCTCCCACTGGTCGTGTCGTCAACCGGGGCGGGTGGATGGGTCGCAAGCGCCTCCCGGACGCGGGGGCGGGGCAGGTCCGCGGGCGGTCGCATGACGGTGCCGGTGGCCATCGGGCTCGATGATGGGATCGTCCGAGCGGTTTGGCAAGCCGGTTCCCGCGTAGCCACGGTCAGGGGGCGCTTGCCGTGGACCGGGTCCAGCCGCGGGGACGGTTCGTCGCCGGTCGCGCTCTGCCGCCTCGTCGTGCGCCGCGACCGTCCCGCCGCCGCCGGGCGGGCCGTGGTGCGGCGCCGCCCGCCTGGGTCGGGTCCAGGGGGGATTCGGTCAACATTTGGCCTCTCCAGCGCCAAGCCTGCGCTCGAAGAAGACCCGGATGACGACAGTGATGTGCTGGAGCATGCGGGCGGAACTCGTTGGCGGATGCTGGTCGGGATGGGAGCGGACGTCGCGTTCGGCGGTCTCCAGACGGCGTACGTCGATACGACGATGAAGGCGGCGGCGTGATCACGACGAGCCCGAACGCGGTTCCGACGGGAGGCGGGGTCGGTCGGCTGTCGATGTGATGCGGCCGTGCGAGCCGCGCGGCCCGCGCGGCGACGTCGACGTTCGGCGCGCCGGAGTGGATGGACTGCAGTGCGCCCTTACCGGCCGCAACGGGGGTGCTGCACTTCGCTCGTCATCGGTCTCCCTCCTCGAAACTGCGGACGTAGCGCGAGACGGTCCACGC
>JAPOYG010000668.1 GCA_026706755.1 Acidobacteriota bacterium
AGCGGGCGATGTCGTTCCTCGTGTGCCACTCGTAGGGGATGCTGGCGAAGAGCGCACGGAACAGCGTCTCCAGTCCTCGGAAGTCGTTGGCCTGTAGCAGGTCGTACAGCCGGGCGGTGTGCTCGGCCAGGCTGGCCGGCCGTCCCGTGAGGCGGCGCAGCAGGCTCTCGTTCAGGCTCTGGCGGACCTCGCGGTTCGGGTAGCCGAGACGGTAGTACATCGTTCCGCCGCGGGGTTCGGCGCCGTGGATGGTGAGGTAGCCGGTCTGGAACAGCAGCGCCTCGGTGGCGATGTCGTCCACGTCGAAGGTAGACAGCAGGTCGCGCTGGCTGAGGAGGTTGTCGAGCGACGCGGAGCCGATGCGGCGCCGGGCCAGGAGGTCGACGAGGAACGACGGCGTGCCGGTCTCGAACCACCACGCGTCGAATTGCCGCCGGTCGAACAGCAGCAGGATGTCGAAGGGGTTGTAGACCCGCTCGTCGCCGAGCCACCCGTAGCCGTTGTACCAGTCGCGGAGCGCGTCCCGATCGAGGCCGGGCAGCTCCGGCGCGAACACCGTGTCGAGGTCCGACTCCGTGTAGCCGCACACGGCCGAGAAGCGCGGATCGAGGGTGACGTCCTTGAGGTTGTTGAGGCCGGAGAACAGGCTGACCTTGGAGAACTTGCTCACCCCCGTGAGCAGGGTGAACCGGACGTGCGCGTCGCTGGACTTGATGGTCGAGTACAGCCCGTGCAGGTAGTCGCGGTTGGCGCGGGCCGCCGCCGGCGTCTCCAGGGCGTCCAGGATGGGCTTGTCGTACTCGTCCACCAGCACGGCGACGCGCCGGCCGGACCGCTCGTGCAGCGCCTGCAGCAGGTGGCGGAAGCGGGCCTCCGCCGACTCATAACGAACCTCGACGCCGGCGGCGGAGGCGATGGTGTCGAGCTGCGCGATGGTGTCGCCCTGCAGGCCGTCCGGACCCTGCGGGCGGCCGCTGCCGAAGTCCAGCCGCACCACCGGATGGCGGACGGACCAGTCCCAGTGGTCGTGAATCGAGAGCCCCTCGAACAGGGGCTCGTTGCCCTCGAACAGCTCCTTCAGCGTGTCGAGGAAGAGGCTCTTCCCGAAACGCCGCGGCCGGGACAGGAAGTAGTGCTTCCCGTCCTCCACCATGCGCCGCGCCCACGGCGTCTTGTCTACGTAGTAGTAGCCCTCCTCGCGGATCTCGCGGAACGTCTGGATGCCGATGGGCAGCCGGCGGCGCTCGATGTCAGCGCTCCTGCGGCACGAAGATGTCGCGGGCCGGCATCTCGACCGCCGGCAGCGTCGAGGCGTTCATCACCGCGTCGCGGGCGATGATGCCGTTCTCGGCCAGGATCCAGGCGACGAGGCCGTAGACCTCGTCGGGAGCGAGGGAGCCGGGGGAGGCCGAGGGCATCGCGCGCAGGATGTAGTCGTAGAGCGTGGTGGCGTACGGCCAGTAGTTGCCGACCGAGAAGCGCACGTCGGCGCCGTCGCCGCGCCACGCCTCGTAGCGCGGGCCGAAGGGGGGCGTGCTGGCCGGGTCGTAGCCGACCAGCCGATCGGCGATGCCGCCCTCGCCGTTCGGCCCGTGGCAGGCGGCGCACTGGGCGGCGTAGATCGGGGCGCCGCTCGCGGCCGTCCCCTCGCCTTCCGGGAGACCGGTCCCGTCTGGCCGCACGTCGAGGTCCCAGGCGGCGATTTCCTCCGGCGTAGCGGGGCGGCCGAATCCGAACCGTTCCGCTTGCGCCTCCGTCCCGCCCGAGGAAGCCTGCCTCTCGGCCGAGCCGCCGCCCGCCTGCGCCGCCGCGCTCGTCGCACCGGCGGGGAGCGCGCCCGCGGCGAGGGCGGCGAGCAACGGGAACGCGCTGGCAGAAAGCCGGCGCCGCTTCCGGGAACCCGCGCGCCGGGCCGGCGACGCCCCGGAGCCGGCGCGCCGAGGCGTGCGCTGCGCGCCTACGCGTCCCATGGAGCCTCCACCCGGTACTCGACCTGACCGCCCGCCCGGACGCGCCACGCGGTGATCGGGTTGAGGTGGTAGCGACGGGCCCGCCGCCCGCGCTCGGCCCGGAGCGCGGCGCGCGTGGGCTGCACGTAGCCGCTGTCGTCGGTGGCGCGGCTCATGATCTCGGTCTCCGCGCCGTCCCAGCGCCAGAGGTGGCGGAAGCGGGTGTGCGCCTGCCGCAGCACGGGCTCCTGGAGGCGCGCCGCGTCCCATGTCCGGCCGCCGTCGGTGCTGACGTCGACGCGCGCGATCGTGCCCCGCCCCGACCACGCGATGCCCCGGATCTCGATCCAGCCCGGCTCGACGACGTCGGGGTAGGCCGGCGCGGTGATGATGGAGCGGGCGTCGAAGACGAAGCTGAACTGCCGGGCCGTGCCGTCGGCCAGCGGATCGGTGTACTTCGAGGTTTCCTCGCGGGTCATGAACGGGCGGTCGGCGATCTCGAGGCGGCGGAGCCACTTGACGTTGGAGTTGCCTTCCCACCCCGGCAGCAGCAGCCGGGCCGGATAGCCCTGCCCCGGTCGGAGCGCCTCGCCGTTCTGGGCGTAGGCGACGAGCGCGTCGTCCCACGCCTTCTCCATGGGGACGCTGCGCGTCATCACCGCCGCATCCTGGCCCTCGGCCAGGAACCACGTGGCGTCGGGGCTCGCGCCGACCTCGCGGAAGAGCGCGGCGAGCGACACGCCGGTCCATTCGGTCGTCGAGGTCATGCCGCAGACGCCTTCCGGCTTCGTGTCCGGACCCGCGCTGACGGGGTAGTTGCCGGAGCACTCCAGGAAGCAGATCCGCGACGTGGCCGGGAAGCGCTGGAGATCGGCGAGCGTGAAGACCATCGGCCTCTCGACCATGCCGTGGACGAGGAGGCGGTAGTCGCCGGGGTCGACGGCGGGAATGCCGGCGTGGTGGCGCTCGAAATGGAGGTCCGACGGGGTGATGGTGCCGTGCAGGTCCTGGAGGGGCGAGCGCGAGGCCAGCCCTCCCCGCGCGTTGCGCTCCACCGTCTCGAACGGGGAGCGGCTCCCGCGTCCGCTCGCGGGGGCGCCGGGAGCGCTCGTGGTGTCCCGACCCTGTGCGTGCGCGGCCCCCCGGGCGGACGGAAGCGCCGCCGCACCGAGAGCGCCGGCCAGCAGGTCCCGACGGCTCACTCTGTTGGGCATGGATCCTCCCGCATGGCGAACCCACCTGCGCCCGCCCCCGAACGATGTCGGACGCACGCGGGCGCCGGCGATTGCCACCCCTTCCCGGGCTGCGCCGATGGTTGCTGCCCTTCGCCGCTACGCCGACCGGAGCGGCTCGTCACCCTACGCCGCGCTCATCGCGCGCAACGCGCCGACGACCTCCCCCGGCTCCGGAAACCGCTGCTCGGCATGCTTGGAGAACACGGTCCGGCCGTCCACGACCACGTCGAAGACCCCGTTGGTGCCTTCGACCAGCTCGGATTGGACGCCGAACGCCTGCTCGATCTCGGCCGCCAGACTGG
>JAPOYG010000475.1:0-29223 GCA_026706755.1 Acidobacteriota bacterium
GGTCCGTCGTCCGGCTCCTCGACGACGTCGCAGACGAAGCGGTAGCCGTGCCGCGGCACGGTGCGGATGAAGGTCGGATCGCGCGGATCGTCGCCCAGCGCGCGTCGGAGGACGCGCACCGCCTGGCTCAGGGCGCCGTCGCTGACCGCCACGTCGCTCCAGACCGCGTCCAGGATGTCGTTCCGCGACAGCGCCTCGTTCCGGTGCTCGACGAGCAGGACCAGCAGGTCGAAGCAGCGCGGGATCAGCGGCAGCTCCCGGCTGTCGCGGACGAGCGTCCGGCGGGCGGGGGACAGGGTGTGACCCGAGAACCGGTAGCGCGGTCTGGCCGGGGGGGCTGGCATCGACGGCCGGCAGTATACGTGCGCCCGCCGCCCCGGGTTGTGCGGTGCCCGGCGAAGGAGGCGGGAGAGAGCCCCGCAGCCCCGCCGACGAGCAGACCGGGTCTCTCGGCGGGCAGGCCGCTCAGGCCGGGCGACCCGCGCGCTCGCGCTCGACGAGCTGGCGGCGCAGGATCTTCCCCGACGGCACCTTCGGGATGGCGTCGATGAACTCGACCCGCCGCACCTTCTTGTGGGGCGCGACCCGCTCCGCCACGTGGGCCATGATCTCGTCGGCGGTGGCGGCCGCGCCGTCCCGCAGGACGACGAAGGCCTTCGGGACCTCGCCGGCTTCCTCGTCGGGACTCGGGATCACCGCCGCGTCCGCCACGGCCGGATGCGACTGGACCGCTGCCTCGATCTCCGCCGGCGCTACCTGGAAGCCCTTGTACTTGATGAGCTCCTTCAGCCGATCGACGACGTAGAGGTAGGCGTCGGCGTCGGCTCGCCCGATGTCGCCGGTGTGCAGCCAGCCGTCCTCGTCGATCATCGCGCGGGTGGCCTCGGGGTTGTGCAGGTAGCCCTGCATCACCTGCGGCCCCCGAATGCAGACCTCGCCGAGGTCCCCGGTCGGGGCGTCGGCCCCCGTGGCGACGTCGACGATGCGCCACTCGGTGTTGGGCAGCGACGTGCCGACCGACGTGATGCGCGTCTCCTTCTTCGGGGTGTTGGTGTGGGTGACGGGGCTCGTCTCCGTCAGGCCGTACCCCTGCCGGACGAGCATGTCGCAGCGCGCCGCCGCGTCGCGGGCGACCGATTCCGCGAGCGGCGCGGCGCCCGACATCACGTTGCGCAGCGACGAGACGTCGTACTTCTCGACCAGCGGGTGCTTGGCGAGGGCGAGGACGATCGGCGGCACGAGATAGCCGGTCGTCACGCCGTGCTTCTCGATGAGGCCGAGGAACTGCTCGAGGTCGAAGCGCGGCATCGTCACCACCGTCGCCCCCGCGTGGAGCGACGCGCCCATGATCACGACCATCCCGTAGATATGGTAGAAGGGCAGGATGCCGATCAGGGTGTCGTCGTTGCCGATCCCCTCCGCGGCGTCGATCTGCACGAGGTTCGACACCACGTTGTAGTGCGACAGCATGACCCCCTTGGGCATGCCGGTCGTGCCGCTCGAGTAGGGCAGCGCGACGAGGTCGCGCCGCGGCTCGAGGGCCGGCGCCGGCGGCTCGCCCTCCGCCCCGAGCGCCGCGAACGGTGTCGCCCCCTCGGCCTCGCCGAAGACGAACACCTCCTCCACCGCGGTGCCCTCCACCGCGCTGCGCGCCGCGTCGAGCGCCTGCGGGATCGTGAGGAGGAAGCGCGCGCCGGAGTCGGCGAGCTGCCGGTGGACCTCGTCGGCCGTGTAGAGCGGGTTCATCGTCGTGACGATGCCGCCCGCCGCGGAGACCCCGAAGAAGGCCGCCGCGTACTCGGGAACGTTCGGGCTGTAGATGGCGAAGGTGTCGCCCTTGCGGAAACCGCGGGCCGCTAGGCCGGCGGCGACGGATCGGACGGCGGCGCGGAGCCCGCCGTAGGTCAGCGTCCGGCCCGACGGCCCGTCGATGAGCGCCGCCTTGTCGGGCCAGCGGTCCGCGTGCTCGAACACGTGCTCGTGCAGCGGCCGCACCGGAATCTCGACGTCGGGGAACGGGCTCCTGTAGATCGTCATCGTCGCCTCCGGCGTGTCAGTCGCCGCGCGAAGCGGGCGCCTCGGTGCGGCGCGACAGCAGCGTTCCCCCGTCGACCGGAATCACGGCGCCGTTGGTGTAGGCTCCGGCCCGCGAGGCGAGGTAGATGGCGATCCCCGCCATGTCCTCGGGGCGCCCGAGCCTTCCCAGAGGGCAGGCGGCCTCGACGGCCCGGCCGTGGCGATCGAGCACGGCGGCCGTCATGCGGCTGGGGAAGAACCCCGGGGCGACGGCGTTCACGGTGATGTTGCGGGGGCCGAGCTCCACGGCCAGCGTCCGCGTCATGTGGTGGAGAGCCGCCTTGCTGGCCGAGTAGGCGAAGGTGCCGGTGCCGACCAGCTGCTGCACGTGCAGGCCGTCCATCGATCCGACGTTGATGACCCGCGCGGGGTCGCCCGCGCTCGCGGCCCGCTCGAGGGTCGGCGTCAGGTCGCGCGTGAGAACGAACGGCGCCTTCACGTTGAGGCCGAGCACCTTGTCGAAGGCCGCCTCCGGGTAGTCCGCGTACGGCGCGCCCCAGGCCGCGCCGGCGTTGTTGACGAGGACGTGCAGCCGATCCTCGAGCGCGCCCATCGACTCGACGAGCTCGGCCCGCCCTTCCGTTCGCGAAAGGTCGGCCGGTATGGCACGGCACGGGCCGACGGCCGACAGATCGCGCGCCACCTGGTCGCAGACGTCCCGCTTGCGCGACGAGATGTAGACGGAGGCCCCCGCGCGCAGCAGGCCCTCCGCCATCATCCGCCCGATCCCGCTGGATCCGCCGGTGACGAGCGCCACCTTGCCGGACAGCGAGAACAGGGTCGACGGGTCCATGTCCGACATGGCGCTGATTCTAGCAGCGGGCCCGCGCGCTCGATGCCGCCGGGCGACGCCGTCCGAAGGACGTGCCTCGCCCCTGCCGTCCTGCGTCCGACGTCGACTTGCGGCAGTGAGCAGCATCGGTACCCGTCCTGGCCGGTCGAAACCAGGGATTTGAATTCGGCACGCTACCCGGTTCCGCAATACTGGTACGATGAGCGCCCCGGCCGGGATGACCGTCCCGGCGGCGAGGGGGTCCAGACCGAGGAGGTCCAGGCAATGATGCCGGCGCTGGCGACTCTGTCTCGGGTCGCGCCGGCTTTCGCCGCCGTGGCGCTCGCCGCCGCAGCGCTGCCGGTGCCCGCCGTCGCGACCTCGCAGGCCGCCCTCCGGGCGGAAGCGCGCGTCCTTCCCGCCGACCCCCACGACGAGGTGGAGTGGACGGCCGAGGTGCGGGCCGGCATCGAGAGCTTCGGCGTCGACCCGGACGAGGCGACGCCCCTGCTCCGGGCCCTCGCGCGACATCCGCCCGCGCTGCACGGCCTGGGTCCGCTCGCCGCCTACCTGCGGAGCCGGTCGATGGTTGCGGCCGTGGATCAGATCCTGATGGGGTTGCGCGCTGCGTGGCTCTGCCGGTCCGAGGCGGTGTGGGCCGAGCTCGCCGCCGAGGCGCGCACGTTCGGCCTCCTCGACGACGACCTGCGGCGGGTGGCCGCAGGACCGGACGCCGGATGGGGCCCGTGGGACGCCGCCGTGCTCCGCGCCACGGACGAGATCTACCGCGACTCGTTCCTGAGCGACGCTTCCTGGCAGGCGTTCGCCGAGCGCTACGACGCGCAGCAGCTCCTGGACGTGGTCTTCACCGGAGCGGAGTACGTCCTGCTGTCCATGCTGGCCAACAGCTTGGGCGTCGAGCCGGACGAGCGGCACCCCGACCGCCTGCCGGCCGGCGTCGAGCGGCGGATCGGGCCGGCGAGGCCGTCGCCGGTGCGCCTCGCCGAGCCGCGGCTCCTGCCGTTGCCCCGCGAGGACTGGTCCGGCGAGGTGCGGGCCCTGCTCGATCCGGACGGTACGGGGCAGCCCGTGCTGAACCTCTACGCCACGCTGGCCCGCCATCCGGCCCTCTACCGCCCCCGCGCCGTGCAGTCCGCCTACATCCGGACCGGCGCGACGCTCACGGCCCGCGCCCGCGAGATCCTGATCCTGCGCATCGGTTGGCTGTGCGGTTCCGAGTACGAGTGGGCGCAGCACGTGCGCGTCGCGCGCGGCGTCGGGATGAGCGACGAGGAGATCCGGCGCGTGGCCCGCGGACCGGATGCGGCCGGGTGGGACCCCTTCGAGGCGACGCTGCTCCGGGCGGCCGACGAGCTGCACCGGACCGACACGATCTCGGATCCGACGTGGCAGGCACTCGCCGAGCGCTACGGCACCGCCGAGCGGATCGACGTCGCGATTACCGTCGCCGGCTACCGGATGGTGTCCATCGCGCTCAACTCGCTCGGCACCGCGCTCGAGCCCGGCCGCGAGCGCTTCCCCCCGCGCTAATTGCCGCGCGGGAAGACCTGCTTCGTCTCGATCACGTCGTAGCTCGCGAAGACCCCGTGCAGGACGTAGGGATCCTCGGCGTACTTTGCCCGCGCCGCCTCCATGCTCTCGGCTTCGAGGATGATGAGGCTCCCGACCATCTGCTGGTGCTCGTTCATGATCGGCCCGCCGTAGACCAGCCGGCCGGCGGCGTCGAGGCGGGCCATGTGCTCCAGGTGGGCCGGCCGGTGCTGCAGCCGGGCTTCCTGGCCGGGACGGTCGTGGCCGACCAGCGCATACAAGGGCATGGTGTCTGGCTCCGTGTGCGGGATTCGGCGTTCGTGACGGCGCCGCGGCGCGCGTGAGACGGCACGCGCGCGATCTCGTGCGCGGGCAGTATTGTATGCCAGGAGCGAACGCCCGATGACCATGCCCGTCCCCGCCCCGAGGTCGACGATCGCCGCGTGGTGCCTGTACGACTGGGCGAACTCGGCGTTCACGACGCTCGTCGTCACCTTCATCTACTCGGCGTACTTCACCTCCGCCTTCGCCGACGATCCGGGCCGGGGCACGGCGCTCTGGTCGCGCGGCGTCGTCGTGAGCGCGCTCGCGATTGCGGCCCTCGCGCCGCTGGCGGGGGCGCGGGCCGACCGGGGCGGCCGCCGCCGCTACCTGATCGCCTGCTCGCTCGTCTGCGTCGCGGCGACGGCGGCCCTGACGTTCGTGCGTCCGGGCCCGCCGAATGCGGTCGTCCTCGCGCTGACGCTGTTCGTCGTCGCCAACGTCGCCTTCGAGATCGGCCTCGTCTTCTACAACGCCTTCCTGCCGAGCATCGCGGAGCCGGCACGCATCGGGCGCATCTCCGGCTACGGGTGGGGCCTCGGCTACGGCGGCGGGCTCGCGGCGCTGGTCCTGGCGCTGGTGGTCTGCGTCTCGGACCCGCCGATGTTCGGCATCCCGACCGCCGAGGGGTTCAACCTGCGGGCGACCAACCTGCTGGTCGCCGGCTGGTTCCTCGTTTTCGCCGTGCCGGCCTTCGTGCGGCTTCGCGACCCGGCCGGGACGGGCGGCGGGGGGAGCGTCGCCGACGCCTTCCGGGACATCGTGGCCACGGCACGCCGGCTGCGGGAGTACCGGCAGGTGCTCCTGTTCCTGCTGGCGCGGCTCTTCTACAACGACGGCCTGGTGACGATCTTCGCCTTCGGCGGCATCTACGCGGTGGGCACGTTCGGCTTCACGTTCCAGGAGCTGCTGACGTTCGGCATCGTGATCAACGTGGGGGCGGGGCTCGGCGCCCTTGCCTTCGGCTTCGTCGACGACCGCCTCGGGGGCAAGGTCACGATCGGCATCAGCGTCGCGGCGCTGTCCGCGGCGACGCTCGTCGGGGCGCTGGCGCCGACCCCGGCGTGGTTCTGGGCCTCGGCGATTCTCGTCGGCGTGTTCGCCGGCCCCAACCAGTCCGCCAGCCGGTCGCTGATGGCGCGCTTCGTACCGGCTCGCCACGAGTCGGAGTTCTTCGGCTTCTTCGCGTTCTCGGGGAAGGTCACGTCGTTCCTCGGGCCGGCCCTGCTCGGCGTGCTGAGCGAGGCCTACAGCCAGCGCGTCGGCGTCGCCAGCCTGCTCGTCTTCTTCGCCGTCGGAGGCCTGCTGCTGTGGCGCGTCGACGAGCGGCTGGGCATCGAGGCGGCTGCGGGCTGATCGGGCCGGGCCGGCTGGGCAGGCACCCGATCGCGGACTGACGCGGCGGGTCGGCGGGCGGGCTGAAGAGGGGTGCGGAGGCGCCGTCGCGGTGATAGAGTACGAATAGTAGGAACCGGCCCGGCGGCCGGGGAGGTTCTCATGAGATCCGCGATCAGGCTCGGTCTTGCCGTTGCGTTGCTCGCCTCCGTCGGGTTGGTCCCCGGGGCGCACGCCCAGGACGGGCAGTGGATGCGCGTCGACATCGTGCAGGTGCTCCCGGACAAGCTCGAGGAGTACATCGAGCTGCAGATCGAGCAGGTGAACCCGGCCCTGCAGCGCGCCGGCGTGCCCTACCGGTCGTCGTGGCGCACGGCGGAGTTCGGCAACACCTACGAGCGACTGTTCGTCACCCCGATCGCCAACCTCGCGGACTTCGACACCGGCGGGCCGCTCGCGCGCGCGCTCGAGCCGGACCGCCTGGACCGCATCCGCGACCGCGTGCGGCGCTGCACGCAGTCGCGCCAGAGCTACGCCATCCGCTATCACCCCGAGATGAGCGTCGAGGTCGACAACCCGAGCGGGCTCTTCCTCGCCCAGGTCGCCACGATCCAGATCGCGCCGGGCCGGCAAGGGGAGTGGGAGGCATTCCTCCGGGAGAACCTGCCGCAGTTCCGTGAGTCGGACGTCGTCTTCGGCGTGTACGAGAGGCGCTTCGGCCCCGGCCCGGCGAGCTGGCAGATTGTGGAGAACCACTCGTCGTACGCCGCGCTCGACCAGCTCAACATCCTGGAGCGGGCCTTCGGCGATCAGGCGGACGAAGTCGCGGCCCGGTTGAGCGGGATCGTGACCTCGGTCGAGCGCACCGTGCTGCGCTACGACGCGGAGCTCAGCTTCTCGGCCCCCGCGCCGACCACCCAGCAGCAGGAGTAGCCGAACCGCATGGCCGCCATGTACGAGTCGTTCCTGGTCGTTCACCTGATTTCGCTCTTCCTGCTGGCCGGGGTGACCTTCGCCGCCCTGGCCGCGCCCGACCCGGAGCGGCGCCGGTTCTTCCTCATGTGGTCCGGCATCCTGTCCGTGGTGGCCTTCGTCACCGGCTTCGGCCTGCTCGGGATCCGGCGCATCGGCTACCCGGGGTGGGTCTGGGTCAAGCTGGCCGCCTGGCTCGCCCTGGCGGTGGCGGTGCCGCTCGTATACCGGCGTGCCGCCGGTCAGCAGGCGCTGCTGGCGATCATGATCGGCGCCTTCGCCCTGGCCGTGGCGATGGTCATCTACCGGCCGTTCTAGCGGACCGCCGGCGTTCTGCCTGGCCGCTGCGGGGAGCGACGAATGCGCGAGGTGCACGGGCTGAGCGAGGTCGAGGGGCTTGCCGGCCAGGAGGTGGGGGCCAGCGCGTGGCTGTCGATCACGCAGGAGATGATCGACCGCTTCGCCGATGCCACCTTCGACCACCAGTGGATCCACTGTGACGTGGAACGCGCCACGCGCGAGTCGCCCTACGGCGCGCCGGTGGCCCACGGGTTCCTGACCCTGTCGCTCGTCCCCGGCTTCCGCGCCCAGATCCTGACCGTCACCGGCATCTCCCGGGTCATCAACTACGGCGTCAACCGCGTTCGCTTCCCCAACGCGGTGCGGGTCGACGCCCGCGTGCGCGGAGTGCAGACCATCAAGACGGTCGAACGCACCGCACCCGGAACCGCACGGGTGGTCAGCGGCTTCGTCATCGAGATCGAGGGCGAGACCAAGCCCGCCTGCGTCGCCGAGACCGTGATGCTGCTCTTCGAGTGAGCGGCGGACTCCCGGCCCGGCCGGCCGGCGCGTAGCACCGTTCGGCCGGGGAGCACGAGCGCGCGGGTGGCCGGCGACCTCCCGGGCGAAAACCGCCCTGAAACCAATCGGGCGCGTGGTGCGTCCAAGGTCCCAGAGTCTCCCGGGGAGGAGCCGTCTTGAGCCACGTACTGACGATCGAAGGTTTGTCGAAGACCTACCGGAACGGCGTGCGCGCCCTGCGCGACGTGTCGCTGCGGATTCCGACCGGGATGTTCGGACTGCTCGGCCCGAACGGTGCCGGCAAGAGCACGCTGATGCGAACGATAGCGACGTTGCAGGAGCCCGACGGCGGCCGGATCATGCTCGGCGACCTCGACGTGCTCCGTGAGAAGGATCGCGTTCGGCAGATGCTCGGCTACCTGCCGCAGGAGTTCGGGGTCTACCCGCGGCTCTCCGCGCAGGCGATGCTGAGCCACCTTGCCGCCCTGAAGGGCATTCCGCCGGCGCAAGTCAAGGAGACCGTGGAGGCCCTGCTGCGGCAGACCAATCTCTGGGACGATCGCCGCAAGCGGTTGGACACCTTCTCGGGCGGCATGAAGCAGCGCTTCGGCATCGCGCAGGCCCTCATCGGCGATCCGCGGCTGATCATCGTCGACGAGCCGACGGCAGGGCTCGACCCGACCGAGCGCCTGCGCTTCCACAACCTGCTGTCGCAGATCGGCGAGAACATCGTCGTGATCCTCTCGACGCACATCGTCGAGGACGTGAGCGATCTCTGCAGCCGGATGGCGATCATCTCGAAGGGCGAGGTGCTGCTGGCGGGTGAGCCCGCCGAGGCGATTGCCGCGCTCGACGGCCGCATCTGGAGCCGGGTGGTGAGCCGGGACGAGCTGGCTGCCTGCGAGCGCGAGCACCACGTGATTGCGACGCGGCTCTCGGGGGGACGAACCGTGATCCACGTCTACGCGGACGAGCGCCCCGAGGGCGGGTTCGAGCCGGTCCGGACCGAGCTGACCGACGTCTACTTCTCCACGTTGCAGCGCGCCGGCGCCGCGGCCTGAGTCGGCCGACGCCCGGATCCGAGGGGACGCCATGCTCACCGAGATCCTCCGCTTCGAGCTGCGCTACCAGTTGCGGCAACCGGTCTTCCTGCTCGCCGCGGCGTTCTTCTTCCTGTCGGCGTTCCTGGCCGTGACCACCGACGCGGTCGTCATCGGCGGCTCGATCGGCAACGTCGACCGGAACGCGCCGTTCGTCATCCTGCAATTGCTGCTCGTGATGAGCCTGATGGGGGTCTTCGTCACGACGGCGTTCGTGGCCAGCCCGGTGCTTCGGGACCGGGAGACCGGCACGCACGAGCTCTTCTTCTCGACGCCGATCCGCAAGCGCGACTACCTCGTCGGCCGCTTCGTCGGGGCGCTGGCCGTCGCCCTCGCCGTCTTCGTGCCGGTGGTGCTCGGTGTGGTGCTCGGGAGCCTGATGCCGTGGCTCGATCCGGAGCGCGTCGGTCCGTTCCGGGCGGCTCCGTATCTGCAGGGGCTCCTGGTCTTCGTCGTGCCGAACGTGCTGTTCACGGGGAGCATCCAGTTCGCCCTGGCCACCGTCACGCGGAGCCTGGTGGCGACCTATGCCAGCGTGGTCGGCATGTTCGTCGCCTACGGCGTCGCCGGCAATCTGTTGTCCGACATCGAGAACGAGACCCTGGCCGCCATGCTCGACCCGTTCGGCGGCGGAGCGTTCGGAATCGCCACGCGTTACTGGACGGTGGCCGAGCGCAACACATTGCTGCTCCCCGTCGACGGCGCGCTGCTCGCCAATCGGCTGGTCATGCTGGGCCTGGCCGTCCTGGTGTTCGCCGTTGCCTACCGCCGCTTCTCGTTCACCGTCGTCGAGCGGCAATCCCTCCGGCGCTGGTGGCACTGGTGGCGGCGAGGGCGCGACGAGAGGTCAGCGGAGCCCGCCGAACCGGGCGCGCCGAGGGGGGACGAGGGGGGTGCTCCGGGTGCGGACCAGTCGGACGCGCTTGCGAGTGCGGCCATTCCGGCGCTGCCCGGAGCCTCCGGGCGCGTGACGCTGCGCTTCTCCGGTCTCCGGCAGCTCGCGCGGCAGACCCGCCTGGAGGTGGCGGGCGTGGTCCGGAGCATGGCGTTCCTCGTGATTCTGGCGTTCGGCGTGCTGAACATGCTCGGCAACTCGTCGATGGTCGATCGGCTGTTCGGCACCCCCGTCTACCCGGTGACCCACTTGATGATCAGCATCCTGCAGGGGGGCGTGCTGTTCGTCCTGATCATCGTCACCTTCTACAGCGGAGAGCTGGTCTGGCGGGAACGGACGGCGCGGGTCCACGAGCTCTTCGACGCGCTCCCGGTGCCGAACTGGGCGTTGTGGGGCGCAAAGCTCATCGCCCTTGCGTTGGTCGTCGCGGCGCTGATGCTGGTGAGCATGCTTACCGGGATGGGCATCCAGGCCGCGCGCGGCTACTACGACTTCGAGGTCGGCCTGTACCTGCGCGGCCTGGTGCTGGCGGGTGGCTTCCCCTTCCTCTTCGCCGCGGTCGTCGCTCTGTTCCTGCAGGTGGCGGCCAACAACCGCTATCTGGGCTACCTGCTGATGATCCTGTACTTCATCAGCGTCCCCGTGCTGGCGGCGTGGGACTTCGATCACCGCCTGTACCAGCTCGGCGGTGCACCCGGGGCGCCCTACTCCGACATGAACGGCTTCGGCCACTTCGTCCAGCCGCTCGTCTGGTTCTCTCTCTACTGGGCGCTGGGCGCCGGAATGCTGGCCATCGTCATCCACCTGCTGTGGGTGCGCGGCGTCGCAGCCGGCCTGCGCGACCGACTGCGGATCGCGCGGCAGCGGTTCACGCCCGCCGTGCGGGCGACGGCGGGAGCGTTCGCGCTCGGCTTCGCCGCTACGGGGGGCTACGTCTTCTACAACACCAACGTGCTCAACGAGTACGTGGCGGGGGACCTGCGCGAAGAGCGCCTGGCGCGTTACGAGCGGCAGTACAAACCGTACGAGGCCCTGCCGCAGCCCAAGATCACGGCGCTCTACGCGGAGGTGGACATCTACCCGGAGCGCCGCGCCGTCGACATTCGCGGGCGGTATACGCTCCGCAACCCGAACGAGTCACCGGTCGACGCCCTGCACCTGAGCATCAACCCGGAGCTGATCGTGCGGTCGATGGACGCCCCGGGACTCCGGCTGGAGCTCGACGACGACACGCTCGGCTACCGCATCTACGACCTCGACGCACCGCTCGCCCCCGGCGCCTCGATGGATCTCGCCTTCGAGGTCGCCATCGAGAACCCGGGCTTCGTCAACAGCGGATCGAACACCAGCGTCGTGGCCAACGGCACCTTCTTCAACAACTTCGCCTACCTCCCGCGCATCGGGTACTCGCGGGCGGCGGAGCTGGTCGATCCCAACGACCGGCGCCGGCTGGGGCTCGCCCCCATACAGCGGATGCCGTCCCTCGACGACGCGGCGGCGCGCCGCAACCACTACATCACGCCGGAGTCGGACTGGATCGACTTCGAGACCGTGGTCTCGACCAGCCCGGACCAGATCGCGCTCGCTCCCGGCTACCTGCAGCGCGAGTGGACGGAGGGCGGCCGGCGCTACTTCCACTACAAGATGGACGCCCCCATCCTGGGCCTGGTCGCCTGGCTCTCCGCCGACTGGGAGGTGGCGCGCGACCGCTGGAACGACGTGGCCATCGAGGTCTATCACCATCACGCGCACACCTACAACGTCGAGCGCATGATCGACGCGGTGAAGAAGTCGCTCGACTACCTGACGAGCCAGTTCAGCCCCTACCAGCACCGGCAGATCCGCATCGTGGAGTTCCCGCGCTACGCGCGCTTCGCGCAGTCGCTGCCCAACACGATCCCGTTCTCCGAGTCGATCGGCTTCATCGCCCGGCTCGACGAGGACGACGAGGAGGCCATCGACTACCCGTTCTATGTCACGGCCCACGAGGTGGCGCACCAGTGGTGGGCGCACCAGGTCGTCGGCGGGCGCGTGCAGGGCGCCACCGTGCTGTCGGAGACGATGTCGCAGTACGCCGCCCTGATGATCATGGAGCGCGAGTACGGCCGCGAGCAGATGCGCCGCTTCCTCAAGTACGAGCTCGACGCCTACCTGAGCCAGCGCGGCGGCGAGCTGATCGAGGAGCTCCCGCTGCTGCGGGTCGAGAACCAGGGCTACATCCACTACCGGAAGGGAAGCCTCGTGATGTACGCCCTGCGCGACTACGTCGGCGAGGAGGCACTGAACGCGGCACTCAAGCGCTACGTCGAGGCGGTGCGCTTCCAGGAGCCGCCCTACACCTACTCGCGCGAGTTCCTGTCGTTCGTGCGCCAAGCCGTGCCGCCCGAGCTCGACTACGTCATTGAGGACCTCTTCGAGACCATCACCCTGTACGACAACCGTCTCGTGGAAGCGACGTACGAGCCGGCGCCCGGCGGCGGCTACGCCGTCCGGCTGGAGGTGGAGGCGAAGAAGTACCGGGCCGACGGCCAGGGCGTGGAGACGGAGGTCCCGGTCGACGACTGGATCGACGTGGCGGTCTTCGGCGAACGCGGGCCGGGCGCCTCACCCGAGGGCAAGCTGCTCGCGCTCGAGAAGCGGAAGATCGACGCCGGCGAGGCCGTGCTCGAGCTCGTCGTCGACGAAGAGCCGCGGCGGGCCGGCATCGATCCCTTCACGAAGCTCATCGACCGCAATCCGGACAACAACGTCGCGGCAGTGAGTGTGGCCGATGGGTCCTGACGTTCCTCGCGCCGGCCGCGACTCGCCCCTGGAGAGGCTCGTCGCCCAAGGCCGCGCGAGCATGCCGACGCGCGATGTTCTGGCACTTCCGCCGCTCGGGGATGAGCCGTCGACGGTGACGAGCGATGCTCTGATCGCCGTCCGCGACGATCGGTTCTGAAGCCGGGTCGGGCGCGCGCGGGGCTTCACACCGCCAGGTACGGGATCGTCTGGGGGCCCTCGGGCAGCACGCAGACGCGGGCACCCGAACCGGCGCGGTCGAGCTGCTCGCGAGTCGTCTCGGCGACGTCGTCGATGGGCATCAGATGCGCCGCGCGGACCTCGTCAGGCGCGAGGCCGTCGGTCTTCAGGAAGACGTCCGCCCGCTGCTGGATCTGCGCCTGGATCTGGACTTCCCACTGATCGTGCCGGTTGTGGCCCGGCGCACAGATCATGTCGAGCAGCGCCTCGGGCGTCTCGCGGGCGCGCAGGATGTCGCCGTACTCGCCGTGCGAGGGGAGCCCCTCGGCGCACTCCGCCGCGCAGACGATGGCCCCGCCCGGCTTGACCACCTGGGCCGCGGCCGACATCCCCTTCACGCTCTGGTAGAGGTTCTGGTCGAGGGGGTAGCCGCTGTTGGTGGTCACCACGACGTCGAACGGCGCGTCGAACGCCTGCATGGCGCTCTGCTTCACGCGCGCCGCCATCGCCCGGTGGACGGCGAAGATCTCGCCCGCCGCGACGCTCGTGATCTGCCGGTCGCGGTTGATCGCCACGTCGACGCTGAAGTGGACGCCCACGTGGGCCGCAATGCGACGGATCGCGTCGTGGATCGGGTTCCCTTCCGTGACGCCCCAGCGCGCCTGGGGGCTGCCGATCATCTCGGCATCGTGCAGCCGCATCGTCGTCCTGAATCCGGCCAGCCCGGGCGCCACCAGCTTCGGGCCGCCGCTGAAGCCGGCGAAGAAGTGCGGCTCCACGAACCCGGTCGTGATGCGGAAGTCGGCCTCGACCCAGCGCCGGTTCAGCCACACCGGCACGTGCGGCTCGACCTCGCCCAGGTGGACGAGTCCTTCCTCGTCGAACGCGCTGTGGTTGACGATGGGGTAGCGGTCCACGATCGGCTCGCCGAGCATCTCGACGAGCTCGGCCCGGTCGTTCGGGCGGTGCGTCCCTGCCGCGATCAGGATGACGATCCGGTCGTCGGGCACGTGGGCCAGCTCGCCGAGCAGCACCGGCAGCAGCGTGTGGCTCGGCATCGGCCGCGTGATGTCGCAGACCGAGATGGCGATGGTCTGGTCGGCGCGGACCAGCGACGCGAGCGGCGCCGTCCCCGTCGGCATCCGCAGGGCGTGACGGATGGCGGCCGCCTCGTCGGGCAGGCCCGCGACGTAGGATGGCTCCAGCACCGTCGTTCGGCCGTCCGGGAAATCGACCGGCAGGCGCCCGCGCCCGTAGGCGAGATCGACGTTCATGCGCGCATCATACTGCGCCGTCGTCGGGGAAACGCGCCCTCCGCTGCGCGGGGCGCAACATGCGGCATCGCACGTCCGCGGCGCAGATTCCCGGCGTGTGCTGCGCGCGTCACGAGCGGACACGGATCTCGGCCGCGAGGAACACTATGGGGCGCCGCAACGTCAGGAGCGGGTGGAGGGCAAGTCCAGGGCGGCGGGCCTCGTCGAGCTTCGACGGCGAGGCCGCGCGCGCGGTCGGCGCGATTCCACGACGGAGGTGCACTCGATGAGCACGGTGAGAGTCCTGGTGGGGACGCGCAAGGGTGCGTTCCTGTTGACGTCGGACGGCGCGCGCCGGCAATGGAGCGTGGACGGTCCGCACTTCGCCGGGTGGGAGGTCTTTCACGTGGCGGGATCCCCCGCCGACGCCCAGCGGCTCTACGCGTCGGCGCACGCGCACTGGTTCGGGCAGGTGATCCAGCGGTCCGACGACGGCGGGCGGACGTGGAACGCGGTGGGCAACGAGTTCCGCTACGAGGGGGAGACGGGTACCCACAAGTGGTACGACGGAACGCCCCACCCGTGGGAGTTCGCCCGGGTCTGGCACCTGGAGCCGGACCGCACCGATCCCGACATGGTGTACGCCGGGGTCGAGGACGCCGCCCTGTTCCGCTCCACGGACGGAGGGCGGACGTGGCAGGAGCTGGCCGGGTTGCGCCGCCACCCGAGCGGGCCGTCGTGGGAGCCGGGCGCCGGCGGTCTGTGCCTGCACACGATCCTGCTGGATCCGCACGATTCGCAGCGCATCTTCACCGCCATCTCGGCGGCGGGCGCCTTCCGCAGCGACGACGGCGGCGGCACGTGGCGCCCCGTGAATCGCGGGCTGCGGTCCGACAACATCCCGGAGCCCGAGGCCGAGGTGGGCCACTGCGTGCACCGGCTCGCCATGCACCCCTCCCGTCCCGGCGTGCTGTTCATGCAGAAGCACTGGGACGTCATGCGCAGCGACGACGCGGGCGAGTCGTGGCGGGAGATCAGCGGCAACCTGCCGAGCGACTTCGGCTTCCCCATCGCAGTGCACGCGACCGAACCGGAAACCATCTACGTCGTTCCGATCAAGAGCGACTCGGAGCACTATCCGCCCGAGGGCCGGCTGCGCGTCTACCGCAGCCGCACGGGCGGCGACGAGTGGGAGGCGCTGACGAACGGCCTTCCGCAGGAGCACTGCTACGTCAACGTGCTGCGCGATGCGATGGACGTCGACACCCTCGACGCGTGCGGGATCTACTTCGGGACGACCGCGGGGCAGGTGTACGTCTCCGCCGACGCGGGCGACACCTGGACGCCGGTGGTGCGCGATCTGCCGCCCGTCCTTTCGATCGAGGTGCAGACGCTGCCATGATCCGCGTCGTGCTGCCGGCGCCGCTGTGCACGCTGGCCGGGTTGGAACGCGAGCTGCTCCTGGAGGTTGCGGGGCAGGCTTCGCAGCGAACCCTGCTCGACGCGCTGGAGGCCGGCTATCCGGCGCTGCGGGGTACCATCCGCGACCCCGTGACGCGGCGCCGGCGTCCGTTCCTGCGCTTCTTCGCCTGCGGGACGGACGTGTCGCACGAGCAACCCGACGCGCCCCTGCCCGAAGCCGTGGCGGCCGGCACGGAGCCGTTCCTCATCATCGGCGCGATGGCGGGAGGCTGATCGGACGCCGCCCGCGGGGAGGGTCGCCAGCGCCGAGCCTCACACGGAGGCGAGGAGGATGCGGCGCGCGTCGGCGGCTGCTTCCGCGCCTCGACCCGCGATCTCCTCGGCGGTCAGCGTGCTGAGGGGGTGGGTGATGACGACGGGCTCGAGACGCTCCGCGCCGAGAGCCGTGCGCTGGACGTTGGCCTCGTGCAGGAACGCTTCGGTAACGATGACGGCCGTAGGAACGCCCCGCGCTTCCAGGGCGACTGCGTCGTGCAAACTGCACGACGTGCACGACCCTCAATCGCCTATCGCGGTGAGGACGGCGTCGTTCTCGGCCGCGATGCGGTCGAGCAACCCTGCCTCCGCCGGCCGCGAGAAGCTCTCCTTGGCGTAGAAGCGGACCTCCGCGAAAGCCCCGCCCGTCTCGAGCTCGCCTACCGCGCGGCGGAGCAGCTTCGACGCATTCCACTTAGTGTTGTCGAGCACGCCGAGGCGGATCCGGTCGAGCGTGGACAGTCGCGCTGCCAGCGGTCGCGGTTCCGCGGTGACGGTGCCGCGCGGGTCGTAGACGATCCGTCGGTCGGGGAGGCGTCGTTCAGTCTTCATGTTCTCGGGGTCCTCGGTCGCTCCCGGCCGCGGTGATCGGCCCGGAGGCAACCAGTCTCCTGGCGCGAGAGTCGACCCTGACGTTCAGGCCCTCCAGGGTACGCGCGCCGAGCAGCTGGAGATCGTCGGGCTCCGCGAACACCACCTCGTCCGTGGTCAGTTGTTCGTCTACTCGAATGACCGCGAATCCGATCGAGCGGGTGATCTCCTGTCCATTGGCAAGCACGAAGCGCAGGTCCCGCTTCTCGGGCTCGATGCCGATCTGCATCAGGTGCTCCCGGCGGATCCACGTCAGCTCGCTGCCGGTATCGACCACGACGTCCGGCACGCGGACCGAACGGGTCCGATCCCTCTGGTTCTCAAGCTGACAGGCGACGCGAAACAGTCCCATCGCTCCAGTCTAGGAGCTTGCGCCGCAAAGCGCCAACGCAGTGCGTGCCGCGGCGCAAGCTCCCCGGCAGGTGGGGCTGGGGCCGAACACGGAGCCTGCGACGGGTTTGGCGGCGCTGCGCCGTCTCCTACCCTGCGCGCCGTAGCGAGGCTTCCTTACCGTCACAGCGCGCACGTTCCGTCGTCGCACACTCCGGTCACCGGCGGCCGCCCGTCGACCGCCCGCAGCACGGGCGACGTCATGTGGCCCCAGCCGGGCAGGAAGGCCGAGAAGCGGCCCGCCTCGCCGCCGGCGACGAAGAGGTGGATGTCGTCGGGGGAGGGGACGATGGGGATGCGCGCGCCGGGCTCCCGGCGGTACCAGCGCGGGAGGTTGCGGTTGTAGATCTTCCCGTAGCGCCCGCGGAAGCTGATGTCGTCGAAGGTGTTGGTCGTGGCCGACCACAGGTAGCGGCGGACGTCCTGGCGCGTCCACTGCTTCGCGGCGATCGTCGCCGCGTGCTCCGGCCCGATGACGACGGCGCACGAGCCGCTGCTGACGGCGTTGTTGTGGCCGATGGTGCTCATCGCCGAGGCGATGCTGTCGAGGATCCCCTCCGGATCGTTCGCCACGTGGTTGGTGACACTGTGCGGGCCCTCGGCCGCGATACAGAACACGGTGCTGTCTTCCGCGCGGTAGCCGTGCTCGACGTGGTACGGAGCCCAGGGGCTGGCTTCCTCGTTCTCCGCGATGCAGAAGGTGTATTTGCCGGGGTGGCCCAGCGTGCTCTTGTCGAGGTCGCCGGGCCAGCCGCCGCCGACGTTGAGCAGCACCAGGCGGATGGCGCGGCCGATGGTCGCGTTGGCCCGGCAGCCCGAGCCGAAGACGTTGGCGCCGGCGTTGAGCCCGATCTCCTTGCGAACGGGTCCGTTCACCACCACCAGCGGCGCGGCCATGTGCGTTGTGGCCTGCACGCCGTGCAGGTTGAACGGACCGCTCGTGAGGGCCAGGAGCGCCGCGCGCACGACCGGCGCATACTCGGGCCGGCAGCCGGCCAGCACCAGGTTGACGGCCAGCACCTCGCGCGTCAGGTTGCCCCAGCGCGGCGGGACGCGGGCCTCGATGCGGTCCGCGTCGCCGCCCAGCGCGGCGACCATCGCGTCGATGCGCTCCGGCGTCGGCGGCACCACCGGCAGGCCGTCCGTCCACCCCTGCTCGAAGTAGTACTCGACAAGGTCCGAAGTCCTGCCGGGTGCAGCCCCGCTGGGAGTCGCACGCTCGGCCGCGCTCGAAGAAGCAGTTCTCACTTCCCGAAGTCCCGGAAGCCCTTGCCTTCCTCCGCGAGGCGCTTCAGGAGCGGGGCCGGCTTCAGCCACTCCCCGTGCTCGTCGTGGAGGCGGCTCATCGTGTCGTAGACCGTCCGCAGGCCCACGAGGTCGGCCCAGAACATCGGCCCACCCCGGTAGCGCGGGAAGCCGTAGCCGTGCATCCAGATGACGTCGATGTCGCTGGCGCGCAGGGCGAGCCCCTCGTCGAGGATCTTGGCGCCCTCGTTGACCAGGGGGTAGAGGCAGCGCGGGACGATCTCGTCGTCGGCGACGGCGCGGCGCGCGACGGCCAGCTCTTCCGACACGCGGACGATGAGATCGTGGATCGTCGGGTCGGGGATCGGGACGCGGCTCCCTTCCTCGTAGCGGTACCAGCCGGCCCCGGTCTTCTGCCCGTAGCGCCCCATCTCGCAGATCCGGTCGGCGATGGGGGAGTAGCGCAGGTGGGCCGGCCGGGTCGGCGCCTGCGCCTTGCGCACGCGCCAGCTCACGTCGAGCCCCGTGAGGTCGGCCATCTGGTAGGGCCCCATCGGCAGGCCGAAGTCGTAGATCGCCTTGTCGACCTGGGCCGGGAGCGCCCCTTCCTCCAGCAGGAAATCGGCCTGCCGGCGGTAGGCGTAGAGCATCCGGTTGCCGACGAAGCCGTCGCAGACGCCGACCAGCGCGCCGATCTTCCCGAGCGTCTTCGAGAGCTTCATGACGGTGGCGATGGTCTGGGCCGACGTCCGCTCGCCGCGCACGTTCTCCACCAGCCGCATCACGTTGGCGGGGCTGAAGAAATGCGTGCCGATGACCTGCTCGGGCCGGGAGGTCGAGGCTGCGATCTCGTTGACGTCGAGCGTGGAGGTGTTGGTGGCCAGGATCGCGTCCGGCTTGCATACGCGGTCGAGCCGTGCGAAGA
The DNA here is from genome assembly GCA_026706755.1 of Acidobacteriota bacterium. Lineage (GTDB taxonomy): Bacteria > Acidobacteriota > Vicinamibacteria > Vicinamibacterales > UBA8438 > JAGWAJ01. The sequence continues at coordinate 18,926 of JAPOYG010000475.1, forward strand.
CCTCCTTCTTGAGCGGCATCTCCTCGAAGACGGCCTCGATCACGACGTCCGCGACGCCGAGGTCGGCATCGTTCAACGTCGGCGTGATGCGGGCCAGCCGGGCGTCCATGTCCGCCTGCGAAAGCCGGCCCTTGGAGACGGTGGCGGCGTAGTTCTTGCGGATGATGGCCATGCCGCGGTCGAGCGCTTCCTGCGACGACTCCAGCACCGTCACGGGGAGGCCGGCGTTGGCGATGCTCATCGCGATGCCGCCGCCCATCGTGCCGCAGCCGACGACCGCCGCGGCGGCGATCGGCCGGGTCGGGGTGTCCTTCGGGACGTCGGGGATCTTCGCCACCTCCCGCTCGGAGAAGAAGGCGTGCCGCTGCGCCGCCGACTGGTCCGACTCGCGCAGCCGGTTGAAGACCACGCGCTCGTGCTTGAGCGCCTCGGGGTAGGGAAGGGTGAGCGCCTTCTCCACGCACTCCACGCAGGCGTAGGGCGCGTCGAAGCCCCGGGCCCGCTTTGCCATCCCCTTGCGGAAGCGCTCGAACAGCTCGGGCTGGGCGCGCGCCGCGTCGAGGTGCTCCTCGAGCTGCGACGCGCGGCGCAGCGGGGCGCCGTCGGCGGCGAGCTGCCGGGCGCGCGCGATGGCCGTCGCCTCCAGGTCGCCGTCGACGCGCTCGTCGACGAAGCCGAGCTCAACGGCCTTGTCGACCGGGTGGAGCTTGCCCCCGACGATGACGTCGAGCGCGGCCTCGAAGCCGATCAGGCGCGGCATCCGCTGCGTGCCGCCGGCGCCGGGGAGGATGCCGAGCGTCACCTCGGGCAGGCCCAGCTTCGTCCCGGGCGCGGCCAGCCGCACGTGGCAGGCCAGGGCGACTTCCATGCCGCCTCCCGCCGCGACGCCGTGGATGGCCGCGACCACGGGCTTGGGCGAGGCCTCGATCTTGTCGAGCACCGCCGGCAGCAGCGTGGCGCCGGGCGGCGGGGGAGCGCTGAACTCCCGGATGTCGGCGCCGCCGCAGAACATCCGGCCGGCGCCGGCGATGACGATCGCGGCGACGGAATCGTCGTCCAGCGCTTCCGTCACGCTCGCGTCCAGGGCCGCACGCATCGCGAAGCTCAAGCCGTTGACCGGCGGATTCGTCATTCGGAGCAGGGCCACGTCGCCGTGGCGTTCGATCGGGATGGAGCCGGCCATGCGTTCCTTTCTCCGCCGGGGGCGTCGTATCCGGCGCGACGGGGGCGATTATAGACGCGGGCCGGGCATGAGTCGGCCGCGCCCGCGCGACCCTGCCGCGGTGGGAGTCGGCGCTCGCGCGAATCCCGCCGCCTGCCCTGCGGAGCAGACTCCCTCGCGCCTTGCTACACGCCAGCGCGGTCGACGGGCCTCTCGCCGGCCAGCATGGCGTAGAAGCCGTCACCGCCCTCGTCGTCGGTAGCATCGCTCGTCAGGAGCGAGATCGCCGGGATGGCGACCAGCGGCACCAGCGTCGTGACGTAGGACGGGTCCAGGCCTTCCCCGTTCACGGTCAAGCTCTCGACGGCCAGCCGGTAGATTGCCGATGCGTCCTCCGGCGCCGAAAGGCCCGCCGCGACGGCCAGCTTGATGAGGGCGAACCAGACCATGCCCGCGCCGTAGCCGATGGCCATCCCCCAGTACGCGCCCCGCTCCGTGGTGCGCCGCCAGTAGATGAGGTAGCCGACGGCGATGGCGGGCGGCACCACCATCGCGAAGCCGAACAGCAGCAGATCGAGGATCGAGATGTCGGTCTGCGTGGCGACCACCCAGGCGGCCAGCGCGGCCAGCACGGCGTAGATGATGGTCGTCACCCGGTAGGCGCGCAGCCGCCGGTCGGAGTCGTAGCTGCGCGTGAACGGCAGCCAGTCGCGCACGAACATCGTGGCGCTCGAGAGCAGTATCGGGCCGCCCGAGGAGATGACCGCGGCCAGGACCGCGGCCAGCGCGACGCCGCCCACGACGGGGCTGATCTCGGAAGCCAGCGTCGTCAGGTTCCGATAGCCGCTGAGCCCCGTGTCGATCCCGTAGCGCGCCGTCGTCAGGATGGCGATCAGGCCGGCCAGCATCGGCATCAGAGCCGCGATGGCGCCGGCGGCCAGGAAGGCGGGCGCGATGTGCCGCTCGTTCCGCGCTGCCGCCGCGTAGTTGGTGTAGACGGAGGCGGCGGGCGTGTGGATCGCGGCCGAGAAGATCATCGCGAAGACGGGGAGCCAGCCCGCACCGACGAAGCCCCACCAGACCGCATCGTTCTGTGCGGCCGCCGCCAGGTGCCCGCCGACGGCCGCCGTCACGGCGTCCCAGCCCCCGAGCTGCGCGATGCCCATCAGCCCCACCGAGAGCAGCCCGACCAGCACCACGGCGCAGTGGATCAGGTTCGTGATGGCGGTGCCCCAGAGCCCGCCCAGCGAGACGTAGGTAGCGAAGATGGCCGCCGCGATGAGAACGCCGGCCAGCATCGGAAGCGGCGTCAACGTGCTGACGATGACGCCGATGACGTACGCCTCGATCAGGTTGACGATGACGTACTCGGTCTGCACGCAGAGGCTGGTCATCCATTGGCAGCGGCGCGTCCGCCAGCGGATGGTGAAGATCTCGCCGACGGTCTGCAGCCGCAGCCGGCGGTAGTAGACGGCGAAGAAGAGACCGACGAGGGCGAGGGCCAGGAACGTGCTGATGCCGTACCACCAGAGGTTCCAGACGCCTCCGGTGACGACGTCGCCGGCGACGCCGTACGTGCCGGCGCCCCCGATGCGCGTGCCCGCGATGCCCACCGCCACGAGGGTCGCCGACATGCCGCCGCCGGCGACCGCCCACCCCGTGGACGTCGCCGCGCGCCGGGTCATGACGCTGCCGATGGCGGTGGCGGCGATCAGGTAGATGACGATGACGGCGACGGCAATCGCGTCCATGGGAGGCTCGTCCGCCGCCCCGCCGCAGCGGACTCTACGGCGCCCCGGTCCTCGTCGCTCAGGGCCCCGGAACCGTCGGGGCTGCGAACCACCCTACGCCTGGGCGGTGATGGCGCCGACGATGGCGTCGTAGGCGGCACGCGCCTTCGCGCGCATCTCGTCGTCGGTGGCGTCCTGGATGGGATGCGGCACGTAGACGGCGCGGCTCGCCACGTCGGGCATGCCCAGGGCGTCCGACTGCCGCTCCGCCGCGCTGACGAACTCCGACGAGGCCACCATCACGGTGGGGATGCCCCGCGCCTCGTAGTCGACCAGGTCGTGCACACTGCACGACGTGCACGACCCTCAATCGGCGAGGGCCTGGATGATCGCCTTGCAGCGCTCCGCGACCTCGGCGCGCAGATCCGTCGGCGCAGGCCGGGTGAAGGTCGGCTTGCGCAGGCGGATGACGTCGACGCCCGGCTGCCGTGCGCGCAGCAGCGCCTCGAGCTCGTCGCAGAATACGTCGCCGCGCGGTTTCGAGATGTCGACGATCCCGATCGCCCCGGTGAGGGCGGGCGGCCGGGAGGCGAGCTGCCGGCCGATGGGCTGACGTTCGTCGGTCGGATCGAGAATGACGGAGTCGTCCATCCTGCCTCCGGAATCGAATCGGGCCACTGTACCACAGCCGCGCGGCGGAGCCTGTCTACAGCGCGGACCGCATCCAGGCCGTGGCGAGGCTGTCGGCGTACTCGTTCCAGCGGTGGCCGGCGTGGCCGGCGATCCAGCGGAGGCGGCAGTCGGGATGGGCCCGGTAGCGCTCCAGCAGCTCCCGCACCAGGTCGAGGTTGCTGATTGGGCCCGTCTTGCGCTTCCAGCCCCGCCGCTCCCAGGCCGGTGCCCACTTGGTAATCGTGTTCACGCACAGCTCGCTGTCGGTGTGGACGTCGACCGCGGCGTCATCGGGCAGCATCCTGAACGCCTCGATGAGCGCCCGAAGCTCCATCCGGTTGTTGGTCGTGTCCGGATCGTGGCCGTGCGCTTTCGACACGATCTCGCCCCGCTCGACCCAGACGACGCCCCAGCCGCCGGGGCCTGGGTTGGGCACCGCGCTTCCGTCCGTGAACACGCCCGTGACGGGATCGCCGGAGTACTTGGCCAACACCTCGTCGAGGGTCAGGTTCTCCTCGGACCGGGTGGCGGTGCGCCGCGTGCGAGGGGCGACCGAGCGAGCGGAGCCGCTCGCCCCTCTCCCCGCCGAACGCTTCCTCGGGGAATGGGCGCGGCAGTACCGAGGCCGCCAGCCGGGATAGCGATCGAGCGCCGCTTGGGCGACGTCGAAATCCGCCTCGCAGACCTGGCAGCGAAACCGCGGCACCCGGTGAGCATACGCCAGCGCGGCCAACCCGTCGCAGGCTCCGGGTGCGGCCTCAGCCCTCCACCGGCCTGCACCGTGCGCCCGCGGCACCCACTCCGTTGGCGATCTGCGGCGCAAGCTCCTGGGAGTCAAGACTCGAGGTCCGGTGTGATATGTTGAATACAAGCATTCACGCAGGAGGGCGGATGGCCACCTCGATCCGATTGAGTCCCGATCTCGAGCGGCGGCTCGACTCGCTGGCCGCGCAGACCGGTCGCACCAAGGCCTTCTACCTGCGCGAGACCATCGAGCGCGGCCTGGACGATGTCGGTGACCACTACCGGAACGGCCCGCGAGCCACCCGCCCGGCGGAAGGAACGAGAGACGATCTGACGGACCGACGCCGCGCGTTCCTGGAACGCGCGGCGCGGCTGCGGCAGGAGACGGCAGGCCGCAGGCAGACGCCGGCCGAGGAACTCGTTCGCGAGGACCGCGCTCGCCGTAGCGGCATCACCTGATGCGTCTGGTGGTCGATGCCAGCGTGGCCCTCAAGTGGCTCGTGGAGGAGGACGATACTCCCGCGGCCCTCCGGCTTCTGGAAGAAGGACACGATCTGCACGCACCGCACCTCATCGCTGCGGAGATCGCGAACGCCCTGTGGCGCAAGGTCCATCGCGGTGAGCTCGAACGGCGCGATGCGAGCCTCCTGGCTGGAGCCGTCCCCGACATGCCGCTGCGATGGACGGCGGACGAGGATCTCTGCGCGGGCGCGGTCCGCCTGGCCCTGGAACTGGACCGTCCGGCGTACGACTGCTTCTACCTCGCGCTCGCCCACAGGATTCGTGGGACCGTGGTGACGGCCGACGCCCGATTCGTCCGCGCCGCAGCGGCAACCGCGTACGGCGATGCGCTCGTACTGCTGAGCGACGAGCGATGGCCGAGAGTCGCCCCGTAACGCCGTGCCCGCGGGCTACCTCTCGATGAGGCGCGTCACCGCCTTCGAGCCCAGGCCGCCGCTGGCCCAGCCGCCGACGGCGGCGGAGAACTTCCCGGCCGTGCCGCCGGCCACCGCGATCAGGATGTTGTCGGCGCTCGCGAACTTCGGGAACGGGCGGTCGAGCGCCTCGGCGGTCGGGCGGCCGTCCGGGCCCACCCAGTCCTTCGGCAGCGCGCGCACCCCGGTCCCCTTCTGGCACTCGTCGTTCGGCAGGACGTCGCGCAGCTTGCGGGCCGTCACTTCCTGGATGCGGGCGCGCAGGTCGTCCTTCGAGTAGCCGTCGCGCTCGAACGTGCGCACGTGCTCGGGGGAGACCACCAGTAGCGCCTGATCCATGCCGTGCAGCTTCACGTGGGCGATCGCCTCGAGGGAGTAGCCCATGCTGGCCCCGAGCGAGGGCGCGCGGCGCGAGAGCTGGTCGCGGATGGCGCGCGGCGCCTCGGCCGCGAAGACGGTGACCGTGCTCTGGTCGCGGTCGAAGCCGCGCTCGACGTGCAGCGGCTCCCAGCAGCTCAGCTCCTCGTTCTCGGCGATGCAGGCGCCGAGCTTGCCCGGCTGGCCGAGGGTCGACATGTCGACCTCGCCGGGCCGGCCGCCGCCGACGTTGCGGACCACGAGCTGCAGGGCGCGGCCGATCGTCAGGTTCGCGCGCGTGCCCTGGCCGAAGACGTTGCGTCCCGTGTTGAGGCCGATAGCGTGCCGGATCGGGCCGTTGACGATCAGGAGCGGCCCGACGAAGTACGTCGTGGCCAGCACCCCGTGCAGGTTGAACGCGTCCGTGCAGGCCGCCTCCACCGCGGCGATGACCACCGGCAGGTAGTCCGGCTTGCAGCCGGCCATGACCGCGTTGATGGCGACCTTTTCGACGGTGGCGGGAGCGAGATTGGGCGGTATCTCGGCGACCACGTCCCCGGCCGGGCGCGACGTGCCGGCGAGCATGCGGGCGACCCGCGCCGCGGTCGGCGGCACCACCGGAAGGCCGTCGGTCAGGCCCTGCTGGTCGAGGAACTCGAACGGGTCGAGGTCGGCCGGCATCCGCACCCGCCGCGAGGCGAGCGCCCCCGCGTCGCGCCGGGCCGCCAGGCGCCGGGCGACGTCCGGGTCGTGGACCTTCGATCCGCAGCCGGGCCGCATGTCGGGCAGCGACTCTCCCTCGCGCTCGATCCCCGGTGCCGCCACCCCGCAACGCCCGGCCGCGAGGTTGACCAGGTCTTGCAGATCCGCCTTGGCGAAGCCCTCGAAGCTCGCCAGCACGTTGGCCTCCCCGTCTGCCAGTACGAGCGCGGGCACGGCGTCGAAGCCGTACTCCTCCGAGACCAGCAGCTCGGCGTCGAGGGCGCGTTCGAACGTCAGCCGGTGCCGCTCGCTGAAGGCGGCCGTGAGCGCCGCATCGTCCTGGGAAACGCCGAGCGTGCGCAGGCCCGATCCGGAGAGCGCCTGGTGCACCCGCTCCAGGAGCGGCGCCGTCAGGTCGCAGGTCGCGCAGTCGTGCTTGAAGAAGAAAAGAAGAGTGGCCGGTGCGGCGGATCCTTCGGCGTCGGGATCGAGCCCGCACGGGGCGCCGGTGGTGTCGCGCAGCGTGAACGACGCCGCCTTCGTGCCGGGCGTGGGAAGCGTGGACATGACGGCGCTGAGTATAGGATAGAGATTGTCGGCTCGACCGGGGCGCGGTCTCCGCCCCGAGGCATCCGGCGTTCCACGATGGTCTCCGCGCAGCAATTCGAGCGTTGCAACCGGGCGCCCGGCGCGTCCGCAACCGAGTCCGGCGTCCCCGGCGCCGGACGACGTGCCCCGATCACCACCACGCCGACGACGAGGGCGATGACGAAGGTCATGGGCTCGGCGCTCGCCGGATCGCTGGCGGTGTTGCTCGGCGCCGGCGTCGCCGGTGCGGCGCAGGCACCGCGCGAGCCGAACGGCGCCGATCTCCTGCGCGTGTTCCTCGACTGCGGCCGGTGCGACGACGAGTACCTGCGCCGCGAGATCCGCTTCGTGAACTACGTGCGCGACCGACGGGACGCCCAGGTCCACGTGCTGGTGACCCGCGAGGGCACCGGCGGCGGAGGCGATGCGTGGACGCTCCACTTCTACGGCGGCGACGAGTTCGCGGGAATGGACGACGAGCTGGTCTTCTACACCTCGCAGGACGACACGGACGACAGCGAGCGTCGTGCGTTGGCGCAGACCCTGCGCCTCGGCCTGGTGCGCTACGCCGCGCGGACGCCGCTGGGGCAGGAGCTCGCGGTTGCGCCCCGCCGCACCAATGCGCTGGGGGTGCGCCCGGTGGCGAACGCGCAGCCGCGGGACGACCCCTGGAACTTCTGGGTCTTCCGCACGCGGCTGAACATGTTCTTCGACGCGGAGGAACGGGAGTCGACGCGGTCGCTCAGCGGGTCCGTCTCGGCCAACCGCGACACCGACCTGTGGAGGATGAGGGTCGGGTTCTTCACGAACTACCGCGAAGACACGTTCGAGCTCACCGATTCGACGTTCTCCAACGCGCGGCGAAGCTCGTCGCTCGACGCCCGCTTCGTCAAGAGCGTCGGCGAGCACGTCGGCATCGGCTTCGGCGGGTCCGCCATCAGCTCGAACTTCCGGAACCAGGCGCTGACGCTGCGCGGCGCGCCCGCCGTCGAGTACAACTTCTTCCCCTACTCGGAGTCGACGCGCCGGCAGTTCACGGTGACCTACACGGCCGGCTACAACGCCTTCCGCTACATCGAGCCGACGATCTTCGACGAGCTCGAGGAGCGGCGCGCCAACCACGCGGTTCAGTCGTCCTTCGTGGCCAACGAGCCGTGGGGCGAGAGCGAGTTGACGATGGAGTTCTCGCAGTTCCTCGACCGCCCGGACCAACGGCGGCTGGTGCTCTACGGCGAGATCGACATCCGTCTGTTCCGCGGGTTCTTCCTTCGCCTCGACGCCGACAGCTCGTTCATCGGCGACCAGATCTACCTTCCCCGCCGCGACGCCACCGATGCCGAGATCCTGGTCCGCCAACGGCAGCTCGCGACCAACTACGAGTGGCAGTTCCGGATCGGCTTCACATACTCGTTCGGATCGATCTTCAACAACGTCGTGAATTCGCGGTTCGCGGGCTCGAGCGGCGGCTTCACCCGCGCGTTCTGACCGGCTCGGTCGCTGGATTCCCCGCGCTGGCGCGCACGCGATGCTCCCTTGCGGGAGCGACAGATCCGGCCCGTTGGGGAACGGAGCCCGTCGATCGCCGGTGCGGGCACAGGCCGCGGCCGACTCCCGCCGGCAGTCCATTGCGTGTACAACGCCGGTCAATGTGTGTCCGATCCGAGCCGCTGAGCCCGGCGACGCGCAGACCCGGTCGATCCGCGCCAGGAGCCCGGTTGCGCACCGCCGGGCACCTGGCACCGGTCGTGCAAGTGCCGTTCTCCGGCCGCGCTTCCCGCGGCGCGGAGACGGACATGCTCGGACCCTACACGCATCGGATCGACCCGGTCCTCCTCGACGTTGGCGGCGTCCATCTGTGGTGGTACGGCCTCGGCTTCGCGCTCGGCTTCCTCGAGCTGCATCTCTTCCTCCGGCGGGGTAACGGGCCGCTGCGGCTCTCGCCGCGCGAGGTGTGGAGCCTGAGCCTCTTCGTCGCCGTCGGAGTGCTCATCGGCGGCCGCGCCCTGGAGATCGCCTTCGACGAATGGCCGTTCTATCGGGAGCACCTCCACCTGGTGCCCGCGTGGTGGCTCGGCGGCATGGCGACGCACGGCCTGCTGCTCGGCGGCACGCTCGGCGCCGTGCTGTTCGCGCGCCGCCACGGGAAGTCGGTCCTCCTCGTCGCGGACGCGCTCGCCGTCCCGGCCGCATTCCTCTTGGGCATGGGACGGATCGGCAACTTCATCGACGGCCAGATCGTCGGTGCCGTCACCGACGTCTGGTGGGCGGTAAAGTTCCCCGACGCGGAGGGCTTCCGCCACCCCGTGGTGCTCTACGACGGCGCCAAGAACCTGCTGCTGGCGGCGTACCTGCTCCGGGTGCAGCAGGTGAACCGGACGCCGGGCGCGGTCGCGGCGCGCTTCGTCTTCTGGTACGCGTTCCCGCGATTCTTCCTCGATCTGTTCCGCGACTATCCGACCCACCGGCTCGCCCTCGGCACCGGGCAGACGCTGAACGTCGTGATGGCGCTGGTCGGGGCTGCGGCCCTGTATCGCTCGCGCCTGCGGCGGTTGGGCCGGCTGACGCGCACGGCCGGATGGGGGCTTGCCTTCGCCACCGACGAGGATCGGCCGGCGAACGCGCCGCCGCTCGCTGCCCAGCGCCTTGCCTTCGCCGCCCTGCTCGCCTTCTGCCTGACGATACCCAGCAACTGGACCCAGGACGTGCCGCGGCGCTACGGCGCGCGGCACCCCGGGCTGCAGCACTCGTGGCTGTATCCCAGGATTGACACCGCGCCGCCACCCGCGAGCCGAGCCTGTGCGCCGAGATTCGAGGGCGGAAGCGGAGCGGCCGGCCTGGTGACGCGAGCCCACTGCGCCGCGACCTCGCTATCGAGCAGGCGTTGGTCGCCGACCTTTCGCGGTCGGGGTAGATGTTCGGTCCCGCTCGACTCTACTTCCCGCGGGCGTCGCTCACCGCGTACACCAGGCTGACGATGCCGGTCTTCTCGAAGACCTTGCGCTCCGTCAGCGACAGAGCGACTCGCGAGGCGGGCTCGGCGATCAGGCGGATGCCGCCGCCGAGGATGACGGGCATCACCGCGACCTCCACCGTGTCGACGAAGCCTTCCGCCGCCAGGCTGCGGAACAGGTCACCGCCGCCGAAGAGCCAGATGTCCTTGCCGGCGTCCTCGCGAAGCGACCGCACCACGTCCCGCCAGTCCTCACCGACGATGGTGATGTTCTTGTAGTCGCTCTGCTGCAGGGTTCGCGAGAACACGAAGGTTCGCATGCCGGGTGACGAGCCGTCCCTTGCGCCGGTGGCCTCGAACGTGCGCCGGCCCATCAGGTAGGTGTCGAATCGTTCCGCGGCGGCCTGGAAGTCGATGTCGGGATCCATGACGATCCAGTCCGCCTCGCCGCCGGGCCC
>JAPOYG010000475.1:29361-30826 GCA_026706755.1 Acidobacteriota bacterium
GGCTGCGAATCGCCGCGGTTCGCCGTGCGCAGCGTGGACACGCACCGCACGCTCGGCGGGATCGACCACCCAGACCACTCGGACTCCGGCGGCGAAGTACTCCCGGAGCTTGCGTTGCACTTCGTCCCTCCGGTCGGTCGGGGAGAGGATCTCGACGACGAGCTCCGGTGCGACCTCCAGGAACCCGTCTCGTCGGGTCCGGGCCGCGTCCCGTTCGTGCGAGAGGAAGAGCACGTCGGGTGCCCGCACGGTGTCCGGATCCCGGCTCGTGAATACTCCCACCTCGCCCGCCATCACGACACCCGGATTCTGCGATCGCGCGAAGCTGCGGAGCGCGGCGGCCACGTTGACCTCGATCCGTCCGTGGGTCGGGTTGGTCGGCGTCATGCGGATGACACGGCCGCCGACGAGCTCGCACGGATTGAGCCACGGCATCCGCAGCAACTCGTCGCCCGTCAGCAGGCCCCGCGGTTCGTCGTCCCTGTACGCACGTTCCATGCCCGTATCCTGCACGCTCGATGCTACCAGCCCGGTCGGCGGGGTCAGCAGAAGGCGCGGATCGTCTCGACCAGCACATCGCGGCACATGCGCACCGAGTCGATCTCGACATACTCCTCCGCGCCGTGCAGACCGGCGCCGGTGGGCCCGAACAGCACGGCGGGGATGCCGGCCCGGCCGAGGATGGCGGCGTCGGTCCAGAACGACATGGCCGTGGGCTCGGCGTCGAGCCGGCGCCCGCGCAGGGCCGCGCCCAGCTCGCGGCAGACCGCATGGTCGTGGGGTATTTCGTGCGGCGGCCGGGTCAGGAGTTGGCGCGCCGACGCGTCGAACTCCGGGTCTTCCCGGTGGAGCGCGGCCAGGATGGTCTGCGCCTCCGTCAGCCCCACGTCGGGCGGTTCGCGGGTCACCGTGCGCCGTTCGAGTCGGAGTGTGCAGCGGTCGGGGTAGACGCTGAGAGCCTGTCCCCCGTGGATGGTCGACGCGTGGAGTGAGCACCGGCCGAGGCGCGGGTGAGCCGGGCTAGCCGCGAAGGCGGCGTCGAGGGCTTCCAGCCGCGCCAGGACCCGGCCCATGTGCAGGATGGCGTCCCGCCCGTCCGCCGGCCGGCTGCCGTGCGCGGCCCGACCGCGGGTCGTGACCTCGACCCACTCGAAGCCCTTGTGGGTCGTGGCCATCCGCAGATCCGTGGGCTCCGTGACCACGGCCCCGTCGGCAGTGTGGGCCGCGACCAGCGCCTCGGCGCCGGCGCTCGCATGCTCCTCGTCCGCGACCGCCGCCACCAGCAGCCGGCCCCGCGCGAGGCCCCCGCGGACCACAATCTCCGCGGCCGCGTCGACCATGGCCGCGACGCCGCTCTTCATGTCCTGGCTGCCGCGCCCGTAGAGGCGGCCGCCCCGCACGACGGGGTCGAAGGGCGCGGTCATCCCCTCGACGCCCACCGTGTCCATGTGGCCGCAGAGCATCA
>JAPOYG010000055.1 GCA_026706755.1 Acidobacteriota bacterium
GCTCGGTCGAGAGGTAGATGGACGGGATGCCTCCGACGTTGATCGCCCGCATCAGGTCCCAGTCCGGAATCTCCACGGAGACGAACGGGAAGAGCCCCCGCGTGCGCGCGCGGCCGCCCAGCAGGTTCACACCGCCGCGCCTCAGCTTCACGGGGCTGCTCGCGGCGAGCACGAAGCGCAGGCCCCGGCTCTCCATGAGGTCGTGCACCTCGTCGAGCAGGCTCGGCAGCTTCTGGATCTCGTCGACGATCACGGGACCGGTCGGTGGCGCGCCGAGGGCCAGCTCGGCCCGCAGGCGGCCGGGTTCTCGGGCAAACCGGAGAAACACCTCTCCGTGCAGCAGGTTGAACCAGGGCGCGTCGGGGTAGCTCCGGCGGAGCCAGGTCGTCTTGCCGGTCTGCCGGGGTCCGAACAGGAAAACCGAGCGGTTGCGCAGATCCCGGGCGATGTCCAGGCGACGCGGCAGCGCGCGCGCTGGGTCGACCATGAAGCGATGATACCGCAGGACATCTGCGGAAAAACCATTCTTTCCGGCAATTGCTTCGCGGAAGCTACGGATGCGGAAGCTACGGATACAGACGGGCAGTGACTACTCGGTCGACCAGGGGTGCGCAGGGCGCCCGCCGTTCCGACGGGAGACGACTCGCGCCTCCGCGACGAACGCCTCCGGGCTGCGAGTCGACGCCGAGGACGTCGTAGAGGGCGCGCTGACCGGCAGTGCTGCCGGCGCCGCGCCACCTACGCCGACGTCGCTCCCCCGACCGCCCGCCTCACCAGCGCCCGCAGCCCGTCCGGCAGATCGATCTGCAGCGCCGCGGCCCGGCCGCGGTCGGACATCTTGCGCCAGGTCTTCCGCAGGATGTCCGTCAGCTTCTCGTCGTCGTGCTGGGCCGCGAAATCGGCCAGGTAGTGCTGGAGGAAGACGAGGCAGATCACGTCCTCGAGGAGCTGCACGTCGGGGTCGGCCTTCAGCCGCTCCTTGCGAAGGAGGGCCCCCACGCGCACGACGGTCGCCTCGTCGTAGCCGACCTCCCGGAGGATCTCCGCCGCCGTCTCGGCGTGGAAGCGGCCGAGGTCGGTCCGCCAGCGGCGGTAGCCGTCGCGACCCGCGGGGTAGCGGTCGCGGGGGATGGTCCAGCGCCGGATGTGCTGGCAGCGGGCGGCGAGCCGCACGGCCTCCGGTGCATCGGGGGCGAACCGATCGAGCGCCGCCGTCATGCGCTGCGCGTAGACCAGCTCGCGCGGCTGCGGCTCCCCGTCGACGGGCTCGCGGCGCGGATCCTCGGCGTTGGCCGCGTCGAAGCGGGCCACCGCGGCCGCGAAGCGCTCGTGCGGTGTCAGGCGTCGTCCTCCGCGCCGTAGTAGCCGGCCTTCTCCAGGTGCAGGATGATCTGCTGCGCCGCCTCGTCCGGCGTCAGGTCCGTCGTGTCGAGCGTCATCTCCGCATCGGTCGGCGCCTCGTAGGGGTCGGAGATGCCCGTGAACTCCTTGATGATGCCGGCCCGCGCCTTCGCGTAGAGGCCCTTCCGGTCGCGCTGCTCGCACACCTCGAGAGGCGTGTCGACGAAGACGAGCATGAAGCCGCCGACCGGCGCCACCATCCCCCGCACGTCCTTGCGCACCGCGTCGTAGGGAGCGATCGGCGCGCAGACGGCAATGCCGCCGTTCTTCGTGATCTCCGACGCCACGTAGCCGATGCGGCGGATGTTGATGTCGCGGTGCTCCTTCGAGAAGCCGAGCTCGCTCGAGAGATGCTTGCGGACGAGGTCGCCGTCGAGAATCGTGACGGGCCGCCCGCCCAGCTCGAGCAGCTTGACCAGCAGCGCGTTCGCGATGGTCGACTTGCCCGAGCCCGAGAGCCCCGTGAAGAAGACCGTGAAGCCCTGCCGGTGGCGCGGCGGGTGGCTGCGCCGGAGCTCGGATGCCACATCGGCGAACGTGAACCACTCGGGGACGTCGCGTCCGTCGGCCAGGCGCTGCCGGAGCTCGGTGCCCGAGATGTTCAGCGTGCGCTTCCCCTCCGGCACTTCGTCGACCGGCACGTACGAGTCGAGGTCCTCGACGTAGACCATCATCTTGAACGGCACCATCGCGACGCCGAGCTCCGCCTCGTGCTGCCGGAGCAGCTCCTGCGCGTCGTAGGGCCCGTAGAACGGCGTGCCGCTCGAGTCGCTGCCCGGTCCCGCGTGGTCGCGGCCGACGATGAGGTGCGTGCAGCCGTGGTTCTTGCGGATGATCGCGTGCCACACCGCCTCCCGCGGGCCGCCCATCCGCATCGCGAGGGGCAGCAGCGACAGCATCGCCGTCTTGCGCGGGTAGCGGTGCAGCAACGCCTGGTAGCAGCGCACCCGCGTGTAGTGATCGACGTCCCCCGGCTTGGTCATCCCCACGACGGGGTGGATTAGCAGGTTCGCCTCCGCCTCCTTGGCCGCGCGCAGGGTCAGTTCCTGGTGGGCGCGGTGCATCGGGTTGCGGGTCTGGAAGGCGACCACCTTCGTCCATCCCAGCTTGCCGAACTCCGCCCGGAGCTCGGCCGGACGGTGCCGCAGCAGCCGGTAGTCGTAGTGGGTGACGGGCGCGATGCCCGTCACCCGTCCGCCCACGTAGTAGGGGCGCACGGCGTTCAGCAGGTGCGCCACGCCCGGATGCTCGGGGTTCGCGGTGCCGAACACCGCCTCGGCCTCGGCCTCCCGGTCGGGGCGCCAGACGTCCTCGACGGCGAGCGCGGCGATCATCACGCCTTCCTCGTCGCGCAGGGCGAGACTCGAGCCGGGAGCGAGCTGTCCGGCGAGGTCCTCGGTAACGTCGAGCGTGATCGGAATCGGCCACAGCGTGCCGCCCTCGTCCGCGAGCCGCATCTCCGCGCAGACCCGCTCGTGATCGGCGCGCGCCATGAAGCCGGTGAGCGGCGAGAACCCGCCGCTCAGCAGCAGCTCGAGGTCGCAGATCTGGCGCGGCGTCAGGTCGTGCGACGGCCAGTCGCGCGAGGCGGACTTTAGGGACTGGGCGCGTTCGTCATCGACGAACAGATCGACGAGCGTCCCGCCGTGCGGGGCGATGAGATGGTCTGACACGAGTGCGTGGTCTCCCTGTTGCCGGTGGTGGGGTGTCGTGGTGGAAGCGAACCCGACAGAATAGCACGCGCCGGGGCGCGGTCGCCGCGCCGGGCACCACTTGACCCGGCCCGGGAATCGGTCAAGACTGGCGGCCAGGATGGGGCTTCTGGACGCCATCGGCCGCCTGTTCCACCGTCGCGCCGGCGGGCCGCCGATCGTCGTCGTCTCCGGGCTTCCGCGCTCCGGTACGTCGATGCTGATGCGGATGCTCTCGGCGGGCGGCCTCGAGCTCGTGGTCGACGGCATCCGGACCGCCGACGACGACAACCCGAACGGCTACTTCGAGCTCGAGCGGGTGAAGGAGCTCGACAAGTCCGACGACGCCTCGTGGCTGGCCGACGC
>JAPOYG010000156.1 GCA_026706755.1 Acidobacteriota bacterium
GCGCCCGCGCCGTGAGCGCCGGCACCATCGCGTCGAGCAGCGGCAGCGCCAGCGTCGCGCCCATCCCCCGCAGGAACGTCCGCCTCGGCAGCGTGAGCTTCGTGATCAGCATCGCGGAACCCCCCCGAACGGCGTGTCTTCCGGAAGGAGCGAGCGTACAGGATGGCCCGCCGACTGTCTACGGTGCCCGGCGCCGTCCCGGTCCCGAGCGCGCGAGGCGGTCCGAGGTTCCGGGCGACCGCCGCGCGATTCCGGAAGTGCGTTCCGCAATTGCAGGGCTGCCAGGGTCCGGCGCGGCGCCCGTCCGGTCAGGCGCGCTCCGCCTCGAACGCGACGACGTTGCGGGTCTCCCGGCTGAACTCCACTCCGATCAGGTGGATCGGCTCGTCGCTGCCGCGGTACTTGTCGGCGTAGCCCCTCGCCTTCAACTGCGCCATCGCCGCGCCTTCCGGCGCGAGCTCCACCACCTTGAACTCGAACAGGTAGACCTGCCGGTTGAAGCGCACGGCCATGTCCAGGCGGCCGTGGCTGCTGCTGTCCTCCACGACGACGTCCAGCCCGAGGCCCGCGAAGTAGGAGTAGAACACGCTGGCGTAGTACCCCTCGTAGGCGGCGATGTCGTTCTTCACGTGCCACTCGTAGGGGATGCCGGCGAAGAACGCCTGGAACAGCGCCTCCAGACCCTCGAAGTCGTTCGCCAGCAGCAGATCGTAGAGCCGGGCGCTGTGCTCCACGCGGCGGGGAGCATCGCCGGTCAGGCGGCGCAGCAGGCTCTCGTTCAGGCTCTGGCGCACCTCCTGGTTGGGGTAGCCGAGCCGGTAGAACATCCTGCCGCCGCGAGGCTCCGAGCGGTGGATGGTCAGGTATCCGGTCTGGAACAGCAGCGCCTCCGTCGCGACGTGGTCGACGTCGAACGTGGACAGAAGCTCGTCGCTGCCCACCATGGCTTCCAGCGCCAGCGAGCTCACCCGCCGCCGGAACAGGGTATCGACGAGGAACGTGGGGGTGCCGGTCTCGAACCAGTGCGCCGCGAACTCCCGCGTGTCGAGCAACAACAGGATGTCGAACGGGTTGTAGACCCTCTCGTCGCCGCGCCAGCTGTAGCCGTTGTACCAGTGGCGGACCCGATCGCGGTCGAGGCCCGGAAGCTCCGGTGCGAACACGGTGTCGAGGTCGGCGTCCGTGTAGCCGCACAGGGCCGAGTAGCGCGGGTCGAGGGTGATGTCCTGGAGGTTGTTGAGGCCCGAGAACAGGCTGACCTTGGAGAACTTGCTCACGCCGGTGATGAAGCTGAACCGGATATGGGCGTCGCTGTCCTTGATGACCGCATAGGCGCCCCGCAGGAAGTCGCGGTTCGCGCGGGCGACGTCGGGCAGATCCAGCGCGTCGGTGATCGGCTTGTCGTACTCGTCCACCAGCACCGCGACGGGCTGACCGGCCTGCCCGTGCAGTGCTTCCAGGAGGGACGACAGGCGCCCCGGCGCCGTCTCGGACTCGGTGGTCACGCCGGCGCGGCGCTCCGCGGCGGCGAGCTGCTCCATCAGGCTCAGCTCGACGTGGCCGGGCTCCCGGAAGTTGCCGCGGCCGAAGCTCAGCCGCAGGACGGGATAACGCACCCTCCAGTCCCAGTGGCCGTGGATGTCCAGACCCCGGAACAGCCCTTCGCGGGCCTCGAACAGCTCCTTGAGCGTGTCGAGGAACAGGCTCTTGCCGAAGCGGCGCGGGCGTGAGACGAAGTAGTGCCGCCCTCCCTCCAGCATCCGCCGCGCATAGGAGGTCTTGTCGACGTAGTAGCACCCCTCCTCGCGAATCGTGCGGAAGGTCTGGATGCCGATGGGCAGCTTGCGCTTCTGCACGGTCTCCACGCTTCGGCCCGGCCCGCGAATGCGCCGGTGCCTCGGTGGCGGCCCGGCGGCCGGTCAGTTCCTACTCTTCCTGCGCCATCCGCATCCGGAACGGGAGGCTGGCGACGACACCCTGGACGAGGGACGCGAAGCGGTGATCGTCGGCCGCGGCGTCGCGCAGGATGCGGCGGACGGCGGGCATGTCGGCCGCCTCGAGGCCGCGGCCGAGGGCGTAGGTCAGCAGGCGATCGGCGACCGTCAGCAGGAAGTCGTCCGCATAACTCAGCAAAAGCCCGCGGAGCTCCGTCGGGCCGTCGAACGCCGTGCCGTCGGGGAACTCCGCCGAGGCGTCGATCGGCAGGCCCGAGGCGTAGATGTCGCGCCACTCGCCGATGGCGTCGAAGTTCTCGAGCGCGAAGCCGAGCTGATCCATCTGGGCGTGGCAGGCGGCGCAGACCGGGTTCGCGCGGTGGAGCGCCAGTTGCTCGCGCATCGGGAGCACCTTCCGCGGGTCGCGTTCCTCGACGAGATCGGGAACGTCGGGCGGCGGCGGAGGCGGCGGGGTGCCGAGGAGGTTCTCCAGGATCCACTTGCCGCGGATGACCGGCGACGTGCGATTGGCGCGCGAGGTGCCGGTGAGGATCGACCCCTGTCCGAGCAGCCCGCGGCGCACGCTGTCCGCGGGTAGCGTCACGCGCCGGAAGCGCTCGCCGTGGACGCCCGGGATGCCGTAGTGCCGGGCGAGGCGCTCGTTGAGATACGTATAGTCGGCGTCCAGCAGGTCGAGCACGCTGCGGTCCTCGCGCACGATGCTCGCAAAGAAGAGCTTCGTCTCCTGCTCGAACGCCCGCCGCAGGTTGTCGTCGAAGTGGAACAGCAGCTCCGGGCTCGGCCGGTAGCCCGGCACGTTGCGGATGTGCAGCCACTGGCCGGCGAAGTTGTCGACCAGCGCCTGCGAGCGCGGGTCGGCCAGCATCCGCGCCACCTGCCCGCGGAGCACCTCCGGGCGGTGCAGCTCCCCGGCGACCGCGAGGTCTACCAGCTCGTCGTCCGGGATGCTGCTCCAGAGGAAGAACGACAGGCGCGAGGCCAGCTCCAGGTCCGAGATGCGGTAGGGCGTTCCGGGTGCCGCCGACGCCGGCTGATCCTCGAAGCGGAACAGGAAGCTGGGGCTGACCAGGATGCCGCGCACCGCGAGCTCGATGCCCGCCTCGAAGCCGCCCCGGGCGGCGCCCTCGCGGTAGAGAGCGAGCGGCACTTCGAGGTCCGCGTCGGTCACCGGACGGCGGTAGGCGCGCCGGGCCAGGGTGGAGACGACCTCCCGCGCGCAGGCCGCAACGTCCGCGGTCGACGCTGCCGCGGCAGGCAGGAAGGCGGCGGCGGACAGCGTCGCTGTGGCGGACGACGCCGCAGCGGCAGACGACGCCGGCACGGGAGCAGGGGTGCAGACGAGCAGCTTGCGGCGGCTGGGCGAGTCGCCCTGCGTCGCCGTCTCCGGCAACGGCCCGGTGATGGTCACGCTGGAGACGACCGGCTCGCCGCTCGCGGCCCGGTAGGGGTCGCGGCGCAGGTCCGGGTCGAACAGGTCCTCGACGTAGGCCGACGTCTTCG
>JAPOYG010000153.1 GCA_026706755.1 Acidobacteriota bacterium
ACGCGGCGCATCTGCGCCTCGAAGTTCTCCCACTGCCGCCCCTCGAAGTCGTTGAAGATGACGAAGCCGCCCTTCAGCAGGTACTCCCGCAGCCGGTCCGCTTCCTCGTCCGTCATGGTCCAGAAGCCCGGCTCCTGCATCAGGGCGATGGGGTGCTGGAAGAGCGTCGGACTGTCCAGGGTCAGGATGAGGCTGCCGTCCACCTTTGCGTCGACCGTCGTGAAGTCGCTGAGCAGCCCCATGAGGTACTGCTCGGCCCGCGGGAACTCGTGCAGCCACATGTTGTAGCCGCGGCCGTAGGTCCGCGCCCCGAAGGTCCCCTCCGTCCAGCGGAGCCGCACGAAAGTGACCTCGGCGTCATACGGCTGCGCGATGCTGCCCCAGTTGCCGAGGCCGCGGAACAGCGACTGGGCGGAGAGGCCCGCGACGCTCGCGAGCGCCCCGGCCAGCGCAAGGCCGATCGTCGCGACGGTTGCACGCTGAACGGCTCGCCTTCGTCCACCGTGAACGCGTCGGCACGTCTCTCGAATCCACCCGACCGTTCGAAGCACGGCCCCTCCTCGCCTTGACGCCGCAGCGGGCGGTCGGCGCCGACCATTACCAGGTTCGACAGTCGATTCTACTCGTCCTGCGGCCCGCCGGGGGTGGGAAGATGCTCGATCCCCCTGCCCACCCTCCACCTTGACCGGACCGCCCGCCGTTGGAGCACCAGCACGACGACGGGGCCGACGGGAGTTACGAGAGGCCGCCGCCTGGCTTCGCAAGAGGGAGGGGAGCCGCGAGGCTCAGGTCTCGGGGCGGGCGGCTATCATGTGGCTCGCCTTCGCCTGAGGTTGGTCGCAGAGTCGCGCAATCGCGACTGCGGCAGAAGATCGAGCAGTACAGCGAGGACTTCCGGAAGGTGGTCAACGACGATCATTACACGCGCGACGGTCGACTGACGCAGGCGGCCACGTAAGCTGCCCGCCGAGGCGTATCGCTAAGGGATTCTGGAATGCCGAATATGCGGGGCGCCACGGCACACGCCACGCGCGGTGGCAGCGCGGGCGGGAAGCGGGCCGGTTCAACGAGCGGCAATCCAGCGAACCACGTCCACCCGAGGGCGCCCGGCCGCTACGACGCCACGGCCAGGGAGTGGCGCGGGATCAACCCGGACGGCACGGTGGACGAAACCATGCTGGCCGAGGTCACGGCTGCGATCGTCGCGGCCGTGCAGCCACAGAAGATAGTTCTGTTCGGGTCCGCCGCACGGGGCACGATGAACCGCAACAGCGACATCGATTTGCTCGTCATCAAGGACGGCGTCCGGTACCGGAGAACTGCCGCAAGAATCCACATGCAGCTGCCGGCTCGGGCACGGCAGATCGACATCGTCGTCGCCTCGACGATCGATGTCGCGCGCCATCGGCACAAGCCGTACTATGTGTTCGAACCGGCACTCCGGGAAGGCCGCGTGCTCTATGACGAGACAGCGGACACCTGAAGACGCGCGGTTCTGGCTGCGGGAGGCGGACGAGCGGCTGACACACGCCGGACGGTACGTCGCCGATGAGAACCCGAAGATCCTGTGCGAGCAAGCGGCATACGCGGCCGAGTTCGCGATCAAGGGCGTCATCGTTGCCAGAGGCGTCAAACTTCAGATTCACGCACGACATCCGAGCACTCCTCGAGGAAACGAGGGAGGCCGGAGAACGGATCCCGCCGGAATTGGAGCGGGCAAAGCAGCTGACCGCGTACGGCGGCGCGGGGCGATACGAGTTCGACGGAGATCCCGACGCGGCCCGGGTATCCAAGAACGACTATGACGACGCCCTGGATGCTGCGACAGCAACGGTCCGGTGGGCTCACGAGCGAGTCGAGCGGCTACTGCAGCGGCCGGAGGACGTCGCTTGACAGCCGCCGCCGCGGGACCATAATCGCGGGGATGCAACGGGCGGTTCGGACGGGGGCGTGGGTCGGAGCCGCGCTCCTGCTGGCGGGAGCAGGCGCCGGCGGCGGTAGCGCATCGACGGCGGCGGGGCCGGCCGGGGGCGCCCCGGGCGCGGCCGGGCAGGCGGCGCAGGACGAGCGGCGCCACGCGCCCTACGACGCGCAGCAGCGGCCCCCCGGCGACCCCGCGCGGATCGCGCGCGGGCAGGCGCTCTACGGCATCCACTGCCGCGGCTGCCACGGCATCGATCTCCGGGGCGGAGACCTTGGAGGCCCCAACCTGCTGCGCTCGCAGCTCGTGCTGCGGGACCGGCAGGGCGAGCTGATCTGGCCCGTGCTGCGGGACGGGCAGTCGACGCCCGGCGTGTCGTCGATGCCGGCACAGTCGCTCTCCGAGACCGATGCGGCCGCCGTCGCCGAGTTCATCCACAGCATCCTCGCCACGTCGACGCGGCAGGGCGGGCCGCCCGCCGGGCCCGAGATCGAGCTCGACATCGTGGTGGGCGACGCGGATGAGGGTCGTGCGTACTTCGAGGCGACCTGTGCATCGTGCCACGCCGCCGACGGGGACCTGGCGGGGATTGCGACGCGGATTCCCGATGCGAAGATGCTCCAGAACACCTGGGTCCGGGGACGGCAGCGCGGCGCCCCGCGCCCGCCCGTGCGCGTGACCGTGACGGAGACGTCGGGCGCGCGCACGGAGGGCCGCCTCGCACGCCTCGACGACTTCCTCGTGGCGCTGACGACGGACGACGGCCGGCGCCGGTCGTTCCGGCGTCAGGGCGGGTCGCCGCGCGTGGAGATCGCGGATCCCATGGCGCGCCACACGGAGCTCCTCGGCGTCTACTCCGATACCGACATCCACAACGTCACCGCGTACCTGGTCACCCTGCAATGACGCGCATGGATCTTCCCGCGGTGCGTGCGGCGGCGCTCGTGACGGCGCTGGCCGCGGCGGCCGCCGCCCCCGCCCCGCTGGCCGCACAGGCACCGGGAGGCCTGGACCCCGCGATGCTGGCCGAGCCGCTCGAAGCCGCGTGGCCGACCTACTCGGGCGACTACACCGGCCGGCGCTACAGCCTCCTGCGGCAGGTGACGACGGAGACCGTGCAGAACCTCACGCTCGCCTGGACGCGCGAGCTGGCGACCGGCATGCCGCCGCTCGACGGGCCCCGCGCCCCCACGTTCACCGGCGGCGAAGGGACGGGCGACTTCGTCATCGGCCGCCAGCGCCTCAAGGGCGCCATCCTGCAGGTGGACGACGTGCTCTACGTGACCGCGCCCGACCACGTCTGGGCCCTCGACGCGCGCGACGGGAGCGAGATCTGGCACTACTTCTGGAAGACGCGCGGCAGCATCCACATCGGGAACCGCGGCGCGGCGCTCTGGCGGGACGCGCTGTTCTTCGAGACCCCGGACAACTACCTGGTCTCGCTCGACGCGCGGACGGGCAAGGAGCGGTGGCACGTCGAGATCGCCACCTTCGAGGACCAGTACTTCTCGACCATGGCGCCGATCGTGGT
>JAPOYG010000090.1:0-1323 GCA_026706755.1 Acidobacteriota bacterium
CTAGCCGCCGCCCGCCGCCAGCTCGCGCCGGCCGCGGTCGAACAGCCGGCGGATGCGGTCGCTGTCGCGGAACTCGTTCAGGATGGCGGCGCGCCGGCTCGTCCGCAGGTCCTGCAGCAGGTAGCCGAGCACGCTTGCCATGATCGTGCCCTCCTCCGAGCTCGTGGCCTCGAAGCGTGCCCGGAAGTCCTGGATGGTCCGCTCGAAGTCCGGTTCGTACCAGCGCTCCACCGGCACGTCGAGGCGCACGAACTCGTTGAGCACGGCGTCGTAGTCCGGAGGCGCCGGACGGTGCCAGAACGAGACGTCCGGGCCGAACTCCGGCACGTATTCCGGCAGGTAGACGTGGGCTCGTGCCGGCACGCGCCGCACGAGAGCGGGGTTGTAGCGGCGGACGTCGTCGCGCGACAGGCCGGACTTCGCCATCACCTCGGAGATCGGCAGCGCGCGCGGCGCCCGCATCGCGAAGATGCGCGCCTGCGGCATCTCCTCCATCATGCTGGCGATCGTGACTCCGTTGCCGAAGACCATCTCCGCGTAGAGCGCCGACCTCGGGCCGTAGGTGCGGAACAGCTCCCGGTAGCGTCGGATCGAGACCTGCCGCAGGTCGCGCGCGAAGTCCGACCCCATCAGGTACTGCTCGCGCTGGTCGCTGCCGCCCAGGCGCTCGCCGTTGATGACCACCCGGCCGACGTTGGTGCCGCCCGCGTGGTGCTCCGACAGGGCGGGAACGTAGCTGCCGTACATCGTGGCGAGCGCCGTCAGGTACGCCGCGCAGAAGGGCACCTGCGTCGTCTGGTTGTAGCCCTCGATGACGTAGGGGGACAGGCGCTTGAGGCGATCCCAGTTGCGCGGCAGCCACTGGCAGAAGCCGAGGGCCCGCACCGGGGACCGCGCCCGCCCGTTCAGTCCCGACTCGAGCATGGCCTGGGCGAGACCGATCTCCGACGGGACCCCGAACCGCTCGTAGATGGCGCCCCATTCGCGGAGGAACCGCCCGTAGCGCCGCGCGTGCGGGGCGACGAACCGCCCGCGTGTCGCGTTGTCCAGAACCGGCCCGACGCGCCGCTCCAGCAGCTCCGCCACCGCGTCCCGCCGCCGGCTCAAGCCGCGCGGCAGCCGGTGCCCGTCGAGCGTGGCGGCGAGCGCCGGGTCCTCCCAGTCGCCGTCGCGCTGCCAGTTCCCTCGCGTAGGAAACGAGGCCAGCAGGCGGCCGTCCTCGCGGCTGCCGAACGCGATGCGGCCGTCCGGGATCGTGAAGATGTGACGCCAGAAGGGATAGGACGGGCGGAACTCCCGCAACGCCTCCACGTCTGCGCCCAG
>JAPOYG010000090.1:2102-3441 GCA_026706755.1 Acidobacteriota bacterium
GAGAGCGCCTTCATCGCCATCGCGGGCCTCGTCGCCGTCGTCGCGTTGCTCTTCCTGCTGATAACCCGCTTCAAGTGGCACGTGTTCCTCGCCCTGCTGGTGCCGATCGTCCTGCTGGCCCTCGTCCCGGGCCTCGACCGGCAGGCGTTCATCGACGCCTTCGAGGAGGGCTTCGGGGGCACGATTCAGAGCATCGCGGTGGTGATCGTGCTCGGCTCGGTCCTGGCGGAGGCCCTGAAACACACCGGCGGAATCGAGCGGATCACGGCCTCGATGATCCGCTGGGTGGGCGAGGCGCGGATGCCCCTGGCGCTGACGCTGAGCGGCTTCGTCATCGGCCTGGCGATCTTCTCCGACGTCGGCTATCTCATCCTCAACCCGCTGGTGCATTCGGCTGCCATCAACGCGGGGCTGAACATGAGCGTCATGGCCACCGGGCTCGTCGGCGCGATGCAGCTCACGCACGCCATGGTGCCGCCGACGCCCGGCCCCCTCGCGGCCGCCGCGCTCGTCGGCGCCGACGTCGGCCGCATCATCCTGTACGGCGGCATCATCACGCTCTTCGCGTCGCTGGCCGGTTGGGCCTACGCGCGCGTGGTCGGTCCGCGCATCGACTCCCCGCCGTCGCGCGAGTTCGTCGGGCAGTCGTTCATCGAGCAGGGGCGCGAGGCGGAGCTGCCGTCGACGTGGCGCGCCTACGCACCGATCCTCATCCCGCTGCTCCTCATCGCGGGGCAAAGCGTGACGGCGCTCACCCTGCCGGCAGAGCACCTCGTCAACCGCGCGATGCTCTACCTCGGCTGGCCCGTCGTCGCGCTCGGGATCGGCATCCTGCTCGCCTACCGGAACACCACGGCCGGCCAGGCCGAGGCCCGCACGGGCAAGTGGATCGAGGAGGCGCTCCGCGCGTCCGCCATGATCATCATGGTCACCGGCCTCGGCGGCGCGCTCAGCCGCATCCTGCGCGAGACGCCGGCCGTAGAGGCCATCGCCGACGCGGTCGCCGCCACCGGCCTGGCGCCGATCTTCCTGCCGTTCGTGCTCGGCGTGGCCGGCAACATGATCACGGGCTCGACGACGGTCGGCGTCATCACCGCCGCCTCGGTCTCGGCACCGATGATGGACACCCTCGGCCTCAGCCCCGAGGCCACGATGCTGGCCGGCGCGGCCGGGTCGATGATCATCAAGTACGTGAACTCCAGCTACTTCTGGGTCTGCACGTCGCTCTCGCGGATGTCCCTCAAGGCGGCGCTCGTCTCCTTCGGCGGGGTGACGTTCGTGAACGGCGTGGCCGCCATGGCCGCCGTCTACGTCCTCTGGGCGGCGGGCTTCATCTGAG
>JAPOYG010000563.1 GCA_026706755.1 Acidobacteriota bacterium
CCGGCGCTCGATCTCGGACCGACCGGCACGCCAGCGCTGATGCCACTCGATGAGACGTTCGACCTGCCGCTCGGAATCGCCAGCCGCAACCCCGGCGCGTTTCGCCGCCTCCCGTACCGCGCCGGCCGCCCGCGCGCGCCGCTCGGGTGCAGGTCGTCCTCCCGCAGGTCGACCGCCGGCTGCAGCTCTCCCTCCACCGTCAATTTCATGACGCCTTGCCGGGTGCCGACCCGCTCGACGAGGCGTGTCCGGACGTCCCCCCTCGACGCGCAACCGCTCACGTCGAGCGTCAGGTCGTGCACCGCGGTCCGCGCGACGACGTGCCGCTCACGCGTCACCGCGCCGTCCGGGGCGATGGCCGCGGCCACCGCGCCTCGCGGGCCCTGCTCGCCGAACGCCAGCGGCTCGGGGTTCCCGGGGTAGGTATGGCGGGCGGCGTCCCGGGGCCGGTGGTGGTGTCCCAGGAATGCATGCGCCAGACCGGCCCGCTCGATGTCGCCCGCGTGGAAAGGAGCGTTCGCGCAGGCCCTGGCGCCGCCGCCTCGCCGCCGTGCCTTCGGCCCCGGCCCAGGCAAAGCGCGCGTCGAGATGCAGATCGGCGAAGTGCAGGATCGTCACCCGCGATACTCGGCGGCTCTGGTGCGAGCTTGCGGTCGCGTTGGGAGTCGGCGCGGGCGCAACATCCTGCATCGCCGGTTCTGCGGCGCAGACTCGCGGCCACTCACGCCGGCGAAGCTGCCCTCGCACCCGCAGGTGTTGCGGAGCCCCGGGGAGCCCGGCAGGCGCCAGCGCACCTGATTCTATCCGCTGCGCGGCGGGACCGGCCGGGCGGTCCGGGGCTTGCGACGGCCATCGGGCGACCGCCCGGAACCCACGGGCTCGCCGCACCGGGTAGAGTGGGCGGGGAGCCGACCGGCGGCGGGCAGCCGGGGAGGAGCGATGCCCAGGATACGCGGACAACGGGGCCGGCGCGCGGCGTTCGGCGTGGCCGCCGCAGTGCTGGCCGGCGCCGTCGCCGGTTGCGATGGGCCGCCCGCAGAGCAACCGCGGCGCCCTCCGGACGCCTCCGGAGCCCCCACTTCGCCCGATCTGCGAACCGGTCTCGCCGGGACGTGGCGGCTCGTGCGGGTCGAGCGCCGCGACCAGAACGGAAACCCGCTTCCCGAGTTCGTCCACCGCGGGATCGGGACCGGGCCTGCCGTGGGCTACCTGCTGTACGACGGCGAGCACTTCGGCCGCGTCGTGCAGCGCGAAGCCACGGAGACGCAGGCCGCGAACTCCGGGCCCGTTGCGCCACTCGCCGCCCTCGCGCGTTACACGGCCGACTTCGGACGCTTCGCGGTCGACGAACAGGCCGGTCACCTCACCCACCGGATTGCCGGGAGCCTCGACCCGCGCCTGCCGGGAACGGAGACGCTGCTGCGGTACGAGCTGGCCGAGGACCGACTGGTCCTGATGCCGCCGCTGCGGTGCCCCGACTCGTTCGTCACCGACCGGGGCTGCGGGTACGGCACCACCGGCCTCCAGTTGCGCTACGTCTGGGAACGCCTCGAGCCGGCCGCGGGCGCCGGAGACTCGGCCCGGCCGCTTCTCGGGTTCTGGGCGATCGACCGCATAGAGCGGCGCACGGATGACGGCGACGCGCTCACCGCCGACCAGTACGCCGCGGGCTACCTGATGTACATGCCCTCCGGTCAAATGGCGGTCCAGCTGATGCGTGCGGATCGGCCTCCCTACGCCGGTTCGTCGCCGACGCCGTCCGAGGCGGAGGTCGCCGTCCGAGGCTACGTGAGCTACTTCGGACCGTTTCGCGTACGGGAGGAGGAGAACGTCGTCGTGCACGAGCGCATCGGTCACCTCGACGCCCGGAGCGTCGGCACCGAAGCGCGCCGCGCGTTCACGTGGCGCGGCGGGCAGCTCCTGCTCGAGCCGCCGTCCGCAACCGTCGGCGGGGAGGCGGTGCGCACCACCGTCTTCTGGAACCGGCTCGGCCCGCCCCGGGAGTCCGCGCCGTAGGAGGGGCGCCGCGGGGGCCGGCCCTTTCCGCGCGGGACCGCCTGCCATACAATGCGGTCGCGATCCGCCCTCGCGGGCGGGCGCGTCCGCGCGTCGCTGAAGACGCCGGACCGGGGCATCCATACCGGAGGGAGATCCAGTGATGCGATCAGTCTTTCTCGCCGTCGTCGTCGCCTTCGCGCTCACCGGCGCCGCGAGCGCCCAGGATGCGCCGCCGCCGCCGTGCGGTCCGGCCGGTGACCTCTCGGCCGAGCTGAAGGGCAACGTGGCGGACGACTCCCGCTGCTTCGAGATCCGCATGTACACTGCGCGCCCGGCCGTCACCGAGGACGGCAAGACCACGGGCGGCATCGACGAGCTGCACGACCGGTTCCGCAACGGCGAGGTGTCGATCTTCGAGAAGCACGGCGCGAAGGTCGTCGCCGTCTGGCAGAGCCTCGACAATCCGAACACCCTGATCTGGATGCTCGCCTATCGCGACCGGGCGCACCGCACCGAGGTCTGGGAGGGGTTCCGCGGGGACCCGGACTGGGACGAGCTCCTGGCCAAGTACCCGGCGCCGCTCGAGGGGGCAGAGGTCATCATGATGAGCGCCTCCGACTACTCGGCGCTCAAGTAACGAGGGTCATCGTCCCCACGCATGGGACGCCGCGCCCGGGCGGCCGGGCTCGCCCGAGCGCGGCGCCCGCTCGCCGGCATGGGCCGGCGCGGGAGTGATGCGTGTAGTCTTGAGCGGAAGCGGGCGGGAGGAGAGCGAGCCATGCGGAAGCGCGGAATCGTCGGTCGCGGGTCGGCAGTCGGACTGCTGGCGCTCGGCCTGTCGACCGGATCGCTGGGCGGGTCGGCGCGCGCCGCGGACGACGAGGCGGAGCTGACCGTGTTGTCGAGCCGGCCGGACATGGTCAGCAGCGGGGACGCGCTGCTGGCCGTCTCCATCCCGTCCGGCGCCCCTCCGGCGGATGTGCGGGTCACGGTGAACGGCGCGGACGCTACGCCGGCGTTCCGTCCGGACCCCGCCGGCCAGCGGCTGGTGGGGCTCGTGGACCGGCTGCAGCTCGGTTCCAACACGGTAACGGCAGCGCTCGGGGACGGTCCGGCGACGACGGTGACGCTCGTCAACCACCCGGGCGAGGGTCCGGTCTTCTCCGGGCCGCATGAGGAGCCGTTCGTCTGCGAGACGGAAGCGTTCGAGCTGCAGTCGGGGGAGAAGCTCGGGGCGCCGCTCGACGAGCACTGCTCGGTCGCCCGCCGGGTCGACTACGTCTACCGCGCGACGGGCACGGACACCCTGACGCCGCTCGCCGATCCTGCCGCGCTGCCGGCCGACGTGGCGACGACGACCCTCGCCGGCCGGGAGGTGCCGTACGTCGTCCGCATCGAGACCGGCACCGCCAACCGGGCCAT
>JAPOYG010000083.1 GCA_026706755.1 Acidobacteriota bacterium
GCCGCACAGAAGGCGAACGCGGACATCAGCCTCGACTGGCTCAACGAGCAGATCCGGGCCCTGAAGCGGCCCGACGACCGTGCCCTCTTCGGGCTCGATGGAGAGCCGTCCGCCGGCGCCTCGGAGGCGGACAAGACCGAGCCGGCAGCCGCGCGGCCGGCCCCGCCGGTCACCTCCCGGCAGAAGAAGCTGTTGACCAAGCTCGTCGAGGAGCATCCCGAGCTCGCGCGGGAGTTCGGCGTCGCCCCCCGACGCACCCGAGTTGGAGAAGCTCGGCAAGGCGAAGGCGACTTCCCTGGTCGGAGCGATGCTCGACCGCGTCAATGCGCAGGCGCCGGCCGGTGAACGATGACGACTCGGGCGGCCGGGCGCGCCGGACGGCCACCGACCGTCGCCAGATGGCCGCTGTTCGTGAGGGGCGTCCGTGTCGAGTGGGAGGTGAGGGAGAGGACAGGTCGTCGAGGACGAGGAATCGGCCGGCGGGGACACCGCCGCCGTGCACCGTCACGCGAGGGCAGGTTCCGTCACCGCCCTCTCGTCGCCCCCGCGCCTGCCGGCGAGGCGGTCAATCGTTCGCCCGGCGCTCCGGACTCGTCGCGGGACGCTTCCGAGCGCCGGGACAGCAACTGCGCCAACTGCTTCACGCTCTCGACCTGCTGCAGGAGGTCCTGCATGTCCGAGCGCTGGACCGAACCGCGCTCGAGCCAGCCCGTGATCCTCCGGTTGAAGGAGGCGGTCGTCTCCTCGAGATGCTCCGCTACCGCGGCCTGGAGTTCCGCTTCGTCGTCGAACAGCGCCCGCCACAATCCGGTGAGTCGGCCGGGGTGCCAGTCGGGAAGCCGGTGCACCGGGTCCGAAGGTACGACCCAACCGCGGTACACCGCCAGGATGACGCCGCGGTCGTCGACGTCCTTGCGCTCCCAGCGCTCGGGGACCAGGTCCTGGTGGCCGTTCGGCTTCGGCGGCTGCCAGGCGGCCACCTCGTAGGTGGTCGCCGTCAGCCTGATCAGCCACCGCAGCCCTTCGCGCCCTTTCCGGTCCCGCAGCCAGATCCGCTGACCGGGTTCGAGCTTCGCGCACGGAGAGACGAGGCAGAAGTCTGCCGGCCCGATCCCGGTCGGGACCATCGAGTAGCCGTGGAACAGCGCGTAGAACGCCTGCGGGTCGTCCAGATCCACCGGCGCCGGTCTCGCCTGATCCTCCTCTTCACTCTTCATCAGGAAGGCTTCCGGCGACGGCGGCGACAACACCCGCACCGGCAGTTGGACGCTCGAGTGGAAGCGCGTCAGCGGATGGGGTGACTCTCCGTCGTCGGCCTCGACCGGAACATCCCGCGGCGGTCCGATGTAGAACTCCAAACCGAGGGCGCGGCAGATCTGCTCGACGCGGTTCAGGCGGGGGACGTGTCCGTTCAAGACGGACCGGATGGCGTCTTGCGGCAGACCGCTGTTGACGGCGGCCCGGTACTGGGATTGGCCTCTTTCCGCGAGACGACGCCGGACCGCCTCCGCGAAATCGATGGTCGTCACGCTGGGAAGCATACCGCCTCTGGAGCCGAGCGGCGATCGACTGAACTTGTGGTTGTGATCCACAATTCTCGGTAGATATGCACATGCGTCGGCAGCCTGCATCGAGATCGCGCCGGCGAGGAGGATCTCCTTTCCGCCTCGACGCTTGGTCGGGCAGCGTGCCAGGACGACCAGTGGCAGGTGAGGGTTCGGCTCTTGACGGTAATCAAGTCTGCCGGTCCGCTGCGCGTCTCGCGGTCGACCCTGTGCGAGATGCTGGCCGATCCGACGTTCCCGGCCGCACCGATCCGGCTTCCCAGCGGCGCCCCTCGCTGGCTGCAGGAGGTCGTCGATGAATGGGTCGATACCCGCGGAATGCGACGGAGATGGCCCACCGCCGAGGCGATGGCGGTACGGGGGATGGCAGTGAGCGCGGCTCGTAACCCTGCCGCGTTCGAGGGAAGCGCGGGGCGAGGCGCGCGTCAGCTCGACGGCGCTCGGGAGTCCTCCGTTTTGCACGTCAACTCCACGAGGAGGGTCTCGGTCTGGACCGGGGCGCAGATGGCACTCTCGGGCCACGGCGTGAACACGGCCGCCGTCGTCCGCCCGGTCGTCGGGTTGTCGATGCCGCTCGGCATGCTCCAGTTCTACAGGACGCCCTTTGCCGGGTGCCGGCCGCGGCGTGCCGGACCTCATCACCGGCATGGGCGATTGGCTGCAACTGCTGATCGTGGTCGACGCCGGCGGCGCCATGCTCGAGCAGCTCGGCCTCGCGTTCGCCGCCTGGCGAGAGCAGTTCGGCGGCCGGGGACCTTCCGCGGAATAGCCGCGGTCGGCTGGAACGTCGTGAAAGGACCTGGCGGGCGTCATCGACGCGGCGTTCGACCTGGCTGTAACCCTGGCCCTGATGCCGGGGTCGTCCTCGGGCTGACCGCCGTCTTCGCCTCGGCCAGGCACACGTCATGTGGGCGCGGATCCCACTGTCGATTGCCCTGCTGCTCGGCCCGGTCTTCATCCCTGGCTGTTTGCCCGCAGCTCTCCTTTCTGAAGGTGGCTGCGGACCGTGCCCGTCTACTCGCTCTACGGCGCGGTGGCCGGGACGGTCTTCCGCGTCGTCACCGAGCTGGGGGTGTTCGTTGTGCAGGGCTGGGCGGGCGACGTGGCAGCCGCCGTGGCGTGGGCCGGGCCGACCGGCATCGTGACGGCGATGCGCCGGTCGCTCGTGACCATCCCCTAACATCGTGGCTGCCGATGGAGGCCGCCGTCGCCGCAGTGGCCGGGGGGCGGCAGACCCCGGCCGTCGCCGCGGCCACCGCGTGGCGCTCCGAGCGGGTGCCGCGATGATGCGTCCGCTCGCGGCCGTCGCCGTCCGGGTGTGGTGGTCCTTCCCCGGGGCCGGGCGCCGGATCCGATCGTCGACTGATCGTGACGCACTCGCCGCGCCTGCACGCCGCGATCCGGGCTTGGCATTATCTCGCCCCCGGGGTCGCCGTCCTCGGGTTGTGGTCCGTCGCCCCCGCCGCAGGCCGCGTGTGGCTCGGCGGCGGGGGCCGCCGCGCCGCCGGCGCACTCCCGCTCTGGCCGGTCGATCCGGCCGACCCGTCCCCGGCCGTCGTCGTCGGCGAGGCGCACCATCCGGACGCCGAGTGCGAAGCCGACTCCGGAACTGGACCGTCGAAGAGCACGACCTCATCAGCAGCGCAGCGCTTCGACCACGCCCCGAACGCGTCGATGGAGCCCGCGGTCGCCGCCTTGAAATGCAGATCGGGCGATCCCGACGCGAACGGCGTTTGAGCGGTGGCTGGCGCTCGTGCTGCCGCCGCACGGCGTCCGCAGGGCCTCGGCAAGGCTCGACAGCGCCTACAAGCGGCTGGCGCGGCTGCTCGGCGGCACGGTCGTGCTGGCGT
>JAPOYG010000527.1 GCA_026706755.1 Acidobacteriota bacterium
TGTCGGCGGTCTGCTCGCCGCGGGCGACCGACCCGTACAGCAACACGCGGCCCGCCCCGGCGTCGGCCAGCACCTCTGCCGCCCGCCGGGCGTCCGCAACAGTCGGCACCCCAGAATCTGCCCCCGCCACAGCCGCGTCGACCACGAGCCAGAAGCTACCTGCCGCTCGACCCGGACGGCGGTCGGACGGCCCTCGCCGTCGCCCGGTTCCGCGAACGCCGTCGCCCGGTTCCGCGAACGCCGTCGCCCGACGCAGCGGCTGTAGGCGCACGGAGCGTTGTTCAGGGGGCGAGCAGTGCGGCGGGGATGACGGCGATGCCGTCGGGGTCGCGGTAGGCATCGGCACCGACGGCCGCGGCGTCACGCGGCCCGGTCGGCGGCCCAGCCCGAGACTCACGAACGCTACTGATCCTCAGTAACGCTACTAGTTCACATTAGCGCTACCAATCCGCACTTCCACTACCGATTCGCGCCTTGGCGATCCGCCGATGCTGGGAGTGTCTACGTTCTGCCGGTTGGGTGGAGTCCGGGCCAGCGCAGGTCTGGAGGCGGAGGGGTGCCTGCCTCAGCGGGTCGTCCAGTCGAGGTCGGAGAGCTCGGCGAGGGCGAGGATGAGGGACTGGGTGCCGAGGCGGCCGCGGTCGGCGCCCATCAGGCGTTCGTAGAACTCGCTGGCCAGGCGCAGGCCGGGCAGGTGGAGGCCCATGCGGTCAGCCTCGGCCAAGGCGATGCCCATGTCCTTCACGAAGTGCGCCACGAAGAAGCCGGGGTCGAAGTCGCCGGCGATCATGCGGGCGCCCAGGTTCGACAGCGACCAGCTTCCGGCCGCCCCGCTGGCCACCGCTCCATCACCGTCTCGAGGTCGAGGCCCGCCCGCCAGGCGTAGAGCAGGCCCTCGCAGACGCTGATCATGCCCGCGGCGATGAGCGTCTGGTTCACCATCTTGGTGTGCTGGCTGGCACCCAGCACACCTTCGACGCTGACCGCTGGCAGTGCCCGCGAGCAACCCGAGCACTACCGAGGTGCTCGCACAACGCCTCCCCCTGTGTAAGGCCCGATTAGGAGTAGTCAGGTGCGGGGTTCGCCGCCGCCCGCTGATCAGCTGAGCACCGTCATCTTGGTCGGTGATCGCGTCGGTCTCCGAGTCTGCGTCGGGCGGTCAAGGTATACGGTGGCGCGATGACGCAGAATCGTCGACAGGTCAGCCCGCTCGTCGCATTCCTCTTACTGATCGGCGGTGCGGCAGGAGGAGGCGCTGCCGCGCTCCTGCTGACCGATGGCGAATCCGAGACACTACAACTTGTAGCCGAGG
Source organism: Acidobacteriota bacterium (assembly GCA_026706755.1). GTDB lineage: Bacteria > Acidobacteriota > Vicinamibacteria > Vicinamibacterales > UBA8438 > JAGWAJ01. The sequence continues at coordinate 1,313 of JAPOYG010000527.1, forward strand.
CGGTGCCGCGTGCTTCCGCGGCACCTGCCCCGGCTCCGCAGGTCGCCCCGGCTCCGCAGGTCGCCCCGGCTCCGCAGGTCGCCCCGGCTCCGCAGGTCGCCCCTCCGCCCCGGCCCACTGTGCATCCACAGGTTCAGGAGCAGGGGATCGCTCGCGTTGAGGCGGTCGTCAGGCGATATGAGGCGGCGTGGCCGTGGGTGCGAGATGCGTGGACTCGAAGTGACGTGCAATTCTTCGACCGCCGGTTGCCGGAGCCCTGCAGTGGCGCAGCGGCGTGTGTGGGCGGCGACAGGCTCCTGCTGACGCTACGGGCCGTCCGGGACGAGGAAACCATCCTCCATGAACTCGCGCACGTCTGGAACAACATCGCGTCAGAAGGAACGTGGCGGGCGATCCAAGCAGGGTTCGCCGACCACTACGCCGGGTGTTACAGCAGCCGAGCCCCGACGCCGGAGCGCCTGCAGGAGGAGTTGCTCGCCGACGCGATGGTGATCGCCAGCGGGGCCACCATCGGAGATTTCCACTTCGGCGGCTACGGCTACTACGAGGACAGCCCTTGGAGTGACGGCTTTGGGGGCTGTCTCGTGGACTCCACCAAACCGGCCCCTCATCTGCTACGCGCCATCAGATCCGAGTTGTTCAACTGCAGTCTCGATGTCGAGGCCGCTCAGGCTGCCGCGAAGGCGCAGGCGGGGAGCGAGTCCGGATTGTCGCTCTTCCCTAGCGACGAAGAACTGCGAGTCGATGCTTGGGCAAACATGGTGCCCCAATACTGCGCGGACACCGCAGCGGTGCAGGAACAGACCTTGGCGGTTCTTGACGGAGTTGTAGGGCGGTACGAGGTGGCGTGGCCGTGGGTGCGCGCCGCGTGGAGCGCAGGTGACGCTCGGTTCGTTGCTGACATTACCGAGATCTGCCCACAGGGCGAAGTCTTCCTACTCCGGCCGCCCTTCGACATCTTCAAGTCCGGCGCGCAGACGGAGCCCCCGTCGGCGACGTGCGCTCATGGCACCCAAGTCCTGCTCGACTTGGGCATCATCAAGGCGGGTGTCGGAAGCGACCCCGAGGCAATGCGAATGCCACTCCTGCAGGCGCTCGCACGCATCTGGGACCGCACGGCGGTTGATCAGTGGCAGGCGATCCGGGACCTCGCGGGCGAGCAGTACGCTGGCTGCACCAGCGTCTCCTCGTCGACTCCCGAGGAACTCCAGAATGAGATACTGGCCGACCTGTTGGTGGCACTGACCGACTCCGAACTCGGCGAGGCGAGTTGGCGACCCCCCGCAACCGCTTGGGACGAGCCCTTCGAGGGCTGCGACAGCGAGGACTCTCAGCAGCTGGCAGATCTGCGTCTCGAAGTGGCCGCGGCACTGTTCCAGTGTCCGTATGACGACAACGCCGCAAGGGCCGCCTGGGAGGCTGGTGGCGGCAGCAGCCCTTGGGGGTGGGGGAACGTCTTCGGAGGGCCCGAATCGGAATGGCGGAGTCTCGCCAGGGACCTCTGCGAACCGGCGCGATAGAGGGGTGGTAGGACGCTCGTCGTCATATATCACGTCGTTGAACGGTTACCCCTCCTCCGGTCCTGAGAGCCCGAACTCAGCCAGAGTCGCCCAATTCGGCGAGAGTGGCCCAAACCCTCCTCGAGGCACAGCTGTTACGGAGCATGTGGCCTCACCCGAACCCGCTGGTGCTGAACGGTCCCGGTAGCCGGGCACGAGCCTTGGGGCTCACGCGACCCGCATTCCTCCAGTGGTTTCCTCGATGGTTAGGCGCGCACTCCCCTCCGCGGAGGACCGCGTCGCGGGCTTGCTTCGGTTGGCAATGGCCATGTCGAGGAATCCGGCAGCGATGAGCGATGCGCCCGTGACTACTCCGGCGAGGAGGCTTTCGAGGGGTTGAACCCAGTTGGGATCGGATACTGCCAGAACCTCGACGCCGACGATCTCGTCGGTCCTATCCCGGTCGACGTGCAGAGTCGCGGTACCACAGCGTCGAGCTGCGCCGTTCGACCGCCGCCTGCCTCAGCGCTCGGTCCAGTCGAGGTCGGAGAGCTCGGCGAGGGCGAGGATGAGGGACTGGGTGCCGA
>JAPOYG010000642.1 GCA_026706755.1 Acidobacteriota bacterium
GTCCACGAGGCCCCAGGCGATCATCAGGGGCATGAGCCACAGCGCCGAGAAGATGGCGATGGTGCCGCGCCCCGGCCCCGTGAGCAACTGGCCGATCTGGTCGCGGAACGGATCGTCGTTCACGAGGTACGTCCAGGTCGCGGCCGGACCTTTCACGTCCAGGCCGGCAGCGGCCAGGTCGATCGTGCCGTCGGCCACGCGGACGTTGTCGAGCGTCGCGCGCACCGCGTCGTCGAGCCCGGGCTCCAGCCGCTCGTAGGCGTCCACCACCTCGGCCGTGAAGCGGGTCAGCGGATCCTGCTGCCCCAGGCGGACGAGGTGAATCCCCTCCCGGAGATCGGCGCAGAGGGCAAGATGCTCCACCCAGGCCTGGTCGAGGTGGTGGAGCGTGACCGCCACCTCGGCCCGGCGGACCGCCTCCGCGCCGCAAGCCTCGACCAGGTCGCGGTGGCGTTCCGGATCGCCGGACCAGACGTCCGGCTGCGCTTGGCCCGTGAGGAGCGCCTGGCGGCGGCCCAGGAGGCGCCGCCGCTGGTCCTCGACGATCTCCGCGTAGCGCGACAGGGTGCGCCGGATCTCGAGGTTCTGCCCTTCCACGATCCGCTGCGCGCGGGCGATCTCGCGGCGGATTATCGGATGCTCGATCGGCTCGTCGCGGGGCGCCGGCATGACGCGCGCGGGAATGAGGTCGCGGATGCCGTAGCGGACGAGCAGGTCGTCCTCCAGGCTCACGAAGAAGCGCGACTCGCCCGGGTCCCCCTGCCGGCCGGCCCGCCCCCGGAGCTGCAGGTCGACACGCCGGCTCTCGTGCCGGTTGGTGCCGATGACGTAGAGCCCGCCGAGCGCCGCCACCTGCTCGCGTTCCCCCTCGTCGGCGCCGCCCAGCCGGATGTCGGTGCCGCGTCCTGCCATGTTGGTCGAGATGGTGACGGCGCCGAGCCGCCCCGCGCGCGCCACGATGCGGGCTTCGGCCGCGTCGTTCTTCGCGTTGAGGACCTCGCAGGCGATGCCCGCGGCGCGCAGCCTCGCGGCGAGCCGCTCGGACTCCACGACGCTCAGGGTGCCGACGAGGACCGGCCGCCCGACGGCATGCGCGCGCCGAACCTCGGCCCCGACCGCCCGCTCCTTCGCCTCGCGATGCGTGAACACGACGTCCGGGCGATCGACCCTGACGAGCGGGCGGTTCGTCGGCACGACCACGACCTCGAGCCCGTAGATCTCGCGGAGCTCGTCCGCGGCGGCGCGCGCCGTCCCCGTCATGCCGCAGAGGAACGGGTAGGCGCGCAGGAAGTGCTGCAGCGGCATCGAGCCCAGGATTCGGCCGCCCGCGTCGGGGTCGAGCCCCTCCTTCGCCTCGAGCGCCGCCTGCAGCCCGTCCGGCCAGTGCCGGTCGGGCACGACGCGCCCCGTGTGCTCGTCGATCATGCCGATGCGCCCGTCCCGCACGAGGTAGTCGACGTCGCGCCGCAGCAGGACGCGCGCGTGCAGGGCGCAGCTCACCCCGGTCAGCAGCCCGTAGTGCTCCCCGTCGTGCAGGCTGTCGACCCCGAGCGTCCGCTCCATGCGGGCCAGTCCCGCCTCGGTCAGCTCCACGCTGCGCCCGTACTCGTCGGCGTCGAAGTCGACGCCCGGCGCCAGCGCCGCCACGTGCTCCGCGATCCGCCGTGCCATCGAGTCGCGCGGCTCGGCGCGTCCGGCGAGCACGAGCGGCGTCCGGGCCTCGTCGATCAGCAGCGAGTCGGCTTCGTCGACCAGCGCCGCGTGGAAGGGCCGGTGCACGACCGCTTCGGGGTCGGTCGCCCGCAGGTCCCGCAGGTGGTCGAAGCCCGCCTCCTTGGCCGTGACGTAGGTGACGTCGGCCCGATAGGCGCGCCGGCGGGCCGCCGGGGGCATTCCCTGCCGGACGGCGTCCACCGTCAGGCCCAGCATCCGGTAGATCGGCCCCATCCACTCCGCGTCGCGGCGGGCCAGGTAGTCGTTGAACGTCAGCACGTGCACGCCATCGCCGCCGAGGGCGTGCAGCGCCGCCGGCATCACCGCGGCCAGGGTCTTGCCTTCACCGGTCTGCAGCTCGACGATGCGCCCGCGGGCGAGGGCCAGCGCCGCCACCACCTGCACGTCGAACGGCCGCTCTTCCAGGGTGCGGGCCGCGGCCTCGCACACGAGCGCGAACGCCTCGGCCTGCAGCCCGTCGAGCTCCACCCCGCCCCGCGCCCGGCGTCGCAGCGCCTCCGCCCGCTCCGAGATCGCGGCGTCGGAGAGCTCCGCCAGATCCCGCTCGATCTCCCGGACCGTCTCGAGTGGCGCATCGAAGTCGCGCAGGTCGAGGTCGACGGGCGAGCCCCCGAGCCTGGCGAGGCGCTGCCGCCATCCGAGGCGGTTGCGGACCGGCGGACGGGAGCGACGAGCTGCGGTCATGTACGACCTCCCCCGAGGATCGGCGGCCCTGCTGCGCGCCGGCCGCGTCGGGAGCCTGCGCCGGCGCGAACGCCTGCGTCGCGCGGTCTGGCGCGCAGGCTCCTGCGAGCCTGTGTAGTACGACGAGTCGACGTCGGGCCGCGTTCGTTCGGCGCCCGGTCGCCCCTCACCCGCGGGCCCTCGGAGACCGACCCCGCCGCGCTGCGGCGACCAGGTGCGGTGCGGCCACGGCCAGGATCGCCAGCACGAGCAGGCCCGCGGCGATCGGGCGGGTGACGAAGACGGTCGGGTCGCCCCCCGAGATCGCCATCGCGCGCCGGAACTCCTGCTCGAGGAGCGGGCCGAGGACGACGGCCAGGACGATCGGGGCGGGTGGCACGCCGTGACCCCGCAGGACGCACGCCGCGAGCCCCAGCACGTAGATCGCGCCGACGTCGACGAGGCTGCCGTCGAGGCTGTAGACACCCAGCGTGGCGAACGCGAGGACCGCGGCGAACAGCAGCGGCCGGGGGACGCGCAGGAGCTGCACCCAGACCCGGACGAGAGGCAAGTTCAGCACCAGCAGCAGGAAGTTGGAGACGTAGAGACTAGCGATCAGCGCCCACACCAGGGTCGCATCCTGCGTGAACAGCAGCGGTCCGGGCTGCAGCCCGTACATCTGGAAGGCGGCGAGCATGACGGCGGTCGTGCCGGAGCCGGGGATGCCGAGCGCCAGCAGCGGCACCAGGCTGCCGCCGGCGCTGGCGTTGTTGGCTGCCTCGGGACCGGCGACCCCCTCGATGGCGCCTTCGCCGAACTCCTCGGGCCGCCGCGAGCTACGCCGTTCCACGTCGTAGGCGAGGAAGCTCGCCACGGTCGCGCCGGCTCCCGGCAGCACCCCGCAGAAGAAGCCGACCAGCGTGCCCCGCAGCCAGGCCGGCCACGACCGCCGCCACTCCGCACGGGTGAGGCGGACCGGACC
>JAPOYG010000401.1 GCA_026706755.1 Acidobacteriota bacterium
GCGGGTTCTGCCACGAGCGGAACACCGCGTCGCGCGCCATCCGGAGCTGGCGCCGCGGGTCGAGCGGAAACGGCTCGCCGCTCTCGCGGATCGTGACCGCCTTGAAGCGGTCGACCGTCTCGCGCAGGGCGATCTCGTCGAGCTCGGTGTCGAGCGCCGCGCCCCGGTGCGCCTTCACGCCTTCGAACACGGCCTCGTACGCCTCCCTGGGTACCTCCAGCACGACGTTGCCGAACATCTGGATGAAGCGGCGGTAGCTGTCGAACGCGAACCGGCCGTTGGACGTGCGCGCCTTCAGGCCCTCGACGGCGCGGTCGTTGAGTCCCAGGTTCAGGATGGTGTCCATCATGCCGGGCATCGAGAACTTGGACCCGGAGCGGACGGACACCAGCAGCGGCCGTTCGGCGGAGCCCAGCCTCAGGCCGGTCAGCTTCTCGAGCTCGGCGACGTGGCGGTCCATCTCGGCGTCGATGGCGGCGGGCACGCGGCGGCGCTGCTCGTAGTAGACGGTGCAGGCCTCGGTCGAGATCGTGAACCCGGGCGGCACCGGGAGCCCGGCCCGCGTCATCTCGGCGAGGTTGGCCCCCTTGCCGCCGAGCAGGTCGCGCATCGACCGGTCCCCGTCGGCCTGTCCGCCCCCGAACGCGTAGACGTAGCGGGGTCCCGCGGCCCTGGCGGCGCCCGTGCCCTGTCGGGCGGCCCGCTTCCGCGGGGCGGCAGCGGACCGCCGTCCGGCGGACTTCCCGGTGGCCGAATTGGCTCCGGCCGGCTTCGCGGCGGCCGACTTCGCTCCCGCCGCCCCCCGCGGAGGCGTCTTCCTGGTCGATTGCTTCTCGGGCATGGTGTGGGGCCGGCTCGTCGCAGGTGCTTCCGTCCCGGCCGCCGGCAACGGCCGGCGGGGGGACGCCGGCGGCGCCGCCGACGGCTCATTCTAGGAGCTTGCGGCGCAGAACGCCAACGGAGTGGCGTGCCGCGGCGCAAGCGCCTGGGACGGTGGCGGCCGGGGCCGACCCGGAGCCTGCGACGGGTTGGCGGCGCTAGCCCGACTTGCCCGTACCCGCAGCCCGGACCCGCGCGTATAAGATCGCGGTCGTGCGACCGTCCGCCCCCCGCCCCGCGCGCGACCGCGCCGCCACGAACCGCAGGTCCACCCGGCGTGCGCGACGCAGCTGACGGACGGACCGGCAGCCACGGGCTCACCGCGTGGTCGCGGCGCACCGTCCAGGCCGGCTGGTTCCGCCACGGCGTGACGGCCGTCATCGCCATCAACGCGGTGGTCATCGGGCTCGACACCTCCCCCACCCTCGCAGCCCTCACCGGGGGGACCTTCGAGCTCGCCAGTCAGGTCTTCCTTGCCGTCTTCGTAGTCGAGGCGCTGATCAAGATGGCGGCAGTCTGGCCGCGGCTCCGCGACTACTTCGCCGACGGCTGGAACGTCTTCGACTTCACGGTCATCGTCGTGAGTCTCCTGCCGAGCACCGGCGAGCTCGCGACCCTGGCGCGGCTGGCGCGCCTGTTCCGGGTCCTGCGCCTCGTCTCCGCCCTGCCCGAGCTGCGGCTGATCGTGGCGACGCTGATCCGGTCCGTGCCGGGAATGTTCAACGTCCTCGCCCTGATGTCGATCATCTTCTACGTCTACGGCGTCGCGGGGTATCACCTCTTCAGCGAGGTCGACCCGACGCACTGGCGCACGCTCGGCATCTCGCTCCTGTCCCTGTTCCGCATCGTGACGCTCGAGGACTGGACGGACATCATGTACGCCGCCCTGGAGCACCACTGGTGGGCCTGGAGTTACTTCGTGAGCTTCGTCGTCGTCGGCACGTTCGTCGTCATCAACCTGTTCATCGCCGTCGTCATCAACAGCCTGGACGAAGCCCGGCAGGATCGTCTGCGCGAGCTCGAGGCGCCGCCGACGGGCGACGAGCTCCTGCGGGAGCTGGCGCGGACGCGGGCCGCCCTCGCCCGCCTCGAGGAGCGCCTGCAGCAACGGCCCTGACCCCCGACCGGCAGCCCCGCGGTGAACAAGAAGGAACGCGCCGCCGACTGGATCGTCGCCGCCTGCCGCTGGCTGGCGAAGCGCTCGGTGCGCATGAAGCTGCTCATCGAGCTCGTGGCGACCCGCCTGTTCGTCACTTGGCAGATGGAGCGGCGCACGGCGCGGCCGCCCTTCACCACGGCCGAGCTCGCGGCTCGCACCGACGAGTTCAACCGCGCGTCCGAGCGCTACTTCGCCGAGCAGCGGGACGTGGGCTTCCTGCTGGGCAAGCCCTACAGCGACACGCTCAACTTCGCGCGGCGGATGTTCGACATCGGCGTGCTCGCGCACTGGCTGCGTCTCAGCCCCGGCGAGGTCACGGCGGAGCTCGGCGCGGGCACCTGCTGGCTCTCGCACTTCCTCAATCGCTTCGGCTGCCGTACGATCGCCATCGACGTCTCGCCGACCGCCCTCCGGATGGGTCGCGAGCTCTTCGAGCGGGATCCGCTCACCAACTGGGATCTGAAGCCCGAGTTCCTGCCCTACGACGGGCACCGGATCCCGCTGCCCGACGGTCACGTCGACAAGATCGTGATCTACGACGCGTTCCACCACATCCCCAACCAGGCCGAGATCCTGCGTGAGATGGCCCGCGTGCTGAAGGCGGGCGGCGTGGTCGCGATGTGCGAGCCGGGCTCCGGGCACGGGGCCGCGGAGACGAGCCGGCACGAGGCCGACGAGTGGGGCGTGCTGGAGAACGAGTTCGCCTCCGAGGAGCTGGAACGGCTCGCCCTGGCGAACGGCTTCGACGGCGTCCGCGTGATCCCGCTGGCGCTCCCTCCGTCCATCGAGATCGAGCCGGCCGCGTTCCGGCAGTTCCTGCTCGGCTACGGGCTGCGCCACTACTGGAGCCTCTGGTGCCAGGCGCTGCAGAGCATCTCCTACGTTGTCCTCTACAAGGGCGATTTCGTCCCCACCACCCGGCGGCCGCAGTCGGCGCGGGCGCGGATCGAGATCGAACCGGATCGGCTGACCCTCGCGGCAGGCGAGCGGGCGACGCTCCCCGTACGGATCCACAACACGGGCGACACGCGCTGGCTGACCGAGGCGCCGAACACCGCGGGTTGGACCCGCCTCGGCGCGCACCTCCACGCGGCGGCGCCGGGCGCCCCGGCCATCGACTACGACTGGTACCGCGGCCTGCTGCCGCACGACGTGCGTCCCGGCGAGAGCGTGACGGTGGACGTCGAGCTGCCGCCGATCGAGCAGGCGGGCGACTACCGCGCGGTGTTCGACGTGGTCGCCGAAGGCGTGCTCTGGTTCGCGCAGCGGAACTCGCCGACGGCGGAGCTGCACATCGAGGTGCGGCCCGGGCGGGCCGGGGCCGGGTGGTCCGCCGATCCATGACGGCGAGGGTCCGCCCTGCGCCCAAGGCAAGTCCGACGGCCTGATGGAGGGCGGTCGGCAGGGATCCGTCAGTCTCTCGCACTCACGCAGCGCAGCGGGCCGGGCCACTCGAGCATCTGCCGGTCCGCGGTCATCAGGCGGTGCCCCTCGAGCGCGGTGGCCACGATGATCCGGTCCGCCGGATCCCCATGCATCTTCGCGAGCAGGCCCGCGCGCGACGCGATGGCGCCATCGATCGGAATCTCGATCAGCCCGTGGCCGATCAGATCCCGGCGCCACGCCTCCGGATCGAGCAGAAGATCGAGCCGCCCCTTCCGGACGCGCATCCCGACCTCCCAGAAGGAGATGGCGGAGACCGCCGCTTCGCCCTGCTCCAGCGCCTGCGCAAACGCCCGACGGGCCCGGGGCCCCAACCGGCCGTCGCCGCTCTCGTGCCAGATCAGTACGTGCGTATCGAGGAGCGTCAAAACAGCCCCTCGTCGGAATCGTCGGACTTCTCGAACCACTCCGGGGGCATGGGCGAAACGATGTCACCCCGGATCCGGATGGCGTCCCGGTTGCGCCCGAACCCGAGTCCGGGCGACTCCCGGTACGGCACCAGGCGCGAGACCGGTCGCCCGTTCTTGGTGATGACGATCTCCTCGCCGGTCTTCGCAACCTCGTCCATCAGCTTCAGGCAGGTCGCCTTGAACTCCGACGCCTTCATGGTCCGGCCCGCCTTGTCGCCGCGGATCCTCATACGCATCCTCCCCGCGCGGACCCATACTATCATGACCATGGCCAGGACCATGGTCGCCACTGCGCCACAGGACACCGCCGGTCCTCCCCCGCCGGTCTACACCTCGGGAACGATCTCGGAGACGTCGGCGAGTTGGAGGACCAACTGCTCCACCCTCTTCATCAGGCGAAGGCGGGCGAGGCGCAGCTTCTGGTCGTCGGCCATGACGAAAACCTCGGTGAAGAACCGGTCGACCGCAGGACCTATCCTCGCAGCCTCCGCAAACGCCTCGCGGAATCCAGTGCCCCGCCGGACGGCATGGTCAACGAGCGGGCTGCGCCGATCGAGCTCCGCAAGCAGGGCGCGTTCGGCGGGCTCCTCGAGCAGATCTTCCAACGGAGTGCCGGACTCCTCAGCGGTCGCCAACTCGCGAGCGATGTTCTTGACGCGCTTGAAGAGCGTCGCAAGGATGCGGAAGTCCGGACTGTCGGTAAGCTCGGGCAGCACCTCCAGCTTCCGGCGGGCGTCGAGCGGGCAGACGTCGTCGGGCCACTGGTGGGTAACGGCGCGCACGTTGCGCACATCGAATCCGCGAGCTTCCAACAGGTAGCGAAGTCGCTCGAGGAGGAATATCGCAGGCCTCAGTTTCAGGGCGTAGCCTGACCACCCGGCGGCAGCCGTGACCTGACGCACCTCCGACCGGTGCTCTTCGAGCAGATCCCGCACGCGCGGCTCACCCATTCCCGTATCGTCCGCGATTCCCTTGACGGAACGACAATCCCTCCACTTCCGGCCAAGCCGATCGAGCGCCCAGTACACGCTCGACCAGTCGTCGCTCGCCTGCGCGCTGCGAGCCGGCTCGAACACCTGCCCGATCCGCACGCGCGCCGTCAGACCCGTGAGCTCGGGCAGGTCGATCAGGATCCGCATCAGACCCTGCGCCTGCCTGCGGATGCCCAGGGGATCCCGGGAGCCGGTCGGCTTCTCGCCAGCACCGAAGAGGCCGGCCACCGCGTCGGCCTTGTCGGCCAACGACACGGCTGCCCACGTGCTCGCCGCCTCACCCAGGTCCTTTCTCACCGGCGGATCGTCCGCGCCAACGCCGACCGGGAGATAGTGGTGATAGATCGCCTTCCAGACAGCCTCAGGTTCACCCTGCTCGCGCGCATAGACGCCGCCCATCACGCCCTGCAGCTCCGGGAACTCCCCCACCATGTCGGTGGCCAGGTCGGCCTTGGCCAGCTCCGCAGCCCGTCGAGCGCTCGGTGCCGCTTCCGGGCACGCGAGCACGTCACGCGCGATGCGGGCCGCGAGGTCCGCCGTCCGCTCCGACTTGGCCCGGAAGCTGCCGAGACGCTTGTGGAAGAGGAGGGTGTCGAGCCGGTCGAGCCGGTCCTCGAGTTGCTGCGCTCGATCCGCGTCCCAGAAGAAGCGCGCGTCGCGGAGTCGGGCCACGAGGACGCGCTCCGCGTTCCGGGCGATGCGCGCCGTGCGGGCCGCGTCGTCGCCCGGGGTGTTGGTCACCGCAAGAAAGTGGGCCGATAGCCGGCCCAGCGTATCGACGACGGGGAAATAGTGCTGGTGGTGCACCATCGTCGTCGACAGCACCTCATCCGGCAGCGCGAGGAAGTCGCGCGGGAACGTCCCCGTCACCACGGCCGGGTGCTCGACGAGATCGGGCACCTCCCCGAGCAGCGACGAGTGCCCATCGAGCGGCGCCAGCCGCCCGCCGGCGGCCGCAGCGGCGTTATGGAGCTCGCTCGTGACGCGATCGCGGCGTTCCGCGCGCTCAATCAGCACATAGGCGCCCGCCAGGCGTTCACGGTAGTCGGCGAACGACGTCGCTTCGATCGGCCGTCCGGGCGCTCCCGCTTCGGCGAAGAAGCGGTGCCCGTAGGTGACGTTGCCGGAATGGACCGGCGCCACGCCGGACGCCACCGCACCCGGCGTCCGGCCGATGGTGAACGGCACGACCCGGCCCCCGAACAGGAACAGCAGCCAGCGGACGGGCCGGCCGAAGAGGAACTCGCCACGCCCGTCGTCGAGCGTGGCATCCCAGCGCATGGCCTTCGGGAACGCGAGGTCGCGCAGGGTGGCGGAGAGGACGCCGCCGAGCATCGACGGGGTGGCCCGGCCGGGCTGCCGGCGATGGCAGGCGAGGTACTCGCCCTTCGGCGTCTCGATGCGCTCGAGGTCCGAGACGTCGACGCCCTGCTTGCGGGCGAAGCCGAGCGCCGCCTTCGTGGGCATCCCAGCGGCATCGAAAGCGGCACGAACCGGAGGGCCGGTGACCGTCTCCTGCAGGTCGGATTGCCGGTCCGCGAGCTCGGCGACCGTCGCCACCAGCCGCCGGGGGCCGACGAAGGCCCGCACCGGGGTGTGCGCTGCGATCCGCGCTTCCGCCAGGCGGGCCGCCAACCGCTCGGCGACCTGCGCCTCGAGGCCGGGGATCCAGCTCGCCGGCATCTCCTCGCAGCCGACCTCGACCAGCAGCTCGCGGTTCGCCATGCTCACGCGCCGCCGGCCTGTGCCGCCGCCGTCCGCTCCGACGCCGAATCGTCCGCCCGCCCGGCGGTCGGCGCGCCCTCGCCCGCGACCGCCGCGTGGTCCCGCTCCCAGGCGACGTGCGCCTCGGCTATCGCCACCGCCAGCTTCCGCACCCGGAGGATGTAGGCCGCTCGCTCCGTGACGCCGATGCTGCCGCTGGCGTCGAGCAGGTTGAAGGCGTGCGAGCACTTGAGGCAGTGGTCGAGCGCGGGCAGGGTCAAGCCGGATCCGAGCAGCCGCTCGGCCAGCTCGTAGTAGCGGTCGAAGAGATCGCGGTGTGCCCGGCCGTACTCTCCGGCCGGGAGGTCGACCTCGCCGAAGGCGTACTTCGACTGCTCGACCTCCTCCCGATGCCGCACTTCGCCGTAGGAAACGCCGGGGGCCCACAGGAGGTCGTAGACGTTGTCGACGCCCTGCAGGTGCATGGCGATGCGCTCGAGCCCGTACGTCAACTCGACCGAGATCGGCGCGAGGTCGATGCCCCCTGCCTGCTGGAAGTAGGTGAACTGCGTGATCTCGAGCCCGTCGAGCAGCACCTGCCAGCCGATGCCCCACGCGCCGAGGGTCGGCGACTCCCAGTTGTCCTCCTCGAAGCGGACGTCGTGGCGGGTTGGATCGATGCCGCACGCCTCGAGGCTGTCGAGGTAGATCCGCTGTGCGCCGTCGGGCGACGGCTTCAGGATGACCTGGAACTGGTGGTGCTTGAAGAGCCGGTTCGGGTTCTCCCCGAAGCGCCCGTCGGCGGGACGCCGCGACGGCTGCACGTACGCCACGCTCCAGTGGCGGGGGCCGAGCACCCGGAGGAACGTCTCCGGGTGCATCGTCCCCGCCCCCACTTCGACATCGAGCGGCTGCTGCAGCAGGCAGCCGCGCTCCGACCAGAAGCGCGAGAGCGACAGGACGAGGTCTTGCAGGGTCATTCGGATCCGGCAGCCGACGTCCGCCCTCGCGTGTCCGCCGTGGCGGCCGCCGTCACTGCTCCTGGGTCTCCCGCTCCTCGGCCCGCGCACCGGCCAGGATGTTGAACAGCCCGTAGTTCCCTTCGTGGCACGCGTACTCGAAGATGCCGTCGCTCGTCTTCATCGGCAGGGCCGCCGTGAAGGGCCGCGTGAAGCTCGCGGGGTCGTTGACGGTGAACTCGTAGAGCAGGGTGTCGTCGCCCGTCCGGCTGAACCTCTCCGTCAGGTGCAGCGTCGTGCCGGAGCCGATGGCGGTCGCCACCGACGGGTTGAAGGCGGCCGTCTGGTCGGTGAAGTTCGTCGACTCGACCACGAGCGTATCGCCGTCCCAGTACCCGCGCGAGTCGCCCATCCACTGGCGGACGTCGTCCGGCAGGTGGGCGCGTCCGTCGAGCGGGACGATGCGCGCGTCGTGCACCATCTCGTTCAGGATCACGAAGTGGTCGGACGTCTGGAAGATCTGGATGTTCTGGTTGTAGCCGACCGGCACGATGGGCGGCCCGGAGTTGAACCCCAGGATGCACCGCTCCGCGAGCCCGCGGTCCTCGTAGCTGTCGGTGCCGATCCCCGCCGCGCGGACGCGCACCGGCCGCTCGCCGGGCAGGTCCTCGCCGAGCGAGAGCACCTTCATCTCGACGCCCGGCTGAAGCTCCGGAATGCGCCCGTTGGGCGGGTCGACGATGAGGGACGTCCGCTGGTCCTCGACGACCCGCGCGCCCTGGTCGACCCAGAAGGAGTTGTAGGCACCCACGTCGCCCCCGACCGGGAGGGTTTCCCTGCCCACCTCGATGGGCGCGTTCGCCTGCTGGTCGCGCGCCAGGGCCGCCGACTCCCGCTCCGCCCGCTCCTCGTCGCTCAGGAACTCCCGGTCGGCCAGGTCCGCCGGCCGCTCGAGCGGCGTCAGCGTGCGGTAGTCCCACACCCCCTGCAGATCCGGCTTCCCATCGGGGAGCCGCGGCGGGTCGTACGGGGCCTGCGCACCGGCCGATGCGGCGAACGCAGTCACCGCCAGCGTGACGAACACCGCGACGAAGCCTCGTGCTCTCATTGCCTTCCTCCCTGTTCGCTCCAGCGCTTCCCTGCCCGGGTCGGTATCTCCTGACGGCCGGCGCCGGTCCCGAGCCTTCGCAAGGGCCGGCGGGCCGATCCCCGCGCGCGGATCCCTGCATTGTACAATCGGCGGCCGTGGCGAGCATCCGCGCCGGGGCCGATCTCTTCACGGTCGTCGTTCGCGTCCGGACGCCCTCGGCCGACGATCGGAGGCAGGTGCTCGACATCTGCCGCGCGACGCAGCACATCTTCGCCCGCCAGCCCGGCTTCGTCTCGTCCTCCCTGCACCGCAGCCACGACGACGACGCAATCCTGAGCTACCTCCAGTGGCGGACCGAGGCCGACCACGAGGCCTGCCTGCGCAGCCCCGACTTCGAGACGCCCGACGGGCGCCGGCTGATGCAGATGATCGAGGAAGGGCGCGTGGAGATGGACGTCCGCTCCTACGCCGTCGACCAGGTGATCGATGCTCCCGACGGTGAGCCGTGAATCCGGTCGATGACGACGCTCACCGCTCGTCAGCGGTGCAGGCCGGGAGCGCTGAGGTGCGCGGTCAGATTGCGGCTGACCTCGTCGACGCGGCCCTTCAGCACGCTGAACTGATGGGCATTCCATAGGCTCGCGGCCGCAGCCACCAGACCCGCGACCGCGCCGATCACCGCTGCCACCGCCGTTAGCACGTCCACCTGCCGATCCTCTCATGCCACCCGCGGTCGTGGGAAGCACGGGGAGCTTCCACGGAGTCCCTGTCACTGCTCTGCCGCGGTGCCGGCGAGGCGCTCCGTCTCCACGAACAGCGTCAGCGCAACGCCGTCCCATCGGCCGTCGCGCGCCGGGCTGTCCGGCGCCTCGGCGCCGAGCGGCATCGCGGCGGTGGCGCCGGCGGGGCGCCCGAACGTGCGCGCGACGTGGTCGTGGACCAGCTCGGCTCGCCGGCGGGCGTCGTTCATCCGCGGGCCGTCCTCGCGCAGCGTGGAGTAGCCCTCCACGACGAGAGGGCTGGTGCGCGGGTACTGGAGGAGCTCGCCCATCGCCTCGTCGATGCGCCGGCCGGCGTCCACCCTGAGCATCAGCGTTCCGTCCGCACCCTCCCCACCTTCCTCGAACAGCCGGTCCGCCGCCAGCCACACGCGCAGCACGGTGTAGCGCTCGTCGGCCTCGAGCGCGCGGTACTCGTCCCGCGTCAGCTCGTCGAGGTTGTAGAAGCCGCGCTCGGCGAAGAAGCCGCGGAACAACCAGTTCCGCTTCAGCGCCTCGGTGTTGTCGGCCACGTCCGCCATCACCTCGCGCGCATGGCGCATCGCCGTCCGGGCGTCGTCGAGCAGACGGTCGGTGACGCTTCCCGGACCGCTGAAGCGGACGATGGCCCGCTCGACCTCCTGGGCGCTCCCCCGCACGGCGCCCATCGCCGCCTCCGTCTCCCGCAGCACGTCCTCGACGGCGTCCTGACCCGCGGCGACCGTGCTCATGACCGTGCGCACGTCGGCCACCAGCCCGCGCGACTCGGCCACGAGATCGGCGCTGGCCTCGCTCATCATCCGCACTCCGGTCCCCACCTCGGCGAGGAGGCGGTTCGTGGCCGTCACGGTGTCGCCCAGGTCTCCGAACGTCGCCGACAGCTCCGCGCGCATCCGCGTCATCTCGTCGGCCGCAATCCGGAACGTCTCCCGACCCTCGACGATCAGGTCCGACATCTCGACGGCGTCGACCCCGGCCAGCGAGCCGCCGTCCGCCACGAGCGGCGCCGCCCCGGTGCCCGCCCGGAGCTGGATGTAGGCGGAGCCGAGCAAGCCGTCGGAGAGGATGGCGGCCTCGGAGTCGGCCCGGACCAGCGCGTGCAGGTCTTCCCGGACGCGCATGCGGACCACGAAGCGTCCCCCCGGCTCGCCGGGAATCGCGATGCCGATCACCTCCCCCGCGGGAAGCCCGGAGAGACGGACCGAGGTGCCGATCTCGACGCCGGCCACGTTCCCGAAGTCGGCCTCCACCTCGAACTGCTCGCTGAACAGCAGGCGGCGATCGCCGATGAGGAAGAGTCCGACCGCGAACAGCAGCAACCCCCCGATCACGAACGCGCCGACCATCGCCAGACGTGGGGATCCCATCTCGTCCTCCCTGCTTTCTCACCCGCCCGCTTCCGACCGCATGAACCGGCGCACCAGCGCGTGCTCGCTTTGCTCCAGGTCGGCCGCCGAGCCGCGGGCGAGAACCCGGCCCTCGTGGAGGAACAGCATCGCATCGGCGAGGCGCCGCGCGCTCGGAATGTTGTGGGTGACGACGATCAGCGTCGTGCCGCGCTCCTGCCGGGTGCTGGCGAGCAGGTCGTCAATCTCCCCGGACGTCACCGGGTCGAGGCCGGCGCTCGGCTCGTCGACGAGCAGGATGGCCGGGTCGAGTGCCATCGCGCGGGCCAGGCCGGCCCGCTTGCGCATCCCGCCACTGAGCGAGGCCGGCATCGATTCGGCCGCCCGGGCCAGCCCGACCGCGGCCAGCTTGTCCCGCGCGCGCGTGCGTATCTCGGCGTCGGAGAGCGTCGTGTGCCGGCGCAGCGGGAAGGCCACGTTCTCCGCGACCGTGATCGAGTCGAAGAGGGCGGCGTTCTGGAAGAGGAAGCCGATCCGCTGCCGCACCGCGGCCAGCCCGGCCGGAGGAAGGGCGGTGATCTCGTCCTCGCCGACGAAGACGCGGCCGGCGTCCGGTTGCAGCAGGCCGACGATGTGCCGCAGCATCACGCTCTTGCCCGTGCCGCTCCGGCCGAGCACGACCGTCGCGCGCCCGCGCGGTATGCGGAGCGTGACGTCGTCCAGGACGCGGAACGTGCCGAACGCCTTCGACACCCCCTCGAGCCGGATGGCCGCCCCCGGCTCGCTCACTCCGCGGTCTCCGGAAAGACGAAGAAGATCAGCCGCACGAGCACCACGTTGGTCGCGATCATGAGCACCGACGCGGTCACGACGCTGCGGGTCGCGGCCTGGCCGACCCCTTGCGTCCCACCGGACGCGTGGACGCCGAGATACGAGGCGGTGACCGCGATGATGAAGCCGAACACCATCGTCTTGAGGGTCCCCGGCAGGTAGTCGGTGAACTGGACGAGCGAGAACGCGGCCCGGAAGTAGGACTCGAAGCCCATGCCGGACACGGCCGACTCCGCCGTCCACCCCCCCACGATGCCGGTGAAGTTCATCACGACGGTCAGGATGGGCATGGCGAGCATGCAGGCGGCGACCCGGGTGACGACCAGGAACTTGAACGAGTCGACCGCCACCGCCTCGAGCGCATCGATCTGCTCGGTCACCTTCATCGCCCCGAGCTCGGCGCCGATCCCGGCCCCGACCCGGCCCGAGACGAGCAGGCCGACGACGAGCGGCCCCGTCTCGCGGACCAGGGCCAGGGCCAGCGCGGCGGGAATGAGCGCCTCCGCCCCGAAGCGCTCGAGCGACGCCCGCGTGTGCATCGACATCACGATGCCCACCGCGTAGCCGGCCGCGGCGATCAGCGGCAGCGAGCGCCACCCGACCTCGTACACCTGCCGCGCGGTCTCCCGGACCTCGAACGGGGGCCGGAACATCTCCCGCAGCGCGCGGCCGGCGAAGACCACGACACGCCCGCCTTGCGCCAGCCACGGCACGATCACGGTGCGCACGAAGCCGCGCATCGACATTCTCCCGTCCTCTTCCGCGCTCGCGCCGCGCACTCGCTCCGCCGGTGCTGCGGCGCAGGTTTCCCTTGCAGGCGCCTCAGAAGACCCAGTAGGCCACCCCGACGCTCAGGACGGCCGCGTCCACGCGCAGCCGCTCCGTGGCGATCTCGGTGTCGCTGGCGAACGTGACGGCGGGGCGCGTGAAGAGGTAGCCGTAGAAGGCCTGGATTCCGATCCGCGGGGAGACGTCCCACCAGGCGCCGACCCCCGGGCGCCACACGAGGCTGTTGCGCACCGCGATGGCTCGCCCGGCACCCACCCGTTCGGTGTCGACGCCCAGGCCGTTGAACGAGTACCCCGCCACGATCGACGCGCCCGCCGCGAACCGTCCGCGCGCGATGCCGTACTCCGCGCCGGCCATCACCGGTCGGAGCTCGAGCGCGGCGAGCCCCGGGCGGCCGGCCGGCCCGGACTCGACCTCCGCGTTCATCCAGTTGAAGGCGACGGTCGGGCCCAGGCCGTTCCGGGGGCGCAACCGCAGCAGCGGCCCTCCGGAGAGCGCCGCCCCCAAGCCGGCCCCGGACGGCCGGGTGAGCCGCACCGCGGCCCCCAGGCCGATCACCCGCGCCGGCCCGCCGTCCGGGCGGGGGGCCAGCGCAGGCCGCCGCGCCCGCTCCGCCGTCTGCCCGAAGCCTGCCCGCTCCGGCGGCACGGCCGGACGCGAGGAAGCCTCGCCGATCCCGAGCTCCGACTCGACGTGCGCAACGCCGTCCACTTCGCGCACGACAGCGAGGGCCAGGTCCACCTCTTCCGGGAGCCGCACCGTCCCGCGGAGCGTCACGATCCCGCCTCGCACCAGGACGTCGATCGGCAGCGGCCCGAGCACCGCATCGTTGACGAGCGCCGTGCGGACCCGTACCGCCGTACGCGCGTCGGCGACCGCCGGGGAGGTCGCCGGCGCCGCCCGGGCGCCGCACCCTGCCGCGACTCCGAGCAGCACCAGCACGAGCAGCGAACCGCGCCGGGTGCGTCGGGCACGGCGGATAGGCACGGCCGAGGCGGGCGGGCGGTTCAATGCCGACAAGGGACCGGATCATACGCCGCTCAGCGATGACATCGGCCAACGCGGCTCGCTCGCCCTTCCAGGCAGTCGTCTGTGCCCTCGGCTCGCTCCCCCTCCAGGCAGTCGTTGTGCCCCCGGCTCGCTCCACTCGTGCCGTCGTCGGACGGAGGCCGCCCGTCGGCCCGCGGATGCGCGGTGGTAGTACGATGGTGCCCCGGCATGCCACCCCGACCGTCACCGGAACGATCGCCCGGCGCGACCGACGAGGCCTCGTCCCACGTCCGCGCGGCCCTGCTCGCGGCACAGCAGGCGTTGCGGCACGCCGGGGTCGGACCGGTCATCGTGCTCCTGGTCGGCCCCGAGACGGCCGCCCGCGGCGAGACGGCGGACCTGCTGAACGCGTGGATGGACCCCCGCGGCATCGTCACGCGGGCCTGGGGCAAGCCATCCGACGAGGAGCGGGAGCGCCCCCCCTTCTGGCGCTACTGGCGCACGCTGCCCAGCCGCGGACAGATCGGACTGTTCCTGAGCGGCTGGTACGGCCCGCCCATCCTGGAGCGCGCCGGGCGCACGCTGGGCAAGGGGGCCTTCGACCGGCGGATGGCCCGGATTGCGGCCCTCGAGCGGGCGCTGGCAGATGACGGTGCGGTCCTTGTGAAGTGCTGGCTGCACGTCGACCATCGCAAGCAGAGGACGCGCCTGGAATCGCTGGCCGCGGACCCGTTGCGGCGCTGGCGGGCGGGCAAGCCGCAGAAGCACCGCCTGAGCCTCCATCGCCGGGTCGTCGCGGCCTGGAAGCGCGCCGCCGCCGTCACCGGAACCGAACAGGCGCCGTGGCACGTGATCGACGCGGCGCACCGGAATCAGCGCCACCTCGCCGTCGCGACGCGCGTCCTCGAAGGCATCAACCAGGCTCTCGCGGCCCCGGCGGCGCCGGCGCAGCCCCCTCCGGCGGGCACCCGAGGGAGCCAGGTCGCCGTTCCGGATCACCTCGGGGCGCTCGACCTCTCGCTCGCCGTCGATCGGGAACGCTCCCGGACCGCGCTCGAGCGCCAGCAGGGGCGGCTCTACCGCGCGCAGTACCGGGCCCGGGAACGCGGCGTGTCGACGGTCGTCGTCTGCGAGGGCTGGGACGCGGGCGGCAAGGGCGGCGCCATCCGCCGCGCCACGGCGGCGCTCGACGCGCGGTACTACCGCGTCATCCCGATTGCCGCGCCGACGGACGAGGAGCTCGCCCACCATTACCTGTGGCGCTTCTGGCGCCATCTCTCGCGCGCGGGCCAGATCGTCATCTTCGACCGCAGCTGGTACGGTCGCGTGCTCGTGGAGCGCGTGGAGGGCTTCGCGAAGCCCCACGAGTGGCGGCGGGCCTACGACGAGATCCGGCAGTTCGAGGAGCAGCTCGTCGAGCACGGGACGGTGGTGGTGAAGTTCTGGCTACACGTCAGCCGGGACGAGCAGCTCCGGCGCTTCCGCGAGCGGGAGGCGACGTCGTACAAGCGGTGGAAGATCACCGACGAGGACTGGCGCAACCGGAAGAAGTGGGACGACTACGTCGCCGCGGTCAACGAGATGGTGACGCGCACCTCCACGCGTCGAGCCCCCTGGACCCTGGTCGAGGGGAACGACAAGCGCTACGCGCGCCTGAAGGTGGTGCGCACGCTGGCCGATCGCCTCAAGCGGGCGGCGCGCCGGTGACCGGCGCCCCCTTGCCGCCGCCGGGTCACCGGCGGGCGGGGCCGGTCGATTCCTCGGAACCTCCGTAGGCGGCGGCGAGCTCCCGGACCACGCGCGCCGACTTCAACTCCTTGTCGAGGTGCGCCGCGAGCAGCCGCCGGTGGACGGCCGCCAGCTCGCGTTCCGCGCGCGCCGGCAGCGGCAGATCGGCCAGGCTCCGCGGCGCCGCGGTCCGCGCCGCAACGAGAAAGGCCATGGCCTCGCGGGATAGCGGAGTCCCCTCTGCCGGCGCGGCGCACTGCGCGCACAGCAGCCCCTCGAGCCGCGGCGCGAGGCGGACCGTGCCCCCGGCTAGTGTCCCGCCGCAGCGCCGGCACGCGGCCAGCGCGGGGTAGACGCCCTGCAGACGCAGCAGCCAGTACTCGAAGTAGCGGGCCAGACGCTCCGCCGGCGCGCCCGCCGCGAGGGCCTCCGCCACGGACGCCCCGAGGCGGAACAGGCGGTCGCTCGGATCCGCCTCGGGCGCCCACTCGTCGATCAGCTCCGCGAAGTAGCTCACGTACACCAGCGCCTCGGCCCGGCTGCTCGTCAACGGCGACGCGAGCGGCTCGACCTGGCGCAGGCGGACGAGCTCCCTCCGCTCGTGCTCGAAGTACGTGGCGCGAACGCGGGTGAGCGGCTCGAGGGCCCCGCCGAAACGGGACCGCGGGCGGCGGGCGCCCCTCGCGACTCCGCGCCGCTTGCCCCGATCGGCGGTCAGGAACACCACGATCCGGTCCGCCTCGCCCAGCTTGTAGGTGCGCAGCACCAGCGCGTCCGCGGTGTGCAGCGGCATTCGTCTCCGCGCCCCCGAGTCGACCGCCCGCCCTCATTCTAGGACCACCCCGCGGCGGATGGCGCCAGCCCCGCTGGCGGCGGCCGGCCGGCGCGGCTACAGGTAGCGGATGAAGAACGTCGCCAGCCCGAGGAAGGCGAAGAAGCCGAACACGTCGGTGAGCGTCGTGATGAAGACCGCCGAGGCGAGGGCCGGGTCGACCTTGAGGGCGCGGAGCGAGATGGGGATCAGCGTGGCCGCGAACGCGGCGACGATGAGGTTGATCACCATGGCCAGGGCCAGGATGGCCCCGAAGTACGGGTTGCCCACCACCCACCACGCGATGCCCGCCCCGGCGATCCCGAACACCATGCCGTTGGCGAGCCCGACGAGCGTCTCCTTGCGGAGGGCGCGCCACGTGTTGCCCCAGGTGAGCTCGCCGAGCGCAATCCCGCGGACGATGACGGTCAGGGTCTGGGTGGCCGCGTTGCCCCCCATGCTGGCCACGATGGTCATGAAGGCGGCCAGCGCCACCACCCGGTCGATGGTCGCCTCGAACCGCTGGACGACGAGCGCGGCGAGCGCCGCCGTCGCGAGGTTCACGGCGAGCCAGGGCAGCCGCTTGCGCCATGCCTCGAACGGCGAGGTCGCGACGCTCTCGTCGGCCGACACGCCGGCCAGCCGCAGGATGTCCTCCGTCGCCTCGTCCTTGATGACGTCGATGACGTCGTCGACGGTAATGATGCCGGCCAGCTTGTTCTCCCCGTCCACCACGGGGATGGCCAGCAGGTTGTAGTCCGCGACCTCGCGCGCCACGTCCTCCTGATCCGTGTCGACGCGGGCGCGGATCAGCTCCGTCGTCATGATCCGCTTGAGCGGCGTCTCGGGGGAGACGAGCAGCAGCCGGCGCAGCGAGACGACGCCGACGAGATGCCGGCGCTCGTCGACGACGTAGAGGTAGAAGACCATCTCGACGTCGCGCGACCCCTGGAGGGCCTGAATCGCCTCCCCGGCCGTCAGGTCCTCCGACAGGGCGAAGACCTCGGGGTTCATGATGCGGCCGGCCGTCCGGTCGTCGTACCCGAGCAGATGCTGGACTTCGCCGGACTCCCGCATCAGCTCCAGGACGCTCGCCGCCAGATCCTCGGGAAGCTGGTCGATCAGCGCCGCCGCGTCGTCCGACGGGAGCTCCGGGAACAGCCGCGCCAGCGCCTCGGCGGGGCGGTCGACGAGCAGCGCCGCCCCGACCTCGCGGTCGAGCTCGCTCAGGGCCTCCATCGCGAGGCGGCTGTTGTGACCGAGCAGGGTGTCGAACGCCGAGCGGCGTTCCAGGGGCCGCAGGTCGCCGAGAACTTCAGCGAGGTCGGCGGGATGCTGCTTCTGCAGCAGGTTCAGCAGGTTGGCGGTCGCACCAATCCGCTGCAGTCGCTTGACCGAATCGAGCACGACGTCGAGTCGACGGAGGGGCGGCATCGTGGTGACCGGGGAGCGGCGTAAGCCCCGCCAACGCCCGGACCGGTGTGGGTCGTTGTCCCACGTCTTCGGTCATCTGGTCGCTCGATTGTACCACGGCCCCGCCGGCGGTGCCTCAGCCCTGGAGGCCGAGATCGCGAAGTGCGCGCGGGCTCTCCCGCCATCCCTCCCGAACCCGGACGTGCAGGTCGAGAAAGACCCGGGCGCCGAAGAAGCGCTCCAGGTCGGCGCGGGCCTCGCTGCCGATTCGCTTCAGCATCGCGCCCGAGCGTCCGACCACGATCCGCTTGTGCGACGGGCGCTCCACCACGATCGAGCAGTACAGCCGGAGGAGTCCGCCGTCCCGGCGCCCGGCGAGCGCGCGGGTCGACCCGTCGCCGGCAAGCTCGGCCTCCGGCTCCACCGCCGCCTCTTCGTCGAAGCGGTCGACGACCACCGCCGTCGAGAACGGCAGCTCTGCCCGCGTGTGGTGCAGCACCTTCTCCCGCACGGTCTCCGCGACCAGCACTCGTTCCGGCTGATCGGTGAGGTAGTCGTCCGGATAGAGGGGTTCGCCTTCGGGCAGCTCGTCCAGGATGACCCCTTCGAGGCGGGAGACGCCGTCGCCGGTGAGGGCCGAGAGCGGCACGATGGCCGCGAACTCCCTCTGCGCCCGGTAGTGGTCGATGAGCGGCAGGAGCCGCGGCTTGGCCATCCGGTCGATCTTGTTGAGGGCGAGGACCACGGGCGTCCGGACCCCATCGAGCAGGCCCAGCACGAACCGGTCGCCGGCGCCCCGCGGCGTCGATGCGTCGAGCACCAGGACGATCACGTCGACCTCGCCGATCGTCGAGACCGCGAGATCGACCATCCGGACGTTCATGCGGTGCAGCGGGCGGTGAATGCCCGGCGTGTCGACGAAGACGATCTGCCCCGGCCGGGAGGCGCCCGATCCGTCGCCGGACACGTTCCTGACCCCCAGGATGCGGGTCCGGGTCGTCTGCGGGGTCTCGGAGACGATCGCGACCTTGGTCCCGACGAGCCGGTTGAGCAGGGTCGACTTGCCCGCGTTCGGCCGGCCGATGAGCGACGCCACGCCGGATCTCATGCGCCGTCCGCCGCTCCGGCGGTGCGGCGGACGCGGACCCTGCGCACGCGCCGGCGCTCCGCCTCGACCACCTCGATCCGCAGGCCGTCCGCGTCGAACGACTCTCCTGCCTGCGGGACCCGCCCGAGGCGCGACAGCACGTAGCCCGCCACGGTCTCGAAACCCTGCGCCTCGATCGTCACGTCGAGAGGCCGGCTCATGTCGTCGACGCTGACGCCGCCCGCGAACAGGAACGCCCCCTCGCCCTCGTCGACGATCGGCTCGTCCTCCTCGCGGTCGTACTCGTCGCGGATCTCGCCGACAATCTCCTCCAGCAGGTCCTCGATCGTCACCAGCCCCGCCGTGCCGCCGTACTCGTCGTGCACGATCGCGCTCTGCACGCGCTCGCGCTGCAGCTCCTTCAGGAGCTCCGCCACCCGCTTCGTCTCCGGGACGGTATGGGCGGGCCGGAGCAGCCGGTCGACGATGCGGTCGCTCCCCTCGGCGTCCGTCAACCCCACGAGATCCCGCACGACGACGAAGCCGAGGATGGTATCGAGGCTGTCCCGGTACACCGGCAGTCGGGAGTAGCGCTCCTCGGCGAATCGGGCGCGCAGCTCGTCGAGGGTCGCCGTGGACTTGACGGCCACGATGTCCGGACGCGGGGTCATGACCTCCCGCACGAGCGTGTCGCCGAACTCGACCACCGACTGCAGCAGCTCGCGCTCCTCCTGCTCCTCGTCCGCCGCACGCTGCCCGCCCGCGGCCGGTTCGTCCGCTCCCGCGGCGCCCGCGGAGGCGTTGCCGTTGCCGCCCGCCTCGGCGCGGTAGCCGATGCCCCGGAGCAGGCCGACGAGCGCCTCGCTGAGGGGGCGGACCGGCCGCACCGCCCGCTCGAACGACGGCAGCAGCAGCACCAGCACGCCCTCCGGATCGCGGCGGACGATGAGCAGCGGGACGAGCTGCCCGCAGGCCACCGCCGCGACGGCCAGGGCACTGGCGACGATACCCGCCGAGACGAGCCCGTCCCCGCCGGCCACGAGCAGCGACACGCCGGCGGCCAGGGACACCGTCACCACCTGGAGGAGGCGCACGGGGACGAAGAGGCGGGCCGGATCGTCGAGGTAGCCGAGCCGCTCGAGCGCGCGTCCGCGCTCCGCGCTCAGTCTGAGCGGCAGTCGCATCAGCGCCGTGAACGCGGCGTCGACCGTGCCCAGGTAGACGAGCGCGCAGGCGAGCAGAAACAGGGCGACGCCCTCGATCACCAGCGTGTAGGGGATCACGCGATCCCCCCCCTCTTCTGCAGGCGGCGCTCGAAGCGCGCCATCCGGCCGCCGTCGCACGTGTGGTCGTATCCGAGCAGATGGAGCAGTCCGTGGAGCGCCAGGCGGCGCAGCTCGACCTCGAGCGGCTGCCCGGCGGCGCGCGCCTGCCGGCGGGCGACCCCGGTGGCGATCACGATGTCGCCGAGGATGCGGGGCGCGCCGTGCGGGCGGGGCGACCCGCTCGCGGCGTCGGCCGGAAAGGCGAGCACGTCGGTAGCCCGATCGACGCCCCGGAAGCGCCGGTTGAGCGCCCGCATCTTGCGGTCGCCGACCAGCGCGACCGCCACCGCGCCCCGGGCCGCGCGCGGAGCGTGGCGCTCGAGCCAGGGGCCGAGGGTGGCGGCGGGCAGATCGCGCTCCGCGGGCAGGGGTCGCCCCCGTCCATCCGTGGCCACGACGCGCAGCTCGCGGTCGGCGGTCACGGCGCGGGCCGTCTCCCCATCCGCGAACTGTCGGGATCGGGGGCCGGGTCGTCAGTTGTCATCGGAAGCACGATCCGCATCCGCCTCGTACGCCTTGACGATGCGCTGCACGAGGGGATGCCGGACGACGTCGCGGTCGTTGAATCGGACCAGCGCCACCCCGCTCACGGACCGCAGAACGGAGATCGCATCGACCAGGCCCGAGGTGCGGCCGGCCGGCAGGTCGATTTGCGTGATGTCGCCGGTGACCACCGCCTTCGATCCGAAGCCGAGGCGCGTCAGGAACATCTTCATCTGCTCGCGGGTCGTGTTCTGCGCCTCGTCCAGGATGACGAAGGCGTCGTTCAGGGTCCGCCCGCGCATGAAGGCGATCGGCGCGATCTCGATCACGCCGCGGTCGATCAGCCGGCCCACCTTGTCGCCGTCCAGCATGTCGTACAGGGCATCGTAGAGCGGTCGCAGGTAGGGATTGACCTTCTCCTGCAGATCGCCCGGCAGGAAGCCGAGCTTCTCCCCCGCCTCGACCGCGGGCCGGGCCAGGATGATGCGGCTCACCCGCTTCGCGGTCAGAAACGCCACCGCCTGCGCCATCGCCAGGTAGGTCTTCCCCGTGCCTGCCGGCCCGACTCCGAACACCACGTCGTAGCGCTCGATGGCGTCCCGGTAGCGCCGCTGGTTGACCGTCTTCGGCGTGACGTGGCGCTTGCCGGAGGCGCGGACCGGCCCCTGCGCGAAGTAGTCGCGCAGGTCGACGGCCGCGTCGTCCTCGACGAGCTGGGAAACCCGGCGCAGGTCGTCGCGCGAGAAGTGGTAGCCCTCGCGAAGCAGCCCCGAGAGCTGGTCGATCACGCGCTCGGTCCGGGCGACGCTGGGAGCGTCGCCGCTGACGAGCAGGTCATGCCCGTCCGTCCGGATCCGGACGTCGAACAGGTGTTCGATCTGCTTGAGGTTCTCGTCGCGGGAACCAAAGAGAGCCTCGGCCCCCTCGTCGGGGATCGGGATCTTCACAAGGGAAGGTGTGGCTATCGGGATCTCCCCTACCGCTGCCGGATTGTTTACCAAGCTTTCGGCGGACGGTCAAGACGATGCGTCGAGATGCAGCTCCCGCAGCTGGCGCCGGTCGACGGTCGAGGGCGAACCGGCCATCAGGTCGACGGCGGCGGCCGTCTTGGGGAACGCCATCACGTCCCGGATGGACGGTTCCCCGGCCACCAGGGCCACGATCCGGTCCAGGCCGAGCGCGATGCCGCCGTGGGGCGGCGTGCCGTAGCGCAGCGCGTCGAGGAAGAACCCGAAGCGGGCCTTCGCCTCCGCGTCGTCGATCCTGAGCAGCCGGAAGATGCGCGCCTGGAGCTCGGCGTCGTGGATCCGGATGCTGCCGCCGCCGATCTCGCTGCCGTTCAGGACCAGGTCGTAGGCATGCGCCCGCACCGCCGCGGTGTCGTCCTCCAGGCGATCCAGATCCTCCCGGCGCGGCGACGTGAACGGGTGGTGCATCGAGACCAGCCGCTGCTCCGTCTCGCTCCATTCCATCAGGGGGAAATCGACCACCCAGGCCAGCGCCGTCGCGTCTTCCTCGATGCGCCCCGCGCGGGCGGCGAGGCGCTGGCGGAACTGCCCGAGCAGCACGGATGCCTCGTGGCCGTGGCCGCCGACGAGGAGCGTCAGATCGTCCCGCCCCGCCGCGACCTGCTCGACGACGCGGGTGAGCGTCTCCTCCCCCGCCGCCTTCAGGATGGAGCTCTGGATCGCCCCCTCCGGTGACCGCCGGACCCAGACGAGCCCCTTCGCGCCGAGGGCGATCGCCTCGTCCACCAGGTTGTCGATCTGCGCCCGCGCCTGCCGCCCGGCGTCCGGCACGACCAGTGCGCGCACGGACCCGCCGCCGGCCACCAGCTCGCGGAAGACCTTGAAGCGGCCGTCGCGGAAGACCTCCGACGCGTCCTGGATCGGCATCTCGAAACGGAGATCGGGCTTGTCGCTGCCGTAGCGGGCCATCGCGTCGTCGTACGTGAGCCGCGGGAAAGGCGCCGGCACCTCCCGGCCCACCACGCGGAAGACGGCCTGCATGAGCCGTTCCACCGCGGCGAAGACGACCTCCTGGTCGACGAACGACATCTCGATGTCGATCTGCGTGAACTCCGGTTGCCGGTCGGCGCGCAGGTCCTCGTCGCGGAAGCACTTGACGATCTGGAAGTAGCGATCTGCCCCGGCGATCATCAGGATCTGCTTGAAGATCTGCGGCGACTGCGGCAGGGCGTAGAACGAGCCGGGGTGGAGTCGGCTCGGCACGAGGTAGTCGCGCGCGCCCTCGGGCGTCGACTTGGTCAGGAGCGGGGTCTCGATCTCCCAGAATCCGTCCGCGTCGAGGCTGTTGCGGACCGCCATCGTGATGCGGTGCCGCAGACCGAGGTTCTCGCGCATCCGCGACCGGCGCAGGTCGAGGTAGCGGTAGCGCAGCCGGACCTCCTCGGAAACGGGGGTTTCCTCGTCGACCTGGAACGGCGGCGTGCGCGCCTCGCTGAGCACCTCCACCCGGCGCGCCTCGACCTCGACCTCGCCGGTGGCGAGCTTCGGATTCAGCGTCTCCGCCGAGCGGCGCTCCACGGGACCGGCAACCGCCAGCACGAACTCCGCCCGCACCCGCTTGGCGGCCGCGAGCACCTCGCTCCCGTCGCGCGCGACGACCTGCGTGATCCCGTAGCGGTCGCGGAGGTCGATGAAGGTGACCCCGCCCAGATCGCGCACCTTGTGGACCCAGCCCATGAGGACGACGTCCGCGCCGACGTCGCCCGGCCGGAGCTCGCCGCAGGTATGGGTGCGGGTGCGCAGGGGCGCGCCCGTGTCGCCGTGTGCTTCGTC
Organism: Acidobacteriota bacterium; assembly: GCA_026706755.1. Lineage (GTDB taxonomy): Bacteria > Acidobacteriota > Vicinamibacteria > Vicinamibacterales > UBA8438 > JAGWAJ01. The sequence continues at coordinate 22,999 of JAPOYG010000401.1, forward strand.
AGTCACCGTCGTTCCGTCCAATCCGCCGGCGGCACTCTGCCGGCCGCGCAGGCGGCATGGCCGGCGCCGAGCGATGCGCGCCGGCATCCGGAGCGTTCGTCACACTGCTGTGTCGGGAACCCTCAACCGGCGCTTCGGGGCCGGCTGTTCCACATCCCCGGGCCCGCCCTCGGGCTCGTCGTCGGCCAGGACGCTCAGCCCGCGCTTCGGGGCCGGCTGTTCCGCGGATGCGGGGTCGGCAGTCAGCATCCGTACTACGTCCTGCCGCCCTACCAGCGTCTCTCCGCCTGAAGCCATGTGCTTGACGGTCACGCTCGCGCGCGCGAGCTCGTCTTCCCCAAGGATGAGGACGTGTCGGGCCGAGGTGCGGTTGGCCCGCCGTAACTGCGCCTTCATCGAACGGTCGCCGTAGTCGATCAGCACCGTCAGCCCCGCCCGCCGCAGGTCGCGCGCCAGCCGATGGGCCGATTGCCGCGCCGCGTCGCCGAGGGCGACGATGAACGCGTCCGGCGCGCGGGGGCCGGGCCCTTCCGGCATCGCCAGCACGAGCCGCTCCATCCCCGCCGCGAAACCGATTCCGGCCCGATCCGGACCTCCGAGCTGACGAACGAGACCGTCGTAGCGCCCGCCGCCGAGCAGCGCGTTCTGCGCGCCGAGGCGGCCGCCGCGGATCTCGAAGGTGGTGCGCGTGTAGTAATCGAGTCCGCGCACCAGGCGATGCGACACGCGGAAGTCGACGTCCAGCGCCTTCAGGAGGGCGGTAGTCGCCTCGAAGTGCGACCGGCACGGGTCGCAGAGGTAATCGGTCGCGTGCGGCAGCGCGTCGACGATCGGCTGGCAGGACGGCACCTTGCAGTCGAAGATCCGGAGCGGATTCACAGCGGCGCGGCGCCGGCAGTCGCCGCAGAGGTCCGCCGCGCGATCCCCCAGGGCGGCCAGCAGAGCCCGACTGAACCCCGGACGGCATTCGGCGCAGCCGACCGAGTTGAGGACGACTTCCGCATCGTCGATGCCGAGCGCATCGACGAGCGCCGCCGCCATCTCGACGACCTCCGCGTCGAGCGTGGCGTCCGCCACCCCGAAGACCTCGACGTCGAGCTGGTGGAACTGCCGGTAGCGCCCCTTCTGCGGCCGCTCGTAGCGGAACATCGGACCGAGACTGAAGATCTTGACCGTCGGAAGCCGCTGCTCGAGCGCATGCTCGACGAAGGCGCGCACCATGCTCGGGGTCGCCTCCGGCCGCAGCGTCACCCGCTCGCCCCCCTTGTCCTCGAAGGCGTACATCTCCTTCTGGACGATGTCGGTCGTCTCGCCGGTCCCCTTGGCGAACAGCTCCTCCCGCTCGATGACCGGGGTCCGTATCTCCCGATAGCCGTAGCGCTCACAGACGTCGCGCACCACCTGCTCTGCCCGCTGCCAGCGCTCGATTTCGCCGGGCAGGATGTCGTGCGTGCCGCGGATAGCCGGAATCATGAATTGGCCGCGAATCGGAAAGGGCTGCCGCGCGGCGGAGCGGGGCGCCAGCCTTGATTATAGCCTCATGGCCGGAGCGCCCCCGCCCGCCGTCGCCGCCCAACCGGGCGACACGGATGCGATAATGGGCGCAGTGACGCCTGTGCGCGACGCGCTCGATCGGCCGCTCCGCAGCTTGCGGCTCTCGGTCACCGACCGGTGCAACCTGCGCTGCCAGTACTGCATGCCGGAGGAGGAGTACGTCTGGCTGCCGCGCCGCGACATCCTGACCTTCGAGGAGATCGGCGCCCTCGTCGACGCGTTCACCGACGCCGGCGTGGACCGGGTGCGCCTCACGGGCGGAGAGCCGCTGCTGCGCACCAACCTGCCCGACCTGATCCGCCTGCTGGCCGGCAGGACGGCCCTCCAGGACCTCGCCCTCACCACGAACGGCATGTTGCTCGCCGACCAGGCGGCGACGTTGCGGGAGGCCGGGCTGCACCGCCTGACCGTCAGCCTGGACACGTTGCGGGCCGACCGCTTCCGCGAGCTGACCCGTTTCGACGGGCTGCGCGCGGTCCGGGCGGGCATCGCGGCGGCGACGGAGGCCGGTTTCGCCAACGTGAAGCTCGACACCGTCGTCATCCGCGGCGTGAACGACGACGAGCTGATCGATCTCCTCGCCTATGCCGGGTCCGTGGACGCGGAGGTTCGTTTCATCGAGTACATGGACGTCGGCGGCGCCACCCGCTGGTCGACACGGGACGTCGTGAGCCGCGCGGAGATGCTGCGCGTCATCGGCGCGGCGCGCGGGCCGGTCACGAGCCTCGACGAGCACACCTCCGCCCCGGCCGATCGCTTCCGGCTGCCGGGCGGCCAGACCTTCGGCATCATCTCGTCGACCACCGAGCCGTTCTGTCGCGCGTGCGACCGGAGCCGTCTGACCGCGGACGGCCTCTGGTACCGCTGTCTCTACGCCAGAACGGGCACCGATCTTCGGCAACCCCTGCGCGCCGGCGCGTCCCGGGCGGATCTCGGCGACCTCATCGGCAGCATCTGGTCCGAGCGCCGGGATCGGGGAGCGGAGCTGCGTCTCGCGGCGGGTGACCGCCAGCCCCTCATTCCCATCGAGACGCTGCAACGGGAACCGCACCTCGAAATGCACACGCGGGGCGGCTAGGCCAGGAGTCTGCGCCGCAGAACCGCCACGAAACGGCTGTGCGCGGGTGCAGACTCCCGCCGCGACCGCAAGGTCGTGCTGGCACGAACCCACTCGGCCAAGGCAGGCCGGGGCGTGGGAGCGTTACACGAACCGCACCAGGCGCACGTCGAGGGCCCGGTCCACGCCGCCGGGACCGCGCCACTGGACGAGGATCGGGCTCTGGTACGTGCCCCAACCGATCTCGCCGACGCCCTCGCCGCGGCGATCCAGGACGGGAAGGCTGATCCCGCGCTTCATGCGCAGAAAGTGCGACACCGGCACGGCCAGCGCCCGGTTGACGAGCCGCTCGACCAGGGAGCGGCGCACGCCGACGCGGTCCATGAGCTCGTTGAAGAGCTGCACGGCGTCGTACTGCGCGTAGTTGAGGGTCTTGGCCGGAATGGCGAGCGGCTCCTGCAGCGCCCCCTTGCCCAGCCGCGCCATGAACCGCAGCGGATTCCGCAGCACCTCGCGCAGGTCGTGCGTCATCAGCAGCGTCTCGTACTCGTTCACCGTGAGGCCCGCGTGGCGCTCTCCGGGCGGCAGCGAGACGTCCAGACGGCCGAACGAGACGCCGTGCTCGTGCACCAGGCGCTGGAGCCGGGCGATGAACCCGAGCCGCGGGTCACGCAGGTTCTGGGCGTCGATCGGATGCGGGGACGCGGCTATCGACACCTGAAGCTTCCGGACCTCCTGCTCCCCCTTGTAGCCGATGACGGTCGTGCGCCGCGTGCGCGTTCCCCCCGCGTGCACGCCGTCGAGCTCGACGAACCAGACCGGGTCGTCGCCGCGCTGCTCGTAGGATGCGCAGTTCCGCAGCCCGCCGCCCATGAACGTCAGGTGGGAGTCGGCGTTGCGCGGCTCCGTGGCTCGCTGCTGGTCGGAAAGCTCGGTCCGCAGGTGCAGCTCGTCGTGGACGTAACCGGCATCGGGCGGGAAGAGCCGCTGGAAGACCTGCAGGTAGTCCTGGATGTTCTCGCCGTCGTGCTCGAGGACCTCCGCGATGCGCCCGTCCAGGTACCCGGCCGTCGTGTGGTCCGAGATATAGAACGCCTTCGGGTACCGCGTGAAGTCGGGTCCGAACTCGTCGCGCAACCGGCCCCGCACGTCGAAGAGGTCGATGCGCGACGCCGGCTGGATGCGCAGGGTGGCGTGGAAGGGACCGTCCGAATCGGTGTGCCGATTCACCAGGATCATGGGCGGCGATTCTCTCGGAAACCGTGCGGCCAGCCGCGACCCAAGTGTAGTACAGGCGGCCGGTTGCGTCGACTCGCGCCGCCTCGTCCGGACCGGCGACGAGCCGCCGGGCGCGGTTCCCCTCCGCTTCGTAGCGCCCGCGGTCTACCCAGCCTCCGCCCTTTCGTTCCGCCGCCGCACGAACGCCAGCCCGGACCAGTCGGCGTCGACCGCGCACACCTTGAAATCCACGAGACCCGCCGAGATGCCGGCCCGGCGCACATCGCGCTCCGTGTGATCGGCCGCCAGCGGCGACGCCTTCTTGGGCCAGATGATCCAGAGCCGCCCCGGGTTCGCGGCCCGCGCCATCCGCGCCGCGTCCCGCTCGAGCTCCCGCCGCGACCGGGTGAACCAGAGGGTGATGTCGCGGGCGCCGCGGCTGATCGTCCTCAGCACCACATCCGGCGGCAGCGGCTGCAGCAGATCGGCGAAGCCCTCCGGCGGCCGCACCAGCACCACGCGCGAGCCCGCCTTGATACCGAGCTTCCGCGGCAGCGGGGTGCCGGAGTAGCCGGCGATCGGCGGCACGGCGGGCGGGGCGCCGCTCGGAGGCATGGAGAGCGCGCTCGCGACGGCGGTCACGACGTCCTCGGGCGCGGCCTGCATGGTCTCGAGCGGCAGGGCCTTCAGGCGCGCGAAGACGGCCCGGTCGCTGGCGACGAACACGATCGGGATGCGCCGGGTCGCCATGCGCTGGCGCAGCGCGAGGGCGATGTCCCGGCCCCGTGCCGGCGCCCGGTCCAGATCGATGACGACGGCTCGCGGCGGCTCCCGCCCGAGCCGCTTCAGGTCCTCCGGCCCGGCCACCCGCTCCCGATCGACCGTGTAACCGGCTTCCGCGAGACGGGGGATCCACGTGGCGACCGCCTCCGGCGACGCGCCGATGATCCGGATCGTGCCGTGCGTCACGCCACCCATCGCGCTCTGCTCGCCGCAACGCCCTCGGACGCTCCGCTCGGGAAGCCAGCGCCCCCCCGGGCGGGGCGCGCGCGACCCCGCCGTCCCCGGTCCCCGGGGAGGACGCCCGGCCTCGCGCGCTCGAATCCGCCGGCCCGGCCGAGCCGGTGCACGGACCAGCCCCGACTGGTAGTCTAGTCCGCCGCCGATGACGAACACCGCCCCCGAACGCCACTCCCTCGACGCCCTGCTGCGCCCGGCGTCCGTCGCCGTGATCGGCGCTTCGAGCGACCCCACGCGCATCGGCGGGCGTCCGATCCGCTACCTGCGCGCCGCCCGCTACGGCGGCCGGATCTACCCCGTCAATCCGCGTCATGCCGAGGTGCAGGGGTTGACGGCCTTCCGCGGCATCGCCGACGTGCCGGAAGCGCCGGACCTGGCGATCGTCGCCGTGCCGGCGCCCAGCGTGGTGGAGACGGTGGAGGCCTGCGCGGCGCGAGGCGTGCGGGCCGCAGTGGTCTTCAGCGCCGGCTTCGCGGAGACGGGCGCCGACGGCCGCCGGCAGCAGGACCGCCTCGGCGCGGTCGCGGCCGCGACCGGCATGCGCATCGTCGGCCCGAACTGCCTCGGCGTCTACAACTCCGAGCTCGGCGCCTACGCCACCTTCAGCACCACGCTCGAGGACGGCTACCCGACGCCGGGCGGCGTCGCCCTGGTCAGTCAGAGCGGCGCCTACGGCAGCCACCTGTCGCTGCTCGCGCGCAAGCGCAACATCGATATCCGCTACTGGGTGACGACCGGCAACGAGGTCGACGTCTCGGTGCCGGAGGTGCTCGCCTGGCTGGCGGAGCAGGACGACGTCTCCGTCATCATGGCGCACGCCGAGGGGGTCACCGATCGGGATGCCCTGCTGCGAGCGCTGCGGACGGCCCGCGCCCGCGGCAAGCCCGTGGTTTTCCAGAAGGTCGGCGTGACCGAGATCGGAGCCCGGGCGGTGCAGTCCCATACGGCGTCGCTCGCCGGCGCCGACCCGGTCTACGAGGCGGCGTTCCGCCAGTTCGGCGTCCACCGGGCGCGCGACACGGACGAGATGCTCGACATCGCCTACGCCGCCCGCTTCGGACTGTTTCCCGCGACCCCGCGCGTCGCCCTCGTCTCCATCTCCGGTGGCGTCGGCGTGCAGATGGCGGATGCCGCGGTCGGCTTCGGGCTCGATGTGGCGCCCCTGAGCGACGCGGCCCAGGCGCGCCTGAAGTCCGCCCTGCCGTATGCATCCCCGCGCAACCCGGTCGACATCACGGCCCAGGCGTTCAACCAGGTGGACCTCATCGGCGACAACCTCGGCATCGTCGTCGAGGAGAGGCAGCACGACGCGGTGGTCGCCTTCTTCACCTACGTCGCGGCGGCCGACGGCATGGTCGAGCCCGTGCGGCAGGCGATCGAAGCCGCGCACGCCCGCCGGCCGGAATGCCTGCTCGTGCTCTCGATCGTGGCCCCGCCGGAGGTCGTCCGCCAGTACGAGGCGGTCGGCTGCCCCGTGTTCGAGGACCCCACCCGCGCCGTCCGCGCCGTTGCGGCGCTCCACCGCTTCGCCCGCAGCTTCGCCGAGCACGTGGCCGGACGGGCCGACGGACCGGCGGTCGAAGCCGCGAACGATCCGCCCTCCGGGCCCGCGCCCCGAGCGGTTGGCGACCCGCTCCGGGCTGCGCCCGCCGCCGAGTTCCCCGACGCCCCCGTTTCGGAACGGGAAGCGAAGCGCCTGCTGTCGGCGGCGGGGATACCGGTGGTCGAGGAGGAGCTCGCCCGAACCGCCGACGACGCCGCACGCATCGCCGCCGTCTTCGGGAGGCCGGTGGCGGTCAAGCTGTGCGCGCCGGGCGTCCTGCACAAGACCGAGCTCGGCGCCGTCGTCCTGAACGCAGCGACCGAGGACAGCGTGCGCGCCGCCTTCGAGACCGTCACCTCACGCGCACGCGTCGCGGACCCCGCCGCCCCGTTCGAGGGGGCACTGATAGCTCCAATGGTCTCCGGCGGCATCGAGACCATCCTCGGCGTGCGGAACGACCCGACGTTCGGGCCTGTCGTCATGTTCGGGCTCGGCGGAACGCTGGTCGAGGTGATCGACGACGTCAGCTTCCGCGTCGCGCCGTTCGACGAGGCCGA
>JAPOYG010000395.1 GCA_026706755.1 Acidobacteriota bacterium
CAGCACCTCAACGACCACTGGGACCTCGATCATCCGTTCGAGCGCCTGCTGCTCGACACCGCCGTCGCGCCGGATCCGGCGGCGGTGCGCTGGATCAATCCCCGGCTGCGGCACGGCGAGGTCCGCCGGGTCGTGACCGGCATTCCCGGCAAGACCGGTATCGTCTACACCCTCGACCGCGAGACCGGCGAGTTCCTGTGGGCGACGCCGACGGTCACGCAGAACGTGATCGGCGGCATCGACGGCGCCACCGGCGCGGTCACGGAGAATCCGGAGGTCGTCTTCACGAGCCCCGGACAGACGGTGCTGGCCTGCCCGACGCTGGTGGGCGGCAAGGACTGGGAGGCGGGAGCCTACAGCCCGGCGACGGGGCTGATGTACTTCCCGCTGCGCAACGCCTGCGCGCGGATGATGGCCACGGCCGGGAGCGACAGCGTGGCCACGTCGCTCTATGCGCTCGCCGTCCGCAGCGAGCTGGCGCCCGGGACCGACCAGCTCGGCACGGTTCAGGCCATCTCCCCGGAGACCGGCGAGACCGCCTGGAAGTACGAGCAGCGGGCCGCCACCACATCGCTGGTGGCGACGGCCGGTGGGCTCGTCTTCGGCGGCGATCTGAACGGGCGGTTCCGGGCCCTCGACGCGGAGACCGGCGACGTGCTCTGGGAGGTCAACCTGGGCTCGCCCATCACCGGATTCCCGATCTCGTTCGCGGTCGACGGCCGCCAGTACGTCGCCGTCAGCACCGGCAGCTCGCGCACCCTGGTCTACTTCGCGCCCCTGACCCCGGAGCTGCGCCCGAGCATGGGCAACAACCTCTTCGTCTTTGCCCTGCCGGAGTGACCAGGGCCGGAGCGACCGCGGTTGCGGCGCGCGGGATGCGCCGCGGCTACTCGCTCCCCGGCGTCGAGCGCGCCGCGCGGGTCGTGGCGGACCCGTCGACGCCGCGTCCCTTCGGGGGGCCCTCAACGGCGTCGCGAACCACCGCGGAAACCCGCGCCCGCACGATGCGACGCGCCGGGATGACGACCGTGGACCCGCTGACGGGGTCGCGTCCGCGCCGCTGGCGCCGCGTCTCCACGACGAGCTTGGCGACCTTGGGGATCGAGAAGCGGCCTCCGTCCGACAGCTCCCGCACGCACAGCCGTCGCAGCTCGTCCAGGAACTCGCGGGCGTCGTCGCGAGTAACCGGTCTCCCGCCCGTCGCGCGGGCGCGGGCTTCGAAATGGCAGGCCATGTGCCTGCAGACCTGCGCCTTGGTCATTGCGAATCGTCCCCCATGCCCCTCGACGAGCCGCGTCCCGGCGACGCCTGAGCGCTAGCCGCAACTTCGAGCATATCGGAAATAACATGAGGCTAGGGTGAAGATGTTGTGTTGAGTGATGTGGTACACGTAAAGTCAGACTCACCAAGCGAGAGGCAGCGCCGAGGCGGGGCCGCCCCGCGGAGTTCGACGACGGGCGACCCGGCCGGGCCGGGGGATCGATGCCGACAGCAAGTGGGAGCGGACACGCGAAGCCCGACGCCGGGCTGAGGCGCGAGATCGAGACGCTGCGGGAGCGCATCTCCCGGCTGAGCGCCGCGAGCGTGCGCATCAGCTCGAGCCTCGACGTCGAGACCGTGCTGCGCGAGATCGTCGGGAGTGCCCGCGCCCTGACCGGCGCACGCTGCGGCGGCATCGTCACGATCGACGACGCCGGCGAGCCCCAGGACTTCGTCTCGCTGGGCATCACGCCGGACGAGCATCGGCAGGTGACGGAGTGGACCGACGGACCGGGGTTCTTCGATCACCTCCGCGACCTCGAGGCCCCCTTGCGGCGAGCGGACCTCGCCACCTACCTCCGTGCGCTCGGCTACAGGCCGTTGCCGGTTCTCTCCGGGAGCCTGCAGGCCACCCCGATGCGCCATCGCGGGCGGTGGCTCGGCACCTTCTGCCTGATAGAGAAGGAGGGCGCGGCGGAGTTCACGAGCGAGGACGAGGAGCTGCTGGTGCTGTTCGCCTCCCAGGCGGCGACGGCGGTCGCCAACGCCCGTGCGCATCGCGACGAGCAGCGGGCCCGCGCCCGCCTCGAGGCCCTGGTGGACACCTCGCCGGTCGGCGTCGCCGTGTTCGACGCCCCGACCGGCGGCCTGGTGTCGATCAACCGCGAGGCGAAGCGGATGGCGGAAAGCCTGCTGACGCCCGGCGAGCCACCGGAGCAGTTGTTGGAGGTCATGCGGTGCCGGCTCCCGGACGGGCGCGAGGTAGCGCTCGACGAGCTGCCGCTGGCGCAGGAGCTGACCACCGCCGCGACGATGCGCGGCGAGGTGATCGAGCTGTCGGTTCCCGACGGCCGGAGCCTCACCACGCTGATGAACGTGACGCCGATCGAGACGGACGGCGAGGTCGAAACCGTGGTCGTGACCTTCCAGGACCTGGCGCCGCTGCGGGAGCTCGAGCGGCAACGGACGGAGTTCGTAAGTCTGGTCAGCCACGAGCTGCGCGCGCCGCTCACCTCCATCAAGGGCTCGACCGCCAGACTCCTCGCCGAGCCTGGCGAGCTGGACCGGGCCGAGATGCGCGAGTTCCACCGGATCATCGACGAGCAGGCCGAGCACATGTACGGCCTGATTGGCGACCTGCTCGATGCCGGGCGCATCGAGACCGGCACGCTGTCGGTCTCGCCGGAACCTTCCGAGGTGGCGCCCCTGGTGGAGCGGGCGCGGAACACGTTCCTCGGCGGCGGGGCCCGCCACACCGTGCTCGTCGACCTGCCTCCCGCCCTGCCCCCCGTGATGGCCGACCGGCGGCGCATCGTGCAGGTGCTGAACAATCTGCTCGCGAACGCATCCCGGCACGCGCCGGAGGCATCGCCCATCCGCGTGGCGGCGTCGCGCGACGGCGTGCACGTGGCGGTCTCGGTGGCCGACGAAGGCAGCGGCGTCGCGCCGGAGCAACTGCCGCACCTGTTCCGCAAGTACGCCGGCACGGCGGACCACCGAGAGCGGGGGCTCGGCCGGGGGTTGGGCCTGGCCATCTGCAAGGGGGTGGTCGAGGCCCACGGAGGGCGCATCTGGGCCGAGAGCGCGGGCCTCGGCCACGGCACGCGGTTCACGTTCACGATTCCGGTGAGCGGTGACGCCCGCGCGTCCCGCATCCCCGCCGCCGGAGATGCGCACACGCGGGACACCGAGCGCGACGCGGACCGCATCCTGGTGGTGGACGACGACCCGCAGACCCTGCGCCACGCGCGCGACACGCTCGCGCAGGCGGGCTTCGCGGCAGTCGTGACGGGCGACCCTCGGGACCTGTCGCGCATCATCCGCGAGGAGCGGCCCCGCCTGGTCCTGCTCGACCTCATGCTGCCCGGGACCGACGGCATCGAGCTGATGGA
>JAPOYG010000413.1 GCA_026706755.1 Acidobacteriota bacterium
ACCCAGCTCTACTTCGGCGTCACCACGGCGCGGAGCATCGGCGCCGACGGCCCCGAGCTCGTCCCGCTGATGCTCGAGGCGCACGCCGGCCGCCCCGACGCGCCGCGCGTGTTCACGGCGGGCCGCGGGTTCACCGCCCCCGACGGCTTCAACGCGGCCCTCGCGCAGCAGCCGGCCACGGAGGAAGAGGCGCGCGAGATGGTCCGCGAGCTGGCCGGGCAGGGCGTCCACTTCGTCAAGATGTGGGTCAACGCGGTCCCGGAGCCGGGCGACACGATCTCGCCGGAGATCCGCACCGCGATCGTCGACGAAGCGATCGCGAACGGCCTCGTGCCGGTGGCCCACATCGACGACGAGGCCGACGGCCGCCAGCTCGTCGAGGCCGGGCTGCGCGACTTCCTGCACTCGACCGTGCTCACCTTCGGCCCCGGCGCGGGGACCCCGGTGGACGATCCGCAGCCGTCGGCCGAGTTCATCCGGATGAGCGCGGAGAGCGGCGTCGCGTTCACGCCCACCCTCTCCATCATCCAGAACAACTGGCACTTCGCCGAGCGTCCGGAGCTCCTGGAGGACCCGGAGCTGCGGGCGGCCTTCCATCCCGACGCGCTGGCCCGCTGGGAGGACCCCGAGGCGCGGGCCGAGGTGGTCGAGGCGCCGGAGTTCGAGGACCGCAAGGCGGCGTTCCGGCAAGTGCAGGACTTCGTCAGGACCATGCACGACGCCGGCGTCCGCGTCGCGCTGGGCACGGACGCCGGAACGCCCAACGTGCCGATGGGGTGGGGCGTCCACCACGAGCTGGAGCTCTACGTCGAGGCGGGGCTCACGCCGATGCAGGCCCTGGTGGCCGCCACCGCCACCGGCGCGAGCCTGGCGCCGCCCGTCGGCGAGGCGGAGTTCGGGACGCTCGAGGCGGGGAAGATCGCGGATCTCGTCTTGCTCGATGCCGACCCGCTGGCCGACATCCGCAACACGCTGCGGATCGACCGGGTGATGAAGGCGGGCGCCTGGGTCGACCGCGAGGGCCTGCTGCCACCGGCTCCGTAGCTACGAGTCGCCCTCCGGCGGCCCCGCGAAGCGGTAGCCGACGCCGCGCACCGTCAGCAGGTGCCGGGGCCGCGCCGGCTCCGGCTCGATGTAGCGCCGGAGTCTCGCGACGAAGTTGTCGACCGTGCGCGTGTCCGTGTCCTGCCGCACGCCCCACACCTCCTCGAGGAGCGTCTTGCGGGATACGGTTTCGCCCTCGTGCCGCACGAGGTAGCCGAGCAGGGTCGCCTCCATCACGGTGAGCGGCTGGTCGGCCGCACCATCCCCGCCCCGCACCACCTGGTGGCGGAAGTCGATGCATCTCCCGGCCACGCGGTACTCGTCGAGTTCCTGCTCCAGCCCGTCCGCCTCGTCGCCTCGCAGCCAGCGGCGGCGCCGGAGGAGGCCTTCGACGCGGGCGAGGAGAATCGGGAGGTCGAACGGCTTGGGCAGGTAGTCGTCGGCGCCCGCCTCGAACCCGTGCAGCACGTCGTCGGTGCTCGATCGCGCGGTGAGGAGCATCACCGGCACGAACTGCCGCGCCGCGCGCAAGCGCCGCACCACCTCGAACCCGTCGAGACCGGGCAGCATGACGTCGAGCAGGACGACGTCGAAGCGGCTGCCGTCCGGGTCGGCGCGCACGAGGCGCTCGAGGGCGACGGCGCCGTTCTCCTCGACCTCCGCCGCGTGCCCCTCCGCCTCGAGATTCAGCTTCAGGCCGGCGGCGAGGTGCTCTTCGTCCTCGACGATGAGAACGCGGCTCATGAGGAGGCCTTGAGCGGCAGCTCCAGCGTGAAGGTGCTCCCGCGGTCGGCCCCCCGGCTCTCGGCGTAGGCCCGCCCACCGTGGCGCCGCGCCACCGCCAGGACGATCGACAGGCCGACCCCGGTGCCGCGCACGCGCGACCGCAGCGCGGCCGGCAGCCGGTAGAAGCGCCGGAAAACGCGCTTCAGCTCGTGACCGGTGATGCCGATCCCCTGGTCGCGCACCGTCACCGCCGCCCGCCGCGCACCGATGCGCACCACCTCCACCGCGACGCGGACGCGCTCCCCCGAGTACTTGATCGCGTTGTCGACGAGGTTGGTGACCGCCGCGGTCAGCTCCTCGCGGTCACCCTGGACGACCAGCGTCCCGAGGGGCGCGCGGTGGACGTACTCCACCTCGCCGTTCTCGAAGTGGTGGCGCTTGCCGGCGAGCGACACGCACTCGCCCACGACCTCCGTCAGGTCGACGTCGGTCGGGTTCTCCACCCGGCGGGTGTTGCCGGTCTTGCCGGCGAGCAGAATCTGGTCGATGGTCCTCTGCAGGCGGTCGGAGTCGTCGAGCATGGTGTCGATGACCTCGGCGCGCTTGGCCGCCGCCAGCTCGCGCTGGCGCAACGTCTGCAGGTAGAGCCTGATGCTCGCCAGCGGCGTCTTCAGCTCGTGCGTCACCGCGTGGATGAAGGCGTCGTGCTGCTCGCTCCGGCGAATCTCGCGGATCAGGAACGCCGTGTTCAGCGTCAGGCCGCCGACCAGCACCACGAAGCTGACCACGCCGAGCAGCAACAGCAGCCCGGTCCGCCAGTTGACGACGATGAAGCCGATGTTGAGCGCGACCGCGACCGCGATCAGCGCGCTGCCGAGCAGCGCCACGAGGACGATCGAACGCGTGCGGCTGCCGCCGAAGCGTTGCATGCGCAACACAGCATACCCAATGGATGTCCCGGCGCGAATCCCGGCCGCCCCGGGGGAAGCAATGCGGCGCTACGACTCCCGCTTAGGCCGCCGGTTGGCGGGCAGGGTCTCCTTGCGGAGGCGAATGCTGGCGGGGGTGATCTCGACGAGCTCGTCGTCGTTGATGAACTCGATCGCCTGCTCCAGGTTCAGCAGACGCGGGGGGACGAGCCGCAGCGCTTCCTCGGCGGTGGACGAGCGCATGTTGGTGAGCTTCTTCTCCTTGGTGACGTTGACGTCGAGGTCGGCCGGCCGCGCGTTCTCGCCGATGATCATCCCCTCGTAGACCGGCATGCCGGCATCTATGAAGATCTCGCCGCGCTCCTGCAGGTTGTAGATGGCGTAGGCGGTTGCCGTCCCGGCGCGGTCGGCCACCAGTGCCCCGGTCGGCCGGCCGGGGATCGGCCCGCTCCAGGGCTCCCAGCCGGCGAACAGGTGGTTCATGATGCCGCTGCCGCGGGTGTCGGTGAGAAACTGCGACCGGAATCCGATCAGCCCGCGCGTCGGGATCCGGAACTCCAGGCGGACCCGCCCGCTGCCGTGGTTCACCATCCGGGTCACCGTCGCGTGCCGGTTCCCGAGCTGTGCGATGACGACGCCCTGGTAGTCCTCGGCCACGTCGATGACCAGCTC
>JAPOYG010000703.1 GCA_026706755.1 Acidobacteriota bacterium
CCAGTACGTCCTCGACGGCCCCTCCCCGACGAAGCCCGCCGACCGCGACGCCCGCAACGCCCTCCTCGACCGCCTGCGGACCCGCTGGACCAACACACTCGACTGCCTGAGAAGACACACCGACCCCGTTCGCGGCGGCGACCCCGAGTGGCAGGGCCCCGTCAAGGAGCGGGCGAGACACGCCGCGGGGCGCTTCGCCGCACCCGCCGACGCCGGCGCCCCGCGAACCGTGGACGCGAGCGCCGCGGAGGCCGCGCTACGGGCCGCCGTCGAACGGGCGGAACGGGCGCTGTCCGACGACGAAGGCTGCTACTCGGTCTCCCGGACGCACGACGCCGCCCTCGATATCACCGAAGCCGCGAGGGCCCTGCTGAACGAACTCGAAACGAGGCACACGGAATGACGAAACTCACGAACCGGAACATCCCCCTGGACAGGCTGACGCTGTCAGCCGCCAACGTGCGCACGGCGCGCGCCGACCCCGAGGACGACAAGGAGCTGCGGGCGAGCATCCTCTCGCTGGGCGTCCTCGAGAGCCTCCTGGTGGTCCCCAACGGCGACGACAACTTCGACGTGGTCGCCGGCGGCCGCCGGCTGGCCGCCCTGCAGCAGCTCGCCGAGGCCGGCAAGATCGCCGCCGACTACGTCGCGCCGTGCCGCGTCCTTGGCGGCGGCGCCGACCCCGCCGAGGTGTCGCTCCACGAGAACGAGAAGCGCGCCCCGATGCACCCGGCCGACCAGTACGAGGCGTACGCGCGGCTGCGCGCCAAGGGCATGACGGCGGCCGACATAGCGTCGCGGGCCGGCGTCAGCGAGCGGCAGGTCACGAAGATGATGCGGCTGGGAACGGTGGCCCCGGAGCTGCTGGCCGCCTTCCGCAACGGCGAGATGAACCTCCAGACGCTGATGGCCTTCACCGTCACCGACGACCGCCAGGCGCAGCTCGACGTCTGGGCGAAGGCCCGCAGCGGCGGGGCGACGTGGCCCGAGCACATCCACGACCAGCTCACGGAGGGCGCGGTGATCGGCAGCAGCGGACTCGCCACGTTCGTCGGGCTCGAGGCGTACGAGAAGGCCGGCGGCCGCGTGCAGCGCGACCTGTTCAGCCAGTTCGACGACGAGGCGGTGTACCTGCTCGACCGAGGCCTGCTCGTGAAGCTCGCCGAGGCCGAGCTGAAGAAGACCGCCGACCGGCTCGCGAAGCGGTGGAAGTGGGTCGAGATCCAGATCGAGGCCGACTGGGAGCGGATCCACACGCTGCACCAGCTTCGCGGCGAGCCCGGCACGCCGACCGCCGCCGAGCGGAAGCGCCTCGACCAGCTCGCCGACCAGATGCAGGACATCGCCGACAACCCGCCGATGGACCCGGCCGAGCAGGGCAACGCGTACGCCCGTGGCCAGGAGCTCAACGCGAAGCACGAGAAGCTCGAGGCGCGCATCGCCGCCCGGACGAAGTACCGGCCCGAGGACATGCGCATCGCCGGCTGCATCGTCACCCTCAAGGGCGCGCGGGCGGACGTGATCACGGGCCTCGTGCTCCCGGAGGACGTGCCGCCGAAGCCGAAGAAGGGCGCCAGGAAGAAGGACGCGGCCGACGCACCGGCGAACGCCCCCGCGGCGGCCGGCGCGAAGCCCGCGGACGGCGGGGAGGAACCCGCCCCGGCGCCGAGCTTCGACGAGCGGTTCGAGGAGCCCTGGACCACCCGCACCACGCGCAACCACCAGAGCCCCGAGGCGGCGCACGCCAAGGCCGCGGGGCTCTCCGCCGCCGTCATCGACGACCTCGCCGCGATCCGCACGGGCATCGTCCGCGCCGCGCTGGCCAAGCGCTTCGACGTCGCGTTCGATCTCGCGGCGTACCTCCTGGTGATGGACACGTCGACGCGCGGCACGGAGCGCCCCGCCGACATCCGCCTCGTCCGCACGAGCCTGCGCCCGATGGGCCGCAACGGTGAGAACGACTTCGCCGCCGCCAGCCCCGGCGAGAAGCTCGACAGCCCGCCGACCGGCCAGTGGATGAAGCTCGGCGACGACCTGAAGCGCTTCGACGCGTTCCGGGCTCTCCCCGACACCGAGAAACGGGACCTCTTCGCCCGCGCCGTCTCGGCCGCGCTCCACAACCAGGCCGCCAACCAGCACCGCGCGCTGCCGGTCGGGGAACGGGTGGTCGAGCTCCTCGACATCGACTTCGCCCGGGCCGTCCGGCCCACCGAGAAGTACTTCTGGAAGCGGCTGACCCGCGCCCGGATGCTCGAGATCGCGGAGGCCGTTGTCGGCACCGAGTGGGCGAAGGCCCGCCGGAACCACAAGAAGGGACAGCTCGCCGCCGATATGGCCGCCGTGTTCGGAGACGACCCGCAGGGGCGGGCCGCGCTCGACGCCGAGGCGCGGGAGCGCGTCGAGCAGTGGGCCATGCCGGGCTTCGGGGCGTGGGACGGTCCCGCCGCGAAGAAGGGGCGATCGTGACCCGCCCGCGCTTCCGCAACAATGGCGCCGGCCGAACTCGCGGAAACCGCCTGGGGAACGCGGCTGAAGGCCGAGAACGCACCGCCGTAACACGCGATCGCCAGCCGGAACCGCCGGAACCAACTGAAATCCCGCCGGATCAGCGAGCGTGGATCGGCCACAGAGGCCGTAGCCCAGGGCGGGTTGCGGCCCGAGCAGCGCACAGATGAGAATCGACGAAGGAGATCCGATGGAAGAGATCCGTTCCAGCCTCACCCTTGGAGAGCACGGTCGACCGTGGGGTAGTCGACCGCGGCCACCAGGCTGCACCAGTTCACACTGACGAGGATTGACAGACGTGTAGCCTGTTGGCTACTTTGCAGATGCTCGAAGTACGCAAGACGGAGGTCTACGCCAGGTGGCTGGACGGGTTGCGGGACGTCCGCGCCCGTGCCCGCGTCCTGGTCCGAGTCGAGCGGCTGGCGGCTGGCAATCCGGGCGACGTCAAGCCCGTGGGGGAAGGCGTCTCGGAGATGCGGATCGATTACGGCGGGGGCTACCGGGTGTACTTCAAGCGGCAGGGCCAGACAGTGGTCGTGTTGCTGGCGGGCGGCGACAAGCGCACGCAGAACACCGACATTGAGACGGCGCTGCGCCTGGCGAGAAACCTGTAGGTGACACTATGACCAAGACCGCCACATCCCGCTACGACGTTGCCGATCACTTGCGCACGCACGAAGACATGGCAGCGTACCTGGAAGCGTCTATCGAGGACGCGGACGGCGACGCGGCGCTCGTGGCCAAGGCACTGGGCGACATCGCCCGCGCCCGGGGTATTGCGAAGGTCGCGAGCGACACCGGCCTGTCGCGCGAGAGCCTGTACAAGGCTCTGTCCGGCGAGCGGGTTCCGAACT
>JAPOYG010000503.1 GCA_026706755.1 Acidobacteriota bacterium
GGTCGCCCAGCAGGTCGAAGACGACGGTCCCGCCGTCCGGGCTGACGTCGACGGAGATCCAGGTCCCCTCGTCGGTGTCGAGCGACAGACTGCGCTCCGGCTTGAGCGGGAGGTCCGGCGAGCCGGTCGAGTCGCCGGCTTCCTGGGCCGTGAGGCTTCCGAGCGCGAGTGTCAGCGCTGCCGCGATAACGAACGGGTTGTCACGCATCGGTCCTTCCCTCGCCGCATCCGCGGCCAGACGCACGAATCATCAGCCGACCGGATTCCACACTCGATCGAACCCGAAGCCCCGGAAGTCCTTGAGGTTCGCGGTAGCGAATTCCGTTACGCCCTGCCGTCGCAGCGTCAGGGCGAGGCGAGCATCGTATATCCGCCGCCGGGCGAAACTCCTGCGAGCGGCCAGCGGCCAGAGCTCCCCGTGCAGAGCGGGACTGTCCGGATCGAACCCGAGCAGCATCCACCGCGGGTGCCGGCGGTACTCCTGGACGACCTCGACCGCCGCTGCGGCCTGCAGAGGTCGGGCCAGGACCGCGGGATTCCTCAGCAGCGTATAGAACTCCACCAACACGAGCTCCGAGACAGCGACGTTGTCGTCCGGGGTCAGATCCTCCAGGAACCTGCGAGCGGTCTCGTGAAACGGGCTGGCCCGGCTGAAGGCGTAGAGGAGGATGTTGGCGTCGAACGAAGTCACGGTCGACCCCCGCCTCGGCGCATCCCCCCGCGGTCAGTACTCTCCGCGTTCTCGACCTCTCGCGGTTCGAGATCGTCGAGGGCCGCCGCATGGACCGCTTCGTGGCTCAGGCCACGCCACCCGGCCGTGCCGGAAACCGGAGGTCGCCACGGGGACGTCGGCGTCGTCTCGGCAGGATACCGAGCGAGGAACTGCTCGGCCGCCCGCCGCAGCGTCTCCGCAAGCGACCATTCCCTCGCCGCGGCGAGACGCTTGATGTCACGATACAGTGCGTCCGGAAGCTGAATCTGTGTCTTCGTCACGCCATCACTTATACATCGCCATCAAGAACCTATCAACACGACGGTCGCATTCTTCCTGGTCCTTGACGACGGGCCACGGTACGGGTCATGGTCGCTCGGCAGCGCAGGCCGGGGATTTCGGCGGGGAGGGCAACATGCAGAGAAGGGCCGGATCGCTGGCGGTCGCCGTCATCCTGGCCTTGGGTGCGCCGGAGTCCGTGGCCGCCGGACAGGACGCGGTTCCCGAGACCATCACCGGCGTCGTGACCAGCAGTGCCGGCCCGGAGGCTGGCGTCTGGGTCATCGCCGAGACCGGTGACCTGCCGACGAAGTTCCGCAAGATCGTCGTCACCGGCGACGACGGCCGTTTCCTGCTGCCGGAGCTTCCGCCCGCGAGCTACACGGTCTGGGTGCGGGGCTACGGGCTGGTCGATTCCGAGCCCGTCACGGCCGCGCCGGGTGACGACCTGCGCCTGACGGCAACCGTTGCCGGGACACCCCAGGAGGCCGCCGCGATCTACCCGGCCAGCTACTGGCTGTCGCTGCTGGAACCCCCGGCCGCGAGCGAGTTCCCCGGCACCGGACCCGACGGGAACGGCATCAGCGCCGGGCTCAGGACGCGCGACGAGTTCCTCTACCACGTGAAGGCCTGCCTGCGCTGCCACCAGGTCGGCGGCCGCTTCACGCGCGAGGACCCGGAGGGGCACGACTACGACTCGAGCGCCGACGCGTGGGACGCCCGCGTCCGCATGGGGCAGCGCGGGGCCGAGATGAGCATGTGGATGTCGCGCTTCGGGCGCGAGCGCGGGCTGCGGATGTTCGCCGACTGGAGCGACCGCATCGCGACCGGCGCGGCGCCGCCGGCGGCGCCGCGGCCGCAGGGAGTGGAGCGCAACCTGGTCCTCACCCAGTGGGAGTGGACCGACGAGATGGGGAAGATCCACGACGAGGCGTCCACCGACAAGCGCAACCCGCAAGTGAACGCCAACGGTCCCATCTACGGCGTCGACATCGCGAACGACAACCTCGCCATGCTCGACCCGAACACCCACACCGCGACCATGCTGCGCATCCCAACCCTGGCGGAACGCTCGACGATGCGGGCGTCGTACGCGCAGTCCGGCCATCCGCCGTCGCGCCTCGCCGACCTCGCGCGCTTCAACCCGGCCAGCATCCACAACCCGATGCTCGACAGCCGGGGCCGGGTCTGGTACACGGCGACGCTCCGTCCCCCGGAGAACCAGCCGGACTGGTGCCTGGAAGGCTCCGACAACGAGTATGCGCGGTACTTCCCCGTGGAGCGCTCAGGCCGCAACGTCAGCTACTACGACCCCGCGACCGGGGAGTTCACGATGGTGGACACCTGCTTCGGCAGCCACCACCTGCAGTTCGCGCACGACGAGCGCGAGACCCTGTTCCTGAGCCGGCCCAACAGCGACGTGTTCGGCTGGGTCGACACGAAGCTCCTCGACGAGACGGGCGACGGGCAACTGGCGCAGGGCTGGTGCCCGACCGTGGTCGACACCAACGGCGACGGCCGGATCACGAAGCCCTGGAACGAGCCGGAACTGGTTCGCGGCGCCCGCTTCGAGGAGGATGCGACCGAGAGCGCCTACGACTTCGATCCGGCGCTCGACACGCGGGTCGCGGTGGGCGCCTACGGCATCATCGTCAACCCGGTCGACGGATCCGTCTGGGGCGCGCAGGATTCCTACCCGGGGAGGATCGTGCGGCTGGTGGTGGGCGACGACCCGCCGGAGAGCTGCATCGCCGAGGTCTTCGAGGTGCCCTCGGAGCGCTGGGACATGGAGGCGAGCGGCGAGGTCGGGTTCATGCCGCGCGGCCTCGACGTCGACACGCACGGCGTCCTGTGGACGGCGCTGTCGGGAACGAACCACCTCGCCAGCTTCGACCGCGGCAAGTGCGGGCCGCTGAACGGGCCCGCGGCCCACACCGGGCGGCACTGTGCGGAAGGCTGGACGCTCCACCCGCTGCCGGGCCCCACGCTGCAGGGTACCGACGTCCGCGCCGACTACAACTACTACAACTGGGTCGACCAGTTCGACACGCTGGGCCTCGGCCCGAACGTGCCGATCGCCACCGGCACCGGCTCGGACTCGCTCGTGGCGCTGCTCCCGGAGACCGGCGAGACGGTCGTCATGCGCGTCCCCTATCCGCTGGCCGGCTTCCATCCGCGCGGCCTCGACGGCCGCATCGACGATCCCGACGCGGGCTGGAAGGGCCGCGGCGTCTACTCGTCGACCGGCTCCGACACGGTGTGGCACGCCGAGGACGGCCTCGCGGTCGAGAACGGCGAGTACCGGTCGGTGTCGAAGCCCATCCTGGTGAAATTCCAGTTCCGGCCGCACCCACTGGCGAAGTAGC
>JAPOYG010000520.1 GCA_026706755.1 Acidobacteriota bacterium
TTGGACAACAGAGTCGACTGCACCCGATCCGCACGTCGAGAGGCGTACGTTTCGGGTGACGCACCCCTTCCATCCCCTCAGGGGATGTGAGTTCGAACTTGTCGAGATCCTCCGGTGCTGGGGCGAACTGAGGGTCGGGCGACCCGGCGAGGACGGCAACCTGCGCTTTCTTCCGTTGGGCTGGACGAGCGCCGCGGCGGCGGATCCGTTCGTGCGGGTCGCGGCGGGCCGTTCGGCGTTCCGGGTGTCGGATCTGCTGGCGCTGGCGACGTTGATCGGCGATCTGGACGAAGAGGACTCCGGCGAAGGAGTTGCTGGCGGCAAGCCAGGGAGTGTCAAGGAGATTTTGCCGTGATTGTAAGAGAGATTTTGTCAGACCTCCGTCCAGGATGCTCCATGGACGGAGTTTCGCTCCGGGCCTTTTCGGGCAATATACCCCGTAAAATTGGGGATTTTGTGGCGGGTCTCCGAGGAAACCGGAGTTGACGTACGTCCAGATATGTATATAAATATATTTACATACTCAATCGACGGAGCCCGATTCCATGGCCAACGGAACGTCGGACACAAAGGAAAGCACCCTCAAGGGACAGGGGTGCTTCAACGGACAGGCCAAGGCGGTGCAGGACGAGCTGTTCGCGTCGAACCCGTTCTTCGATCCGCGCGATCTGGTGCAGGTCAAGTACGAGATGCTGAGGCGCGTGCGCGAGGACGGCGTGCCGGTCAGCCGCGCGGCGGCGAGCTTCGGAGTCTCGCGCCCCACCTGGTACCAGGCGCAGCGCGCCTTCGAGGCGGGCGGGCTGCCGGCGCTGGTGCCGCAGCGGCCGGGACCCAGAGGACCCCACAAGCTCCGGGAGGACGTGGTCGAGGCGCTGCGCCAGGCGAGGACCGAGCGGCCGGCCGCGACGGCCGCCGAACTGGCCGGGATCGCGCGCGAACGCTTCGGCGTGTCGGTCCATCCCCGCAGCATCGAGCGCGCCCTGGCGCGGGTAAAAAAAACGCCGTGACCCGAGCGGCGCCATCGTCCGAAGCCGCGATGGAACCCGCGGCCTACTCCCACGGCTACGAGCGGCTGCGCCGACATGCGGTCAGGCCCGACACGGAACACGACCGCCGCGGCCTCGGCGTGGTGGTGCGGCGCGGCGTTGCAGCATGGCTGCACGCCTTCGCCGAGCTGCCCGCAGCGACATGCGCCGCGCGGGGGAACGACTCCGGCGGGACGCTGCCCGACGACTTGCGGGCGCCGCTAGTCGACATCCTGGCGGAGATGGTCAGGGGTCGGATGGCGAGGGATCCGGCATGAGCGCCGGTCATCAGAAGGTGACCGCCGGCCACCTGCGGCGAGACGCGTACCTTTACGTGCGCCAGTCGACGGTGCGGCAGGTGTTCGAGCACGGCGAGAGCACGCGCCGGCAGTACGCGTTGCGGGAGCGGGCCGTGGCGCTGGGCTGGCCGATCGAACGCGTAAACGTGATCGACAGCGATCTCGGCCGCTCCGGCGCCGACAGCGACCGCGAGGGGTTCCAGCGTCTGGTCGCCGAGGTGGGCATGGGGCGCGCCGGCATCGTCCTCGGGCTCGAGGTGTCGAGGCTGGCGCGGAACTCGACGGACTGGCAT
Source organism: Acidobacteriota bacterium (assembly GCA_026706755.1). GTDB lineage: Bacteria > Acidobacteriota > Vicinamibacteria > Vicinamibacterales > UBA8438 > JAGWAJ01. Next base: position 1,618 of record JAPOYG010000520.1, read on the forward strand.
CGCCTGCTGGAGATCTGCGCGCTGGCGGAGACGCTGATCCTCGACGAAGACGGCGTCTACGATCCGGGGGACTTCAACGACCGGCTCCTGCTCGGGCTCAAGGGGACCATGAGCGAGGCGGAACTGCACATGCTGCGCGCGCGGTTGCGAGGCGGGATACTCAACCAGGCCAGACGCGGCGCGCTGAGGACGCCGCTGCCGGTGGGTCTGGTCTACGATCCGCTGGGCAACGTGGTGCTCGACCCCGACGAGCAGGTCCGGCACAGCCTGCGCCTGCTGTTCGACACCTTCGTGCGCACTGGTTCGGCGCGGGGAACGGTGAAGTACTTCCGTTCGGAAGAGCTGCGCTTCCCGGTGCGGTTGCGCACCGGCCCGCGCAAGGGAGAACTGCACTGGCAACCCCTGCTGCTCTCGCGGACCCTGGGCGTGCTTCACAATCCGCGCTACGCGGGCGCCTTCGCGTTCGGACGCTCGCGGCACCGGCGTCTTCCCGGCGGCGGCACGCAGATCGAGTACCTGCCGCAAGGGGAATGGACCGTGCTGCTGCCGGACGCGCACCCCGGCTACATCACCTGGGAACGGTTCGAAGCCAACCAGCGGCAACTGCACGGCAACGCGCGGGCCTACGGCAAGGACCGTTCGACCCCGCCGCGCGAGGGGCCCGCGCTGCTGCAGGGACTGGCGATCTGCGGCGTATGCGGTCGCCGCATGTCGGTCCGCTACCACGCGCGCAAGGCGGGACGGACGGCGGACTACATCTGCTATCACGAGGCGACGCAGACCGGGAGTTCCATCTGCCAGGACATCGCCGGCGCGGGTATCGACCAGGCGGTCGGGGCGCTGCTGGTGGAACTGATGGAGCCACACACGCTGGACGTGGCCCTGCAAGTGCAGGCGGAGCTCGACGCACGCGCCGAGGAAGTGGACCGGTGGCGCGAGCAGAAGGTGCAGCGAGCGCGCGAGGAAGCGGACCTGGCGCGGCAGCGGTACATGCAGGCGCACCCCGGGAACCGGATGGTGGCCGACGTGCTGGAGGCGGAGTGGAACGCGAAGCTTCGGGCGCTGGACGAGGCGCAGCAGGAGCTGGAGCGCGCCCGCGCCGAGCCGGAAAAGCGGTTGGACGAGCAGCAGCGGCAGCGCATCCTGGCGCTGGCGACCGACTTCCCCCGGCTGTGGAACGATCCCGCGACGCCGCACCGCGAGCGCAAGCGGATGGCACGGCTGCTGATCGAGGACGTCACGCTGACCAAGGGCGAGGGCGAACGGACGGTGGGGGTGCGTCTGCGCGGCGGCGCGACGCGGACGCTCACGGTGCCGCCGGCGCTGCCGTGCTACAAGCTCTACGAGACGCCGCGCGAGACCGTCGCCGAGATCGACAGGCTGCTCGACGACCACCTTGAAACCGAGATCGCGGCGCTGCTCAACGAGGGCGGGTTCCGGAGCGGGCGCGGCCTCGACTTCGATCTGGAAAGAGTGCGGTCGATCCGCAGACGCTATGGGCTGAAGACGTACCGAGAGCGGCTGCAAGCCCGCGGACTGCTGGACGTAAACGAAACCGCCGCGCGGCTTGGCGTGACGCCCGGCACGGTGACCAAGTGGCGGAACCGGGGACTGTTGCGCGGATACCCGTACAACACAAAGAGCTGTCTATACGACCCCGATGCAAGCCCGGAGCATCTAAAATGCGAACGAGGTGCAGTATGAAGCGTCGTCCTT
>JAPOYG010000315.1 GCA_026706755.1 Acidobacteriota bacterium
CCCCGGCGGTCGCCGGGAGCAGGAGCCCACCGACCCCCGCGATCGCAATCCAAACGACAATTCGACGCATCTCTGCCCCCTCCTTACTTGCTGCAGCGGACCGATACGTACGACGCCGCCGTAATCGCCGATCGAAACGCCGGTGTACGAGCGTAACGAACCCTAATGCGAATGGCGTGCCAAGCGCAACTTTTTCGATTTGTTCGTCAATGTCCTATTGTGTCCGTCCAACAGCGCTAAGGGTGTGCCGTCAGATGCCGATAGATCTGAAGATGTGTCGGGAACGATACGGCGAGTCGGATCCGCTTGGATCCTGATTCCCGGGTCGACCGGCCCCGGACGGAGGCCGCGCCCTGCCGGAGCTCGCGCGCCCTGACGGCGCGTCGGGAGTCCGCGGGGGCACGACCTGCGGCTCTGCCGCCCGCGGTGACGGGAACCCCCGGCGCCTCCGCGGATGGACCTCGACAACGCCCGCATGTAGGGTACGCCTTGGTGGCGGGCATGACCGACTCGCGATCGTCCTGGTGGCTCCCGGCGCTCGTGCTTGCGGCGTGCACGAGCGGCCCGGGGGGCTCCGGCGCACCCGCCGGCGGCACCGGATCCGGTCCGGCGTCCGCTGCCGAGCCCGGCCCCGAGGACTGGTTCGTCGAGCGCGCCGCCGCCACCGGCCTCGACTTCGTGCACTTCAACGGCATGTCGGGCGAGTTCTACGCCCCCGAGATGATGCCGGCCGGCGTCGGCCTCCTCGACTACGACAACGACGGCGACCTCGATGCGTACTTCGTCCAGGGGCAGATCATGGGCGGCGGCCGGACACTGGCCGACGCGCTCTTCGAGCCGGTCGGCCCGCTCCCGCCCCGGGGCCGCCTGTACCGCAACGACCTGAGCGTGGACGCCGGCGGCGCCCGCACGCTGCGCTTCACCGATGTCACGGCGGAGAGCGGGATCGACGCCCGCGGGCACGGCATGGGGATCGCCGCCGGCGACATCGACAACGACGGCCGCGTCGACCTGTACCTCACCAACCTGGGCCCGAACCGCCTCTACCGCAACAACGGCGACGGCACGTTCGCGGACGTCTCGGCCGCGAGCGGCACCGACGATGCGGGCTGGGGCGTGTCGGCTTCGTTCGTCGACTTCGATCGCGACGGCTGGCTGGACCTGTACGTCGGCAACTACCTGGAGTACGCCTTCGACTCCGACCCCGAGTGCACGGGTCTGACGGGCCGGCGCGTCCACTGCGGCCCCAAGTCGTTCCCGCCGCAGGCGGATCGGCTGTACCGCAACCGGGGCGACGGCACGTTCGCCGACGTGACCGACGCCGCCCTCGGCCGCGAGCCTCCGGCGCCGGCGCTGGGCATCGCGACGGCGGACTTCGACGACGACGGCTGGATCGACATCTACGTCGCCAACGACCAGGTGGACAACGTCCTCTGGATGAACGACGGAGACGGCACGTTCACGAACCGGGCCCGGCTCTCCGGCACCGCGGTGAGCGCCGACGGACGCCCCGAGGCGAGCATGGGGGTCGACGCGGGCGACTTCGACAACGACGGCGACGAAGACCTGACGATGACCCACCTCCCCCGCGAGGGGCACAACCTCTACAAGAATGACGGTGGGGGCCTGTTCGAGGACTGGAGCGCGCCGTCCGGCTATCACGCCGCCAGCTTCGGTTACAGCGGCTGGGGCACGGCCTGGATCGACTTCGACAACGACGGCTGGCTGGACATCGCGGTCGCCAACGGGGCCATCGAGCCCGTGCCGGGCCCTCCCGGCGACCCGCTGCCGTTCGAGGAGCGCAACCTGCTGTTCCGCAACGAGCGCGGCCAGAGGCTCGTGGACGTCACGGACCGGGCCGGCGCCGCCTTCGAGCTGCTCGAGGTGAGCCGCGGCGCAGCGTTCGGCGACGTCGACAACGACGGCGACACGGACATGCTGCTCAGCAACCTGGCCGGCCCGGCCCGGCTGCTGATCAACGATGCCGGCAACCGGTCGCACTGGCTGGGACTGCGGCTGGTCGGGGCGGGAGGCCGGGACATGCTCGGCTCGCGCGTCCGCATCGAGCGCGCGGGGGGACCGACACTGTGGCGCCGGGCGCGCAGCGACGGGAGCTATGCCTCCGCGAACGACCCGCGCCTGCTCGTCGGCCTGGGCGAGTCGGATGCGCCCGCCACGGTGCACGTGGAGTGGCCCGGCGGCGCGCGGGAGGCCTGGACCGGCGTCGCCGCCGACCGCTGGACGACGCTCGCGGAGGGAACGGGCGAGGCGCGATGAGTGCGACCCGGCGCGTCTGGACGCCCGCGACCGCCATCCTCGTCTGCTCGATCGCCTGCGGCTCGCCCGGAGACCCGACCACCCCCGGGGCGCTGCTCGATCCGCCGCCCGGCATGGGCCTGCAGCCGGTGCCGGCGCCCGACTTCTCGACCATGGAGTCGGGCGTCGAAGCACAGATGCGCGCCGTCCACGACACGCTCCGGGAGCGCATCGACGATTCCGGGGCCACGGCGCGCGAGCTGAGCCGTGCCTACGGCGAGATGGCGAGCCTCCTGATGGCGGCGCGCGACCTGCGGACAGCCGAGCCGTACTATCGGAACGCCCTCGCGCTCGATCCGAGCGACCGGCGCTGGGCCTACTACCTCGGGCACCTGTACCGCAACCAGGGCCCGCTGACGGAGGCGGCGGCGAGCTTCGAGCACGCCCGCGAGCTCGACCCGAACGACGTCGCGACCCTGGTCTGGCTGGGCGACGCCTACCTCGCGCTGGGGCGGCCGGACGAGGCGCGGCCGCTCTTCGGGCGCGCTGTCGAGCTCGACCCCGCCTCGGCCGCGGCATGGTACGGCGCCGGCCGCGCGGCGCTGGCCGTGGGCGAGCTCGGCCCCGCGGTGGAGGCGCTGGAACGGGCGCTCGCGCTGAACCCGGGCGCCACCGCGATCCACTATCCGCTCGGACTCGCCTGGCGCCGCCTCGGAGAGATGGAGCGGGCCGAGCGCCACCTGGCCATCCCCGGAACGGTCGAGGCGCAACCGGCTGACCCGCTGATGATGGCGCTCGACGACCTCCTCGAGAGCGCGTCGGCGTACGAGGCGCGCGGCCGCTTCGCCTTCGATGCCGGCCAGTGGGCGGCGGCCGCGGACCTGTTCGAGCGGGCGCTGGCGCTCGACCCCGGGAACGCCGGGCTTCGGCATCGCCTGGGCCGGGCCCTGCGGCGCATGGGCGACCTGCGGGGCGCGGAGGATCAACTGCGGCGGATCGGACCCGAGGCGCCGGAGTTCGGCGGCGCGCAGGTCACGCTCGGCGAGCTGCTCGACGAAGGCGGCCGGGGCGACGAAGCGCTGGCCCTGCTGGCCGCGGCGGTGGAGCGCAATCCCGACGATGCGTCGGCCCGCGTCGCCTACGCGGGCGTCCTGGGACGCAGCGGTCGACCCGAAGAAGCGCTGGCAGAGTACGCGCGCGTCCCCGAAGTCGATCCTGCGCGCCCCGACGCCGCGTTCGGCGCAGCGATGAACCTGGTCCGTCTGGAGCGGTACGGCGCGGCTCGGCAGCGTCTCGAGGCGGCGGCCGACGACTTCCCCGAGCAGGGCTCCCGGTTCACGCACCCCCTCGCCCGCCTGCTGGCCGCCGCCCCGGACGATGCGGTCCGCGACGGCCGGCGTGCGCTCGGCATCGTCGAGGGGCTCGCGGAGACGGAGCAGAGCCTGCTCCTCGGCGAAACCCTGGCCATGGCGCTGGCCGAGGTCGGCCGCTACGCCGAGGCGGCCACGGTGCAGCGCGACCTCATCTCCGCCGCGGCCCAGTCCGGCCTGCGGGACACCGCGGCCGCGCTGGGCGCCAACCTCCGCCGCTACGAGCGCGGACTCCCCTGCCGGCAGCCCTGGACCGCGGACGAGCTGCCGTAGCGCCGCCAGACCCGCCGCAGGCTCCGTGTCTGGCGCAGCCCCACCGCCCCGGGAGCTTGCGCCGCGGAGCTCCACTGCGTTGCTTTCTGCGACGCAAGCTCATCGGCGCTCGGGACGCCTCGCGGTGGGCGATCGCCCGCGAGACGGGGGCCGGCTCGGCCTGGCGCCCCTTGCAGGCCCCGGAAGACAAGAAGAAAGGGCGCCGGCCGGCCTCGATGGAGACCGCCGGCGCCCTGAGGGTCGCCGTTCGTTGCGTCGCTACGGACCGGCCGCTACCACTCCAGCTCGAGGCCGAGCCGCATGTAGCGAGCCTGCATGATGTCCCGGATCTTCAACCACTCGGGACCGTACGTCGGGTTGACGTTGGTCTCGGTGTTCGCGTTGAACAGGTTGAAGAGGTCCATCACCGGGGCGATTGTCGTGTTCCCGATGTTGAACCGCCGCATCAGGCGGATGTCCACCTTCCGCTGGTACGGCATGAACAGCACCTCGTGCGGCAGCAGATCGATCGTGATCCGCTGCCCGCCGGTCAGCGGGGTGCCGTCCGGCATCTCGGTGATGTTGTAGTTCGCGTTCAGGTTCGGACCCGGGTACCCCTGAATGAACGTGCTGATGATGACGTTGCCCGGCAGCGGGTAGGCGCCGTGGGCCTTGTACATCGTCTGCCACGCCCGGGGCGAGTCGCACCACTGCCGGTAGCTGCGCCAGATTGGGTTCGAGATCTCGTCGACGTCGCATTCGTTGAGGAACGTCCGCTCCGTCGTGAAGCTCCCGCCGAAGAACGCACCGTTGTCCATGCGGCCGTCGATGACGAACTCGAAGCCGTCGTAGACCCGGTCGTTCAGGCTCGACGTCGTGACGTACTTCGAGACCTGCCCGAACACGTCGGGGTTGAGGTTGTAGAGCGTGTACGCGTAGTTGCTCCACTGCCCGAGCCGGTCGTCCATGGGCCCCATGAACTGGAACGCCGTGAAGTCGTCGTCCCCCTGCGCCCGGTTGTCCCGGTGCCACATGTTGTGGTAATTCCGACGGTACCAACCGAAGGTCGTCGAGATCCCCGGGAACAGCTCGTGCTGGATCTGGGCGTTGTACTCCCAGTTCCCCTCCCGGCCGGCCAGGTCGAGGCCGATGACGTCCCGGTCGGTCCCGAAGTTCGCGTTCGGAGAGGCGCCGACCTCCTCGTACTGGACGCGGCCGTCGGGACCGACCACGGACCGGTTGCCGTCCGCGTCGTTCCACGAGCGGAACTCCTGGGCCGCCGACCAGGTGTAGCTCGACATCGGGTTGCGCTCCAGTGCGAGGCGCGTCGACTCCTGCGACACGTACTGGTGCGCCGTCCCCTTGATGGCCGTCCGGCCGTCGCCGAACACGTCGTAGGCCACGCCGATCCGCCCCACGATGGTGTTCCACCGCGGACCCGCGTAGCGCGGGAAGTTGCGCTCCGGAACCCACGTGCCGGCGGCCGCCTGCTGCGGCGGCACCTCCGAGCTGAAAAAGTCGGCCCGCGTGCCGAGGTTCAGCGTCCAGTTCCCGAGCGTCCAGGAGTCCTGGGCAAAGATGCCGGTGTCGAAGTTGATCCGGCCCTCGTAGTTCCCGACCGGCGTCGATAGCACCTGGATGCCGACCGGGTCGTCGCCCCAGTAGTAGTAGGTGCGCACATCGGCGTTCATCGGCTGGTCGAGGCCGATGGAGCCCCAGCGGTGCTCGACACCCAGCTTCAGGTTGTGCGAGCCGGTCACGTACGACATCGACGTCTTGACGTAATGGCTCTTCTCCGGCTGCCAGCCGGTGATCCAGAAGCCGCCGCCCCACGTGCCGGTCGACAGGTCGTACGTCGAGGAGCTGTTCTTGTTCCAGTCGTGCTGCTCCCGGCGCCACTTGTTGTACTGCACCGAGTAGCCGGCCTCGATCAGCAGGCGGTTCGACAGCGACGACGTCCACCGCGACTGCGCGTGGTAGCCGGTCGGCTGCATGATGCGGTCCCCCGACTCCGGAGGCCGCGTGTTGTTGGTGTCCCACAGCGGGTGCTGACGGTTGAGTCGCTCGAACCCGAGGCGCCACTTGTGGCGTTCGCTGAGCTGGTTCGTCAGCCGGAGAAGGCCCGTGATGCCGTAGGTCCGGTTGTAGGCCTGCGAACCCGGCTCGCCGAAGCTGGCCGTCTCCGTCGTGAAGGAGCAACCGATCGCCGCCGGACGGCACTCGCCCGTCGTCGCGTCCGCAAAGTAGGTGTCGTTCGCCCAGGTCTTGCGGTCCTGGCCGCGCATCGCGGTGAAGAACCAGAGCCGGTCGCGGATGAAACGGCCCCCGAACGCGGGGTTCGTGTCGTAGTCGTAGGCCAGCCGGTTCGGCTCGCCCAGCAGTTCCCGGAGCGCCGGGTCCTTGCGGTTGTCGCTCGAGAACGCCTCGGCCCCGTAGTAGGTGAACCACGTCCCGGAGAAGGTGTTGCCGCCCTCCTTGGGAATGGCGTTCTGGATGACGCCGCCCACCTGCGCCTCGGCCGGGGCGCCCCCTGCCTCGTACGTCAGCTCGGCCGTGGCCGCGTCGTTCATCTCCCAGCCCATCTGGAACTGCCCGTCGTCGACGGTGCTGTTCGCGCGCATGCCGTCGTTCATGGTCTGGGAGTCGCGCGTCGTCGAGCCGTGCACGGCCGGCCAGTACTGGCCCTCGGACATGCCGGCGTTCCGCACGCCGGGAATCAGCAGGGCCCGCGCGTGGAAGGTCCGCGCCGCCGGCAGCACGTCCATCATCTGCCGCGTCGCCACGAACTGCCGCCGCACCTGCTGCACGTCGACCACCGGCGACTCGCCGGAGACGGTCACCGTCTCCTCGAGCGCGCCGACGGCCAGCGAGGCGTTCACCTGCACCGCCGAATCGCCGATCAGAACGATCCCTTCGCGGATGAACGTGTTGAAACCCGGCAGCGTGAAGGTGACGGTGTACGTGCCCGGCCGCAGGTTGATGATCGTGAAGCGGCCGGCGCCGTCGGTGAACGCGGTGATGGTGCCCTCGATGTTGACGGGGCTGTCCGCCTCCACGGTCACGCCGGGCAGGATTCCGCCCGTCGTGTCCTCCACGAGGCCGGAGATGGAGCCACCTTGCGCTCCGGCAGTCGCCGGAAGCAGGAGCGCTCCTGCCGAGACGACTGCGATCCAAACGCCAAGTCGATGCATCGTTCCTCCCTTCGCCGAGGGTGACGCCGACTTACGCCGAACCCACGTCGCCGAACGATGAGACCCCTACTCCTAGCACGTTGTGACCGGGAAGGCAACCGCGGACCGGGCGACGAGCGGGGATATGAGGGTGCTCCGGGGCTGCGACCCGGGCCTCGATGGTCGCCTGCAGGGAGTGCATGGGACGCAGCGCCGAAGGGCCCGGAAAGAGACCGGAAAGGGCACCGACAGCCGAACGGACGGCGGCGTGGTTCCACCCGCGGGGCGGAGCGCTCGCGTGGCGGAAGGCCGGCGCGGGTCAGGGAGCGGGCGGCGGCCCGAGCAGCTCGGGATCGACGGGAGGCCCCGGCCGATGGTCGGGATCGTCGTCCCGCCACGGCGAACGGGACGGCCGTCGGTTGGCGTAGAGCGCGAGGCTGGCCGCCATCTGGCGGGCGACGTCGGCGCGGCCGGCGCGGGCCGCCGTCGTCATCGCCAGACGCTGCCAGTCGACTGCGAGGTCGAAGTGGCCCACCTCGGCCAGGGCCATGGCCAGGGTCTCGAAGACGCCCGGGTGCTGCTGGTCGTCGGCGAGCCCGGCGACCAGCTCCCAGGCGCGGGCCCCGTTGCGGACGGCGTCGTCGGGCGCCGCGGCGAGGACGCGGGCGAGCGCCGGCCCGAACATCGGCTGGTCGGGAAGGACCCGCAACGCCTCCTCCAGACGGTCGCGGGCCTCGCCGTAGCGGCCCAGGCGGACGAGGGCCATCGCCTCGCCGAAGCGCGCGCCCGGGTCGCCGGGACGAAGCTCGATGACCCGCCGGTAGTGCGCGAGAGCCTCCTCGAGCCGGTCCGTCCGGCGCAGGGCGTCGGCCAGCCGCAGATGCGCCGCCACGAAGGTCGGGTTCTCGGCGATCGCCGACCGATAGCTGGCGATGGCCTCGTCGTCGCGGCCGCCCCGCTCCAGCAGGTCGCCCCGGCCGTACCACGCCTCCCAGAGACCCGGGTCCAGGTCGAGCGCCGCGTCGTACTCGGCCAGCGCGCCCCGGGGATCGCCCACGCGCTCGAGCGCAGTGCCGAGATTGACGCGCATCGCGGCGTATTCCGGCTCGGCCTCCACGGCCAGCCGGTAGTTCCGCACCGCCTCCGGCCAGTCGAGGAGCGCCGCGGCGTCGAGGCCGCGGTCGCGGTGCGACTGGGGCGTCTCGATCAGCCCGTCGAGCTCCCGGAGCAGCGGGTCCGGCATGCCGACCGCGATGCCGGTCGAGTAGCCGCGGGTCCCGCGGCCTCCCCGGCGCTCCAGGTGGTGTGCCGCGCGGTCGAGATCGCCCACCCCGCGGTAGGCCATCGCCAGTGGATAGTGAATGACGGTGGCGTCGGGGACCAGGACGAGCGCGGCGTTCAGGTACTCCACGGCGCGCGCGTAGTCCTGCCGGGCCAGGGCCGCCCGGCCCAGCTCGAAGCGCACCACCGGCTGGTTCGGATGGACCACGGCCGCCCGGGCGAAGTGCTCCGCCGCCTCGTCGGGCCGGGCGAGGTCCAGCAGCACCCGACCGAGCCAGATGAGGGTGGCCAGATCGCCGGGCCGGAGCTCGCGGGCGCGCGCGAAGCTCTCGGCCGCGCCGGCGAGGTCGCCGGTGTTCTTCCGAATGTGCCCCAGGTAGTAGGGCCAGCGGGCGTCGGCGGGGGCCAGCCGCTCGGCGTTCTCGAAGCAACCCCCCGCCTCGGGGCCGAACCGCACGGACATGAACAGCATGCCGAGCTCGCCCCAGGCGTCCGCCCTCGCCGCGGGCGACGCATCGGCGCGGGCCGCCTCGGCGCTGAGCGACGCGTGGGCCTCGCTCAGCCGCTGCCGGACGGTCGGATCGAGGGCGCCGAGGTCCGGCAACGCGACCGCCGCCGGCACGGCCGCCGCCTGGGCCGTCGCCGAATGCGCCGCCTCCGCCACGCCGGGCGGCGCGGCCACGGCCGTTCCGGAGATTGCCCAGGCCATCCAGACGGCGGCGAGGCAGCGCGGCAGGACGGACGACGCGGGGGTTTCGCGCCGCACCGGCGCATGGGTCATCGTCATTCGGCCGCGACCCCGTCTCGACCGGCTTCCGATTCCGCGTGGAGCATCGAACCCGAACACGCTGCTGCTCCCTGGCCCGCCTACGGGGCGCTCCGCTCCGTCCCCGTCCCTTCCGTCAGCGTATGCCAGCGATTCGCCGCCACGCCCGTCCAATCCTCGACCCGTCCGCTCGGCCAGACGACCCGCACGCGCTCGGCCGCCGACGCCGCCCCGAGCCCCACGAGGACCCGCGGATCGTGGGCGGAGGCGTAGCTGCCGTCCGTCCGGGCCCGCCGCCACAGCGGGGGTCCGTCGGCGCGGAAGACGCCGACGCGAGCCCCGAGCATGTCGCGGGGCGGACTCCCCCCGACGAGTCGCAGCCCGAGCCAGCCGTTGCGGCTGCCGACCTCGTTGACGAGCAGCCGCACCGGCCCCGCGTTGTTCGTCACCACGACGTCCGTATCGCCGTCGTTGTCCAGGTCGCCGAAGGCCGCGCCGCGGCTCACCTCCGACAGCGCGAAGGCGGCGCCGGCCTGGTCGCTGACGTCCGCGAAGCGTCCGCCGCCCAGGTTCCGGAACAACTGGTTGGGCTGGCGGAGGGGATGCGGATCGCCTGCTTCGACGAGCTCCTTGATGGTCGTCACCGCGCCGTTGGCAGCCAGCACGTCGAGCCAGCCGTCGTTGTCGTAGTCGAACCAGAGGGCGCCGAAGCCGGTCGAGGGGACGCTCGTGGCCCCGAGCCCCGACATCGTGCTGCGGTCCTCGAAGAACCCCCCGCCGGCGTTCACGTAGAGCGTGTTGGTCTGCGCCTCGAGGTGGGTCAGGAACAGGTCGTCGTCGCCGTCGTTGTCGATGTCCCCCGCGTCGACGCCCATGCCCGCCTCGACCGCCCCCGCCTGGTTCAGCGCCACCCCGGCGATGAGCGCGTCGTTGACGAAGGTGCCGTCCTGCCGGTTGAGCCAGAGCTGGTTCTCCTGCATGTCGTTCGCGACGTACAGGTCCGGCCAGCCGTCGGCGTCGAGGTCGGCCGCGACGACGCCCATCGCCGGCCCGAACTCCCGCGCCACCTGGGACTCGGCCGTCACGTCCGCGAACGTCCCGTCGCCCCGGTTGCGGTACAGGCGGTCCGGCACGGCCATGAACCCCTGCGGCCCGCAGTACTCGCGGGCTCCCAGATCGGTGGTGCACTCGCGATCGGGATCGTGGTCGACGTAGTTGCCCACGTAGAGGTCCAGCCAGCCGTCGCGGTCGAAGTCGACGAAGGAGGCGGAGATGCTCCACTCCGGCTGGCGCGTCCCGGCGCGCTCCGAGACGTCGGTGAACGTGCCGTCGCCGTTGTTGCGGAACAACCGGTCGGGTCCGTGGCGGGTCAGGTAGAGGTCGACCCAGCCGTCGTTGTCGAAGTCGCCGGTCGCGGCGCCCATGCCGTACTCGCGGACGTCGAGGCCGCTCTCCGCCGTCACGTCGGTGAACCGGAGCGTCCGCGTTCCGTCGGCCGCGACCGTCAGGTCGTTGCGGTACAGCCGGTCCGTCAGGGGCAGGGGCATCGCGGGCGGGATCAGCGCGTCGGCCAGCGTCTTGCCCGCCCCGAGCATCGCCCCCTGCACCAGGTAGACGTCGAGGTCTCCGTCGTTGTCGAAGTCGAGGAGCGCAACCCCCGACCCGACCATCTCCTCGAAGTAGAACTCCCCCGACATCCCGTTGAAGTGGACGAAGTCGAGCCCGGAGGCCTCCGCCCGCTCCGTGAACCACTCCTCCCCCGCGGACTGCCCGAGAGCGGGAGAGGGGGTGGCGAGAAGGAACGCGCCCACGAGGAGCGGTGCCCCGACGCCCGCACTCGCCCGGACGCTGCGCGCTCGTGCCCGGAGTCCGATTCGGGCGATCGCCGCCAGCCTCTCGCAGATCGACATGGTGCGTGCCACGTCCGCCGAACGTCGCGGCGGCCGAGCCGGGCGGCCCGTGCCGCGGGACGTTCCGCGGGAGCGACGGCCCCCTCCGGGCGGCGGTCGCCCTGCGCGGGACTCGCGTGACCGGATGGGCCCTGACGCAGACGCCTAACCGGCGATCTTGACGACGACGTCGGGCGGGAACGTGAACTCGACGCGGAGGCCGCCGTAGTAGACGAGGATCGTCGACCGAGCGTCGAAGAGCCCCTCGATGGCGAGGATGCCGCGGATCTCGTCGCCGGCCGAGACGCTCAACCCATGCTCGAAGTTGACGATGTTCGTTCTCTGCGCCTCGAAGTTCTCGGCCCCCTGCTGCACGCGGAAGTCGAGGTTCAGCTCGGTGTTCGCGTCGGCCGCGCCCTGCACGTAGAACATCGTGCGCGTGCGGGCCTGGGCGCGGAGCGAGTACTTGAGCGGCGCGTCGAACAGGGCGTCGGTGGTCAGGTCGTTCAGGTGCACGAGCAGGAAGGTGGCCCCGAAGCCGCTGGCGGCGCGCCCGAACTCCGCCAACAGTTGGTCGAGGTCAGCCGCGGGGGCCGCCGCCTGCCGCCCCTCGCCGGCGGAAGCCGGCGCGGCAGCCAGAGCGAACACGAGCAGTGCGAGTCCTAGTGTCTTCATGCGGAACACGTTCACTCCTTCAGATTGGGTCCCCGGGACCGACCCTGCATCGTACGTGATTCGGACGGCCTCACGCAACCGTCCAGGGCGGAGCATCCGGACTCATTTGGTACAATTGCCACCCACTCGACATGATTACGAGTGGCGGAAGACCCGTGGCGAACGGTCAGGAGGATTGCACATGACCCGCCGATCTCTCGTACTCGCAGGCATCGTCGGACTCGCCGGCGCCGCGCTGGCTCTGGCGCCGGCCGTCGTCGCCGCTCAGGGCGACGTGCCGCGGACGCCCGACGGACAGCCCGACCTGCAGGGCGTCTGGAACTTCTCGACGGCGACGCCGATGGAGCGGCCGCCGGAGCTGGCCGGCAGGGAAACGCTGACCGCCGAGGAAGCGGCGGAGTGGGAGGCGAACCTCGCCGTCGAGCGCGCGGGGCTCGAATCCGAGCTCGAGACGGCGCCGCTCGAGGCGCGCGTCGGCTACAGCCTGCGCATCTGGTTCGAGTGGGGCGACTCGCTCGAGGAGCGCCGCACCTCGCTGGTTGTCGATCCTTCGAACGGGCGCATCCCCGCCGTGCGGCCGGAGGTCGAGGCCCGGCGGGAGCTGACCCGCATCCTGCGCGGTCGCCACGCGCACGGCCCCGAGGACCGCGGCATCTCCGAGCGCTGCCTCCTCGGCTTCAACTCCGGGCCGCCGATGACGCCGAGCGCATACAACAACAACGTCCAGATCTTCCAGTCGTCCGACCATGTGGTGGTCCTGAACGAGATGGTGCACAACGCCCGCATCATCCCGCTCGACGGGCGGCCGCACCTGCGCGCCGACCTGCGGCAGTGGGCGGGCGACTCGCGCGCGAGCTGGGATGGCGACACGCTCGTGATCACCACCCGCAACTTCCTGGGGGAGACTTCCCTGGGCGGGTCGAGCGCCGCCACGCACCTGATCGAGCGCTTCCGGCGCACCGGCCCCGATACGCTGCTCTACGAGTTCACGGTCAGTGATCCGACGTCGTGGACCGGCCCGTGGACGGCGCAGGTGCAGATGACGCGGACCGACGAGCCGCTCTACGAGTACGCCTGCCACGAGGGCAACTACTCGATGGCGAGCTCGCTCTCCGGCGCCCGGGCCATGGAGGCGCGGGAAGCGGCCGACGACGGCCAGTAGACGATCTCGCCGTCCGGCTGCGTGACGAGGGGGTCGCGGGCCTCGACCGGCGCCCCCCGTCCTCTTCTCGGCGGCGCTCTCCGGGGGTCGGCAGGCCGCAGGGGTTCCGGCATCGACGCCGGGGGTGTCGGGACGGCCGCGGGGAGATCCGGAGTCAGTCAGTCCCCGTCGGCACCCGGACCGGGCAGGTGCACGCGTTCCAGCGTCTCGAGGCGCTGGTTCACCTTGCCCAGACCGACCTCCACGCCGCGCAGACGGGTGTCGAGGCCGCGCACGTCGGCCCGGAGCGCGGCGATGTCACTGGTCACGCGATCCCGCAGGTCGTCGATTCTCGTGTTGACGGCATCGAACCTGTCATCGATGCGTGTGTTCATGTCATCGATGCGCATACCCACATCATCGACGCGCAGGTTCACGGCACCGGTCTGCACGCTGATCTGCGCCGACAGCAAACCGGCGACCATCACCATGGTCCCTACGGTCGTGCCGATGATCCACTTCGTGTCGCTGCTCATGTGCTGAGCGTATCACCCCGTCGGGACACGAACGACACAGCCTCGGGCCGGATCCGGTTGCGCGCTCGGCGAGCCGCCCGGGGTCGGGCGACCTCGGCCGTGCGTCGCGTAGCTTCGTCCGGCTCACACGTCGGACAGGTAGCGCGGCGCGAGCGGCAACTGTCCGGTGCTGTCCCCGAGCCGCTCCGGCGCGACCCCCACCTTGTCGAGCATCGTCAACAGCAGGTTCGTCATCGGCGTGCCTTCCGCGTAGCGCAGGTGCCGGCCACCCCGGACGCGCCCCGCGGCTCCGCCCAGGAGCAGCAGCGGCAGCGGCGAGTGGTTGTGGCGGTTGCCGTCCGACAGGCCGCTGCCGTAGAGCAGCATCGAGTGATCGAGGAGAGAGCCGTCACCGTCCGGCGTCGCCTCGAGCCGGCCGAGGAAGTGCGCGAGCTGCTGGATGTGGTACGCGTTGATCTTCGCAATCTTCTCCCGCTTCTCCGGCTTGTTCTGGTGGTGCGAGACGGAGTGGTGCGAGTCGGGGATGCCGATGGCCGGATACGTCCGGTTGCTCAGCTCGCGGCCGATCAGGAAGGAGATCACGCGCGTGATGTCGGCCTGCCAGGCGAGGAGCTGCAGGTCGAACATCAGATCGATGTGCTCCTCGAAGGTGTCGGGGACCCCGAGGGGCATCGCGAGATCGGCCGGCGCCTCCAGGTTGCGCCGCTCCGTCCGGTGGATCCGGCGCTCCACGTCCCGGATCGCATCGAGGTACTCGGTCAGGCGCTCCGCGTCGGCCGGCCCGACGGACCGCTTCAGGCGAGCCGCGTCGCCGAGCACGGAGTCGAGGATGCTGCGGTCCTCCTCGAGCCGCTCCAGCCGCTCCTCCGCCGTGCCGCCGCTTCCGAAGAGGCGGCGGAACACCTTGCGGGGATCGGTCTCGACCGGCAGCGGCGTCGTCGGCGTCCTCCACGAGAGCGTGTTCATATAGGCGCAGCTGTAGCCGCTGTCGCAGTTCCCGACCAGGTCGATCGTCTCCAGGGCCAGCTCGAGCGAGGCGAGCTGCGTCTCGCGGCCGAGTTCGGCCGCCGCGATCTGGTCGGCGGTGATGCCCACCCGGACGTCGGCCCCTTCGGTCCGCTTGGCGTGGACCCCGCTCAGCCACGCCGCCGTGCCCCGCGAGTGGTCTCCCGCGCCGTCGTTGAAGGCGTTCGCCTGCTCCTGCGCGAGGCCGCTCACGACCAGCGTCTGGTGCCGGAACGGCTCGAGCGGGCCGAGCGTGGGCGAGAAGGCGAAGTCGGCCCCCTCCCCGACCGGCGTCCAGGTCTCCATGTCGGCGCCGTTCGGAACGTAGAGGAACCCCAGGCGGCGCACGGGGCGGCCCGCGGTCCGGGTCAGCGCCGAGAGCGCCGGCACCATCGAGTCGAGGAGCGGCAGGGCGAGCGTCGCGCCCGCGCCGCGGAGGAACGTGCGCCGCGGCAGGGCCATGCGGGTGACGATCATGACGGGGTCCTCCTCATCTGGAACGGCACGCTCTCGACGATGCTCATGACCAGGGTCGAAAACCGGTAGTCGTCCTGCGCCGCGGACCGGGCGACGGCCCGCACCGCGGGGAGGTCGTAGTGCTCCACCCCGCGCCCGAGCGCGTAGGTGAGGAGCCGCTCGGCCACCACTCGGACGAACGACTCCGGCTGGCGCAGCAACGCCTCGCGAAGCTCGCGGGGGCCGTCGAAACGTGCCCCGCCCGGCAGCGAGCCGGTCGCGTCGACGGGAACGTTCGGCCCATCCGTGTCGCGCCACGCCCCGACCGCGTCGAAGTGCTCCATCCCGAAGCCGAGCGGGTCGAGCACCTGGTGGCAGCTCGCGCAGGCCGGGTTCGCCCGGTGCTGCACCATCGCCTCCCGCATCGAGCGGGGCTGCCCGTCCGCGGTCGTCTCCTCGACGGGCGGCACGTCGGCGGGCGGGTCGGGCGGAGCGGTGCCCAGGACGTTCTCGAGCAGCCACTTGCCGCGGAGCACGGGCGACGTCCGGTTGGGGTACGACGTCACCATCTGGATGCTCGCCTGTCCCAGCAGTCCGCCGCGCGCGCTGCCGTCGGCGAGCGGGATGCGCCGGAAGCGGCTGCCGTAGATGCCGGGAATGCCGTAGTGGCGGGCCAGGCGCTCGTTCACGAAGGTGTAGCGCGCGCCCAGCAGGTCGAGCACGCTGCGGTCCTCGCGGACGATGGCCTCGAACAGCAGCTCGGTCTCGCGGCGCATCGCCGCGCGCAGGTTGTCGTCGAAGTCCGGGAAGATGCGAGTGTCCGGCACGGCGTGCGGCACGTTGCGCAGGTGCAGCCACTGGCCGGCGAAGTTGTCGACGAGCGCGGACGCCCGATCGTCGCGGAGCATCCGCCGGACCTCTGCCGCCAGGATCCCCGGCTCCCGAAGCCTTCCGCCCTCGGCGAGGGCCAGCAACTCGTCGTCCGGGGCGCTGCTCCAGAGGAAGAACGACAGGCGCGACGCCAGCTCCAGGTCGCTCACGCGGTACGCAGCCCCCGGCTCGACGCTCCCCGGATCGCGCTCGACGCGGAAGATGAAGTCGGGGCTCATCAGGAGCCGCTGCAGCCCGAGGCGCAGGCCGCCTTCGAACCCCCCGTCACGCCGGCCGGTCTCGAAGAAGTCCAGCAGCGTTGCGACGTCCCCCTCCGTGACCGGACGGCGATAGGCGCGCCGCGCCAGGATCGTGAGGATGCTCCGCGCGCAACCCGGCTCGTCCGCCCGGCTCGCCGGGCGGCAGGTGAAGATGCGTGCCCGGGACGGCGTCTCGCCGCCGGCCGCGCCGAGCGGCCCGGTGATCGTCACCGTGTCGACGTGCGGCAAGCCCTCGGTCGCCTCGCCGAGGATGGCGAAGCTGCGGAGGTACGGCAGCCGCGCTCCCTCGACCTGCGATGCCGGTCGATCCAGGAAGCTCACGCCGATCACACGCCGCCCCGCCTGGAGCGGGACTCGGACCCGGAGCCCGGCGTCGGCCTCCCGCTCGCTCCCCCGCCGCGCCGCCGCGTCCCCGGCCTCCGCCTCCGAGGGAGCGCGGGGGCCCCCGACCGTGAAGAGCTCCACTCTCTCGCCGTCGACCGTGATCTCGACCTCGTGCGCCTCGGTGAGCCCCATGATGCGGCCGCCGATGAAGTTGCGCTGCAGCCGCACCTGGATGTCGTACTCGCCGCCCACCGGGAAGTAGCGTTCGATCCGCGCACCGCCGCGCGTGCCGAACGGCAACCCGTCGAGGCGGCGGTCCTGGGTCAGATCGGGCGGCACACGGTGGGTGACCTGCTCCACGGCCGCCGCCGGATCGCCGATGGCGCGGGTCGCGACGGTGCGCGCCGCATCGAGGTAGCTGTCCAGCAAGGCGGGCGACACGCGCAGCACGTCGGCGATGTTGTCGAACCCGTAGCTGGCGTCGTCCGGGGGCAGCAGCGCCGCCGCGTCGATCTCCAGCGCCAGCAGGTCGCGCACGGCGTTCGCGTACTCGGCGCGATTCAGGCGGTGCAGCGCCGGCCGGCGCCCGGGGTCGGGTGCTGCCTCCGCCGCCCGGTCGAGCTCCGCTTCGAGGTAGGCGACCAGGCCGTCGTAGGCTGCCTCGTCGGGGCGGGGCCGCGGCGAGGGCGGCATGGTGCGGGTGCGCAGCTTGCGCGCCACCCTCTCCCAGGTGCGCGCGTCTTCGCCCACCGCCTCGACGTCGGCGGCATCGAGCGCGAGCCCGGCGATGCGCAAGCGGTCGTTGTGACAGGTGACGCAGTACCGGTCCAGCGTCGCCCGGTGCTCACCCGCGCGCGCCGATGCGGGGGCGGGCCCCGCGAACGACGGCGGAGCGCCCGCCGCCAGGAGCAACCCCCCGCCAACGACCGCCGCGGAGAGCGCGTACGCCGGCCGCTGCTTCTGCACCCTGAACTCCTGGCGCTCGAACGGTTGATTCGGACCCGCCGCAGGACGCGCGATAGTGGGATTGTCGCCTACCTGCGGCCCGTTGCCAAGTTGGCCCTGCCCGCCTGCGGCGGACAGCCTGAAACTGAAGAATGAAGCGGGAGCCGGATTCTCGTAGCGGAAAGGCGCCCGCCGGCAGCGACGCCGAGCGACCGGTTCACGTTCCGGCGCCGAAATCGCGAACCTCCGGCTCCACGTTCCCGACCGCGGGTGCTATGGTTGCCAGTGGACCGGAACGCGAGCCGACGGTGCGGGCGCCGAGGTGCACCCGCACCGAGGAGACGAGCGCCGCTACGTGCCTTGACACGGAGATGGGCAGGTTGAATGATAGGCAGACGGTCGGTCTGTCAATGAGAACGGGGATGCGGCTACTCGCGGCGGCCGGCGCGCTCGACGGAAGCCGCCGACTGACCGCCGTGGCCATGCTGCTGGCTTTCGCAGCATCCGGCGCCGGCGCCGAGGAACGGGGCGCCGGTATCGTCGCCCTGGTCCGGGCGGGCGACGCGGACGCGGTTCGCGCGGCGCTCGCGGCGGACGCGGGCGCCGCGAGCGCCACGGAGAACGACGGCACGACCGCGCTGCACTGGGCGGTGCACCTCGACGACGAGGGAACGGTAGCCGCGCTGCTCGCGGCCGGCGCGGACCCGTCGGCGGCGAACCGCTACGGCGTGACGCCGCTGACGCTGGCGAGCGTGAACGGCAACGCCGGCATCATCGGACGCCTGCTGGACGCCGGTGCCGACGCCGCGCAGGCATCGCGCGAGGGCGAGACGGCGCTGATGACCGCCGCCCGCAGCGGCAGCGCTACGGCCGTCGAGTTGCTGCTGGCGCACGGCGCTGACCCCAACACGCGGGAGAGCTGGCGCGGCCAGACCGCGCTCATGTGGGCGGCGGCGGAGCGCCACCTGGAGGCGACGGCGTCCCTGGTCCGCTACGGCGCCGACGTCGGCGCGCGTTCGGACGGGGAGTTCACGCCGCTGCTGTTCGCGGTCCGGGCCGGCGACGGCGCCGTCGCGCGAGCGCTGGTGGCGGCCGGAGCGGACATCGACGCGGCGGACGCCGACGGCCATACGCCGCTGGTTCTCGCCATCCTGAACGGTCACTACGCGCTGGCCGCGGAGCTGCTGGCGCTGGGCGCCGACCCGGAAGTCGCCACCCCGGGGGGCACGGCACTCCACCACGCCGTTCGCTGGCGGCGCTACGAGTTCACCGACTTCTACCGGCCGCCTCCGCCCACCACGGGCGACCTCGATCCGCTCGGCCTGATGCGGGTGCTGCTGGCGACGGGCGCCGACCCGAACGCGCGGATGGAGAAGCGCTTCCCGCGGGCCGGCGTCTTCGACAACAACTGGAGCGCGCTGCCGCTCGTCGGCGCCACGCCGCTCCTGATCGCGGCGCGGGCGGGCGATGCGGCGGCGATGCGCGTGCTGCTCGCCCACGGAGCCGATCCGCACCTGGCGACCGACCGCTGCGTCACCCCGCTGATGGCGGCCGCCGGCATGGGTTTCAACTTCGAGCGCAGCATCGGCACCGAGGCCGAGCGGCTCGAGGCGGTCGAGCTGCTCTGGCGGCTCGGGGCCGACCTCGCCGCCGTCAACGACAAGGGAGAGACGGCGATGCACGGCGCGGCGCGCAGCGGTACCACGAGCGTGGTCCGCTTCCTGTTCGAGCACGGGGCCGCGCTCGACCTCGAGAGCGACGAGGGTTGGACGCCGCTCGAGAACGCAGACGGCACCCGGAGCCACTTCAGCACGCGGCCGGCGACCGCGGCCGCCATCCGGGAGCTGCTGGCGGACGGGGCGCCCTGAGGGCGGCCCCGAAGGCGGGCGCGAGATCGAGCCGCGACGAGGCCGACGACGGCACGCGGAGACTTCGATACGAGGGACGCATGCGCATCCTCAAGATGGCGTGGCGCAACATCGGCCGCAACCGCCGGCGGACCAGCGTCACCGTGGGCGCGATGGTCTTCGGGCTCTACGGCATGGTCATCTGGTTCGGCCTGTTGCAGGGAATGCTGAACGACATGGAGGAGACCATCGTCGAGGTCGACCTCGGCGACCTCCAGATCCACGCCCCGACCTACCTGGACGACCCGTCGCTCTACACCGTCATCGACGGCATCGACACGCTGATCCCCAGCCTCGAAGCGGCCGGGTTCCGGGCCAGTGCGCGCCTCGTGGGGGCGGGGCTCGCGGCCGCGCACGACTCGGCCGCCGGGGCGTCGCTGCGCGGCGTCAACGTGCAGGACGACGCCCGCGTCAGCATCATCGCGAGCCGGGTCGAGGAGGGCGCCTGGCTCGACGAGGCCGACCCCAAGGGCGCCGTCGTGGGACGCCGGATGGCCCGCTCGCTCAACGTGTCCGTCGGTGACGAGCTGATCGTGCTCAGCCAGACGACCGACGGCGGCATCGCCAACGATCTGTATGCCGTGCGCGGCATCCTCGGCAGCATCAACGACGGCGTCGACCGGGGCGCGGTCTACCTCACCGAGGCGGCCTTCCGCGAGCTCTTCGTGAT
The DNA here is from genome assembly GCA_026706755.1 of Acidobacteriota bacterium. Lineage (GTDB taxonomy): Bacteria > Acidobacteriota > Vicinamibacteria > Vicinamibacterales > UBA8438 > JAGWAJ01. The sequence goes on from JAPOYG010000315.1 coordinate 19,795, forward strand.
GCCGTCGGGTGCGCACGAGGTCGTGGTGCGCAAGCCGGACGACGTGGAGCTGGACGCGGCGCTCGCCACGGCGCAGGAGCTGGCCCCCGGCCTCGACACGCAATCGTGGCGGTCGCTGATGCCGACCATCGCGACCTACCTGGACTCGGCGCGGCAGATGATGGGCATCATCTCCGCCGTCTTCTACATCGTCATCGCGATACTCGTCCTGAACGCGATGCTGATGGCGGTGTTCGAGCGCATTCGCGAGTTCGGCGTGCTCAAGGCGCTCGGCGTCGAGCCGCGCCAGGTCCTGTCGCTCATCTTTCTGGAGAGCGCACTCCAGACCGGCCTCGCGCTGGCCATAGGGCTGGTGATCTCCATCCCGACGCTGTGGTACCTGGTGGAGATCGGCATCGATACCGGCGCCCTCGGCGGGGTTTCGGTGATGGGAGCTTCGTTCGCGACCGTGTGGCAGGCGGCGGTGACTCCGGCCACGTTCGCGACTCCGGCGATGACGCTGATCCTGCTCGTGCTCGTGGCGGTGGTCTACCCCGCCCTCAAGGCGGCCCGGATCAGCCCCGTGGAGGCGATGCGGTATCAGTGAGTACGATGAAGGCCCGGGCACGAAACCGGACAGCAAGGAAGGGTGCGCGATGAAGGGCAGCAGTCTGGCGACGATGGCGTGGCGCAACCTCTGGCGGAACCGCCGCCGGACGATGATCACGCTGTCGGCGATCGTCTTCGGCGTCTTCCTCTCCGTCATCATGATGGCGATGCAGGATCAGAACTGGGCCGACATGATCCGTCTGGCGGCCCGCCTCGGCGCGGGCCACGTGACGCTTCAGCACCCCGAGTACCTGGACACGCCGACCCTCTCCCGCCCCGTGACGGGGACGGGCGAGCTGCGGCGCCTGGCCGCGGACAACCCGCGCGTCATCCGGGTCGTGGAGCGCATCAGCGGGTTCAACATGCTGTCGACCGCGCGCGAGAACGTCGGGGCCGGCTTCCTCGCCGTCTCCCCCGAGAACGAGGACGAGGAGACCCTGTCGCTCCTCGAGGCGGTCTCCGAAGGGGAGTTCTTCCGGACGTCGAGCGACAGCGGGATCATCCTGGGCGCGAAGCTCGCCTCGAACCTCGACGTCGAGCTCGGCTCGAAGGTGGTCTACACCCTGACCGACAAGGAAGGCGAGATCGTGAGCGGCCTGGCGCGGGTCTCCGGCCTCATCGAGACCGGCTCGCCGAGCGTCGACGGCGGCATCTGCCTGCTGCCGCTCGACACGGTGCGCGAGCTCATCGGCTACGGGCCGGACGAAGCGATCCAGGTGGCCGCGTTCGTCGACGACCAGCGCGTCACGGACCGGGTCGTGACCGATCTCGAGGGCGGGGCGCCGGCCGGCGTCGCCGTGCTGCCGTGGCACGAGCTGCAGCCGGACCTGGCCGTGTTCATCGCCATGAAGGTGGGCGGCGCCCAGGTCATGATGTTCGTGCTCGCCGTGCTCGTGGCGGCCGGGATCTTCAACACGCTCTTCGTGAGCGTGATGGAGCGCCTGCGCGAGTTCGGCATCATGCTCGCCGTCGGGTTCAGCCCGGCGCAGCTCTTCCGGCTGGTCATGCTCGAGAGCGCCTGGCTGGCCGTCGTCGGACTCGCGGCCGCCGCGCTGGTCACCATCGGGCCGTACCTCTATCTCTCGTCGACGGGCCTCGACATGTCGGCCATCGTCCCGGCCGACCAGATGGAGGTCGCCGGCGTCGGCATGTCGACCACGTTGCGGGTCGGCATCTTCGGCGAGAGCCTGACCCTAATCGGCTTCTCGGCCCTCGCCGCCATTCTTTTGTCCGGCGTCTACCCGGCCTGGAAGGCGGGACACACGGACCCGGTGGAGACGATACGCCTGGTCTGAGCTCCCCGGAACGCCCGATGCCGAGCAGGAGAGGTGGTCGCCGATGAGCGGTGCGGACGGAGCAGCTCCCGTCGTGGAGCTTCAAGAGGTTGCCAAGGTCTATCAGCAGGGGGATCAGCAGGTCGACGCGTTGCGCGGCATCACGATGACGATGCGCAGCGGCGAGTTCACGGCCCTCAGCGGCCCGTCGGGCTCGGGCAAGACGACGGCGCTCAACCTGATCGGGGCCCTCGACACGCCCACGTCGGGCACCGTGCGCCTCGAGGGCGCGGACCTCGGAACGCTCAACCGCAAGGAGCTGAGCCACCTGCGCCGCGACCGCATCGGCTTCGTGTTCCAGGCCTACAACCTGCTTCCGGTGCTGAGCGCCTACGAGAACGCCGAGATCGTGATGGCCGTGCAGGGGATCGCGGAGTCGGAGCGGCGCGAGCGGGTCATGGAGCTCCTGGCCCGCGTCGGGCTCGAGGGCATGGAGCACCGCCGGCCGTCGGAGCTCTCGGGCGGCCAGCAGCAGCGCGTCGCGATCGCGCGGGCGATCGCGGCCGAGCCGGCCGTCGTGCTGGCGGACGAGCCGACGGCCAACGTCGACTCCGCGACCGCCGAGTCGCTCCTGGAGATGATGGAGACCCTGAACCGCGACAACGGGGTCACGTTCCTCTTCTCGACCCACGACCCGCGGGTCATGGCGCGGGCCCGCCGCCTGATCCGCCTCGTCGACGGCCGGATCGACAAGGACGAGGTGCGCGCCTGACCCGATGTCACCCGTGACCCTACGCCTGCTCGTTGCAGGGTTCCTGGTCCTCCTGCTCAATTCGGCGTACCTCGCCGCGCTGCCGAGCGCCTCGCTCTGGTACTTCGCGAACGTCGCCCTGCATCCCCTGCTCGGCTTCGCCCTGGCCGGCGTGGCGGGCTTCGTCCTGCTTCGGCGCCGCTGGACGCCCGCACCGCTCTGTGCGGCGGGGCTCGGCGTCAGCGCGATCGGGCTTCTGCTCGGCGTCGGCGTGATGGTGGTGGGTGCCGCGCGGGCCCAGCGTCCGATCCTCGTCGCCCACGTCACGGTCATGGTCGTCGGCGCCGTGCTGCTGGCCGCGCACCTGTGGCGGGTCGCGGCGCGGCGAGCGCAGGCGGGGGGCGGGTCGCCGGCCGCGGGCACGGCGGTGGCGCGCGGCGCAGCAGGCGCGGGCGCTGCAGCGGGAGCGGCCGATGCGGCAGGCGCGCGCGACGCCTGGGACGCGAACGGCACCGCGGTCCGGGCGCTGCGGGCCGGCCTCGCCGTCGCACTGCTGGCCGCCGTGGCGGCGCCGTTCGTGCGCAGCGCGACGGAGGCCGAGTGGCGCCGCGAGCACCGAATCGTCAACCCGACCGCTCCTCCGGCAACGATGCAGGAGGAAGGGGCCGGGCCCGACAGCCCCTTCTTCCCGTCGTCGGCGAACACCAACGTCGACGGCACCATTCCGGCCGACTTCTTCCTGACCAGCGAGGCGTGCGGCCGCTGCCACCGGGACATCTACGAGCAGTGGAAGCCGTCCGCCCACCACTTCTCTTCCTTCAACAACCAGTGGTACCGCAAGTCGATCGAGTACATGCAGGATGTGGTCGGCACCGAGCCGTCCAAGTGGTGCGCCGGCTGCCACGACCACGCGGTCTTCTTCAACGGGCGCTTCGACCGGCCGATCCGGGAGCAGATCGACACCCCGGAGGCGCAGGCGGGCCTCGGTTGCACCTCGTGCCACTCCATCGTCCACGTCGGCAGCACGATGGGCCAGGGTGATTTCGTGATCGAGTACCCGCCCATGCACGACCTGGCGGCGAGCGAGAACCCGGTGCTCCAGTGGCTGCACGACACGGCCACCCATCTCGCTCCGGGCCCGCACCGGAAGACGTTCCTGAAGCCGTTCCACACCGAGCAGAGCGCAGAGTTCTGCTCGTCGTGCCACAAGGTGCACCTCGACGTCCCGGTGAACGAGTACCGCTGGATCCGCGGGTTCAACGAGTACGACAACTGGCAGGCGTCCGGCGTCTCCGGCCAGGGGGCGCGGTCGTTCTACTACCCGCCGGCGCCCCAGACCTGCCGCGACTGCCACATGCCGCTCGTCCCGTCCGACGATCCGGCGGCGCGGGACGGCCTGGTCCGCTCGCACCGCTTCCCCGGCGCCAACACGGCCCTGCCGTTCGTCAACGGGGATGAAGAGCAGCTCCGGCTCGTGCAGGAGTTCCTCCGCGACGGACAGGTCTCGGTGGACGTCTTCGGCATCACCCGCGTCGCCGAGGCGCCGCCGCCGGAGCTCTCCGAGGCGCGCGGCACGGCCGAGCCGCGCCTGTCGAGCACGTTCGCGGTCGGCGAGGAATCGATGCGCTTCGGCGCCGCGGGCATCTCCACCGGGGCGCCGCCCGCGGAGGTGCTGGCGCCGCTCGACCTGCAGGAGGTCGCGGTGCGGCGGGGAGAGTCGGTGCGGGTCGAGGTGGTGGTCCGGACGCGCAAGGTGGGCCACTTCTTCCCCGGCGGAACGGTCGACGCCTTCGATGTCTGGGTGGAGTTCGAGGCGGTCGACGACCGGGGTCGCGTGCTGCTGCACAGCGGAGCGGCAGCGGACGGCGGGTCCGGTCCGGTCGACCCGGGCGCCCACTTCTACCGCAGCCTGCAGCTCGACGAACGGGGAAACCCGATCAACAAGCGGAACGCGTGGATGACCCGCTCGGTCGCCTACGTCCGGCTGATTCCCCCCGGCGCCGCCGACACCGTGCACTACCGGCTGCAGGTGCCCGCCGACGCCGGCGACCGCATCTTCCTGCGCGCGAAGGTCAACTACCGCAAGTTCGCGTGGTGGAACACGCAGTGGGCCTACGCCGGCGAGCGCGATCCGTCGACGCCCGCTTCGGCCGTCGGCAGCGCCTACGACGACGGACGGTGGACGTTCACCGGCGACACGTCCGATGTCTCGGGCGAGGTCAAGGCGATCCCCGACATCCCGACGACGGTGATGGCCGAGGCGGAGGCAACGCTCGCCGTCATCGGCGCCGACGAGCCGCTCCCGCTTCTCGCGCCGGCGTCGGAGGTGGGGGCGCCGGCCGCCGGAGCCCGACCTGCGACCGGCGGGCCGCCGCTCCGCGAGCGCTGGAACGACTACGGCATCGGTCTCCTGCTGCAGGGAGACCTGAAGGGGGCCGTCGCGGCCTTCGAGCGGGTGATCGAGGTCGACCCGACGTACCCGGACGGACCGGTCAACGTCGCCCGCGCGCTGCTCCAGGAAGGCGACGTGGCCGGCGCGATCCCCTACCTCGAACGCGCCATCGCCCTGGAGCCGCGCCTCGCGCGCGCCCACTTCTTCCTGGGGACCGCCCGCAAGACGCTGGGCGCGTACGACGAGGCCCTGGCGCACCTCGAGATCGCCCGCGAGCAGTACCCGCGGGACCGGGTGGTGCTGGGCCAGATCGGCCGCATCCAGTTCCTCGACCGGCGCTTCGAGGAGGCGGTCGCCACGTTCCAAGAGGTACTGCGGATCGATCCGGAGGATCTCCAGGCCCACTACAACCTGATGCTGGCCCACCGCGGCGCCGGCGACCTCGAGGCGGCCGGTCGGGCGCAGGCGCTCTACGAGCGCTTCAAGGCGGACGAGGCCGCGCAGGCGATCACCGGACCCTACCGGCGGGCGTCGCCGGAGGACAACAACGAGCGGCAGGCGATCCACGAGCACCGGCACGGCGCAGCGCCCCACTGAGCGCCGGCCGCGCCGGGGAGGACAACCGATGCAGAAGCAGACTCGTACTCGCTCGATCTACGCCCTGGGACTCGTCGCGGTCTTCGCGCTCGGCTACGCGGCGGCGGAGCTCCAGGACAACGCGGCCCACGCCGCGGCGGCCGCCGGCGAGAAGGCCGCCTACCTGATCGTCAGCTCCAAGGTCATCGACCCGGAGCCGCTGGCCGCGTACGGCGAGGCGGCCGGGCCGGGGGCGAGCCAGGCGGGCGTCGAGATCCTGGCGCGGGCCGACGTGGGCGACGGGCTGGAAGTCCTGGAGGGCGCGTGGCCCTATGATGACGGCGGCGTGACGATCGAGCGGTTCCGCTCGATGCAGGCGCTGCTCGACTTCTGGCACTCCGACGAGTACCAGGCCGCCATCGAGCTCCGCAAGGGGGCGATCGACATCGACTTCATCGTGGCGCTCGAGGCGAGCGAGGCTACGGCCACCGACGAGTAGCCCTCGACCGGCCGCCCCGCCGGACGACGCCGCCTCAGGCGAAACGGCGGGGACGGCACGGCTCAGGCGAGAGACGGCGAGGACGGCACGCGCTCCGGCGAAACGGGACGGCGCCGGCTCAGGAGAGTCGGCGGGGACGGCCCCGCTCGGCGATGAGGTCGAAGTGCAGCAGGCCGGCGGGCAGCAGGCCGGCCGCGGTCACCTCGCGATCCCGGACCCGCCAGTAGTCGAGCAGATCGGCAGTCCTGGCGAACCGCTCGTCGTCGCCGAACGCGCTGGTGGCCCGGACGCTCGGGTAGAGGGCAAGGAGCCGATCGAGCAGCTCGGCCGGCTCGCGCCGCTCGAGGTCCATGAGACAGCGCGGGTTGAACTCGACGACGAGCGCGGGACGGTGCCGCTCGATCGAGGCCCGGAAGCCGTCGAACGCGTCGATCTCGTGGCCCTCCACGTCCATCTTCACCAGGTCGAGCCGCGGCAGGGACGCCAGCACCTCGTCCAGCACCACCGTCTGCGTGTACACGCACCGCCCGGGGGCCTGGGTGGCAACCAGGTTCGTGTTCGACGTGTCGCGGCTCAGGGACCGCACCTCCGACCGGACGGAGGCAGCGTGCGGCAGGACCCGCACGTTGGCGACGTCGTTCAGCACCATGCCGGCATACAGCATCTGGAGATTGTCGGGGTTGGGCTCGACGGCCACGACCGAGCCGCCCTCTCCGACCCTCGTCGCCGCCAGCAGGGCGATGCACCCCACGTTGGCGCCGATGTCGACGACCACGTCCCCCGGGTCGAGCCGGTCGCGGACCGCGCGCCGCACGTGCGGCTCGTAGTCGTGCGTGGCGATGATGGCCCGCGCGAAGTCGGCGTCGCGCGGCTGCACGCAGACCCGGTAGCCGCCCAGGTCGATCGCCAGCGGCAGGCGGTCGGCGTTGGCCTCCTCCGAGTTGGCGAAGCCCCGGATCAGGTCGTCCAGCGCCAGCCCGCGCGCGACGAGCCGCTCGTAGTTCGCGAATCCGTCGGCGTCGGGCAAGCGTTTCAGGAACAGCCGGTAGGCGTAGCGGACGTCCTCCAGGGTGGCGTGCTCCCGCCACCCGTCCGCGGGGCTGCCGGGTTGCCGGTCGGGCGACGACACGGTCCCTCCGAGGGCTATTCGGTCGCCCCCAACGCCCGCAGCACGTCCGCCATGCGGGTCGCAGAGTAGTCGGTCAGGCTCCGGGTGAGCCGCGCGGGGGCGCGCGCATTCAGCGCCCTGGCGAGCGGCGTCTCGCCGCGCGCATTCCGGGCGTCGAGGTCCGCGCCGCGGCCGGCGAGGTACTCGACGACGCTCTCGAAGCCGTGGAACGCGGCCGCATGGAGCGCCGTGTCGCCGGTGTCGCTGGCTGCGTTGACATCCGCGCCCAGCTCGACGGCGACGCGGACGGCGTCGAGCCCGCTGCCCATCACCCGGCGTCGATCGGCGTCCTGCCGCAGGGCGGCCTCCATCTCGGCCGAGTCCATCTCCCGCCCCAGGCGGTCCTTGCCGGCCCGGCCGAACCCCCGCGTGAGCAGTCCCGCCGCCACCATGAGGGGGGTGACGCCGCCGTCGAGGCCGATGCCCGGATCCGCTCCGCCCTCCGCCAGCCGTCGCATGATGTCCCCGCGGCCGAACTTGGCCGCGAGGAAGAAGGGCGTCGCGCCCGCCCACTCCATGTCGAGAGCGAACAGCTTGCCCTGCCGCGCGTAGCGCGTCCCGCGCACGAGGCGGGCGTCGGGATTCGCGCCGTGGGCGAGCAGCGCGCCGACCAGGGCGGCGTCGCCGCGGAGGATGGCCGCGTGCAGCGGCGCGTACCCCGCGCCGGCCGCGTTCGGGTCGGCGCCCGCCTCGAGCAGCAGGCGGGCCAGCGCACCATGGCCGCTGTGCGCGGCCACGACGAGGGCGCTGGCCCCATCGGGCGCGGCGTCGTGCGGATCGGCGCCCGCGGCCAGCAGCCGCCGGGCCGCATCCGTGTCGCCGCTGCGCGCCGCAAACAGGAGGGGCGAGAACCCGCCCTCCCGCACGACGGCTACCGCGCCCTCGCCGGCGGTTCGGGCAGACCTCGCAGTCACCACTGGCCGCACCCGGGACCGGGCGTGCACGTCGGCACCGGCCTCGATCAGCACGGCCACCACCTCGGGGTGCCGCTCCGAGACCGCCCACATCAGTGCGGTCTGGCCTTCGATCGACTCCCGGGCGTTCACGTCGGCGCCGTGCGCCACGAGCGCCGCGACGGCGTCCGCGGCGCCCGCCCGGGCCGCGGTCATCAGCACCGTCTCGCCGCTCGGGAGCGCCGCCCGCGCATCGGCGCCGGCGGCCAGGAGGGCGCGCACCAGCTCGCCGCTCCCGTTCTCGCACGCCAGGTGGAGCGCGGTCACGCCGAGATCGTTCACCGCCCCGGGCGCCGCGCCGGCGCCGAGCAGCAGCCTCGCGGCCGGGACATCGTCGCGGTACGCCGCCCAATGGAGCGCCGTCGCGCCGTCGCGCTGTGCGGCGTCCGCGTCCACCCCCTCGGCGAGCAACCCGCGCACACCCGCCAGGTCCCCGGCGCGAACGGCCTCGACGAGCCGGAGGTCGGCCGGCTGCGCCGGGGCCGGCCGGGACGCCGACGCCACGAGGGCCAACGAAGCCAGTCCGACCGCGGCGGCGCGCATGCTTCCCGTCCCCCTTCGCTGGGGTCAGACGATGGAGGCCGCGTCCGCGGCCGAGAACGCCCCCAGGGGGCCGGTGCTCGTGCCGAACCGCTCCACCGGCACGCCGAGCAGGTCCAGGAGGCTCACGTGCAGGTTGGACATCGGCGTCGGATCGGAACAGCGCACGTGGCGTCCGCCGCGCAACCGGCCCGCGCCGCCCCCGACCACGAGGATCGGCAGGTTCTCCGACGAGTGCCGGTTCCCGTCGCTGAGGCCGCCGCCGTACACCAGCGCCACGTGGTCGAGGAGCGTGCCGTCACCGTCCGGGGTCGATTGCAGGCGGTCCAGGTAGTAGGCGAGCAGGGTCGCGTGGTAGGTGTTGATGCGCGCCAGCTTCGCCAGCTTGTCGGGGTCGTTCTGGTGGTGCGAGGTCGGGTGGTGCGCCTCCGGCACCCCGATCTCGGGGTAGGTCCGCCCGCTGTACTCGCGGCTCACCATGAAGCTGACGACCCGCGTCAGGTCCGCCTGGTACGCGAGCACCTGCAGGTCGAACATCAGCTTCGCGTGCTCCTCGAACGCCGCGGGGACGCCCGGCGGCGGCGCGATCTCGGGCAGCGGCTCGTCGATCTGGGCCTCCGCCTTCTGGATCCGGCGCTCGATGTCGCGCACGGCCTCGAGGTACTCCCCCAGCTTCCGGCGGTCGCCCGGGCCGAGGTCGCGGCGGAGCCGCGCCACCTTGTCGCCCACCGCGTCGAGGAGGCTGCGGTTCTGCTCGATCCGGGCCAGCCGGGCAGCGGGATCCGTTCCCGCGGCGTCGCCCAGCAGGCGCTCGAAGACCGCCCGCGGGTCGGTCTCCATCGGGAGCGGCGTCGTCTCGCTCCGCCAGCAGATCGTGTTCGTGTACGCGCAGGTGTAGCCGCCCCCGCAGGTGCCGACGTCGTCGCCGGACTCGAGGGCCAGCTCCAGCGAGGCGAGCTGCGTGTGCCGCGCCGCCTCCCGCGCCGCCACTTGGTCCATCGACACGCCGGCTCCGAGCCGGGCGCCCTGCGTGCGCTTCGGGGGCACGCCGGTCAGGAAGCTCGTCG
>JAPOYG010000441.1 GCA_026706755.1 Acidobacteriota bacterium
TCGCCTCCGTCTCGTCAGCGGCTACGCCCGGAAGTACGGCCGGATCGCGTCGAGGCGGTACTCGATCTCCGCGATCTGGTCCGGCGTGAACGAGTACTTGCCGCGGCGCGACATCGTGGTCTTGAAGATGCCGCGTGCCTTGAGGACGTAGAGCCGGATGCCGGGGATGGTGCGGTCGAGGTTCAGCATCAGCAGCAGGCGGCCGAACAGATCGCGCAGCTCCTCGTGCTTGCCGGCCTCGTGCAGCTCCCACAGGCGCGCGTAGATGTCGGCGTACATGGCGCCGCCGGTCATCACGCCGTCCATGCCGAGGCGCATCTCGTAGAGCCACTGCCGGCCGAAGGCGGCGCCGAAGATGGACTTGACGGGGTCGGGCCGGTGCTTCCGGAGCGCGAGCATCCGCTCGTGAACCGGTGCGCGTTCCTCCTTGACATAGGCCAGGTTGGGGAACTCGCGGGCCATCCCGACCATGAAGTCGACGGTCGGAACGACGTCCGGCGCACCCCCGCTGGTCTGGAAGAAGATCGGTCGATCCGTGACGCCGCACAGCGTGGCGTAGTAGTCGCGGAACTCGCCCAGCGTCGTCGCCTCGGTGGGTGGGATGGCGATCATGCCGTCCGGCGCGAGCGCCTCCGCATGGCGCGCGTACTCCAGCATGCCCGCGGTGTCGGCGCCCTGGACGCCCAGGACGAGCGCGGGTCGCCGGCCCTTCGCGGCCTCCGCGAGCACGTCGAAGCCGCGCAGCCGCTCGGCCTTCGTCAGGTAGCGCTGCTCGCTGGAGTTCTGCGGCCAGACCAGCCCGTGGACGCCGCAGCGGTCGAGGAAGTCGACCTGGCTCGCGAGGTCGTCGTAGTCGACCTCGTTGGCCGCGGTGTAGGGCGTGCTCATGATCATGAACGCGCCGCGCATCGGCTTGGCCTCGGCGGCCCGGAGGCGCCCGGACGGGAAGAGCGCCGCCGCGGCCCCCACCGCCGCGCCGGAACCGGCCGCGGCGCCTACGGTGGCCAGCCACTCGCGTCGCGTGAAGGTTGGGGCGTGCATGTCGTCCTCCCGCTCGCCGCTGCGAGCACACTGCGCGCAGTCTACTGCGACGGAATCGGCGGCGCTAGGCGCAGGCGGCGGGCTGTACTGCCGGGCCGGGTCGGCGGCGGCGGCGGCCTGAGCGATGATCCCGCCGCCACCGGCGGAATGCGGTAGGCTGAGACCACGAGCCAGGAGGTCCTCATGGCCGGATTGCGAGCCGTTACGGGAATCGCCGGCGCGGCGCTGGTCGTCGCCATTGCCGCGGCCGGCGCGCAGCAGGGAGTCGCCGTGCCGCCGCCACCGCCGACCGAAGTCCGGGAAGTCGTCGACACCCTGCACGGCGTCGACGTGCCCGATCCGTACCGCTGGCTCGAGGACCAGGAGGCGCCGGAGACGCGGGCCTGGATCGACGCCCAGAACGCCTACACGGACACGGTGCTCGACGCACTCCCGGGCCGCGACCGGCTGCGGGACCTGGCCGCCGCGGTCCTGGAGCGCGAGGCGGTCGGCCTGCCGAACGAGCGGGGCGGCCGCTACTTCTACAGCCGCCGCGGCGCCGACCAGGACCTGGCCGTCCTCTACGTCCGCGAGGGGCTCGACGGCGAGGAACGGGTGCTCATCGATCCGCACCCGATGAGCCCGGACCACACGACCAGCGTCGAGCTGCGCGACATCTCGGACGACGGCGGGCAGGTGGCCTACGCGGTCCGCGAGGGCGGCGTCGACGAGGTCTCCATCCGCGTCCGCGGCGTCGACACGGGCGACGACCTCGCCGACGTGCTGCCGGCGGCGCGCTACGGCGCGGTGACGCTCGCCCCGGACGGGGGCGGCCTCTACTACGAGCGCTACGGCGACGTGGCGCCGCGCGTGATGTACCACGCGTTCGGGACGCCGATGGCCGACGACGTCCAGCTCTTCGGCGCCGGTTACGAGCGGCACCAGATCCCGGTCACGGTCGTCTCCGACGACGGCCGCTGGATGGTCGTGCACGTCATCGAGGGCTCGTCCGGCCCGACCGAGATCCACGTGAAGGACCTGGCGCACGACACGCCGTTCGTCACCGCCATCGCCGACGGGGTCTCCGAATCGTGGGCCTCGTTCGCAGGGGGCGAGATGGTCGTCGTGACCAACCTCGACGCTCCGAACAAGCGTGTGGTCCTCGCCGATCCGGCCGACCCGGCGGCCGACCGCTGGCGGGAGGTGATCGCGGAGCGGGACGACGTGGTCATCGAAGGCGCGACGGCGCTCGGCGGCCGGCTCGCCGTGTCGTACCTCGAGGAGGTCCAGCCGCGCGTGGCGATCCACGAGCTGGACGGGACCCACGTGCGCGACATCGCGTTCGACACCATCGGCTCGGTCGGGGGCGGCGCGGGGCGCTGGACCAGCGACGAGGCGTTCTTCACCTTCGAGACGTTCCACGTCCCGCGCACCATCTACCGCTACGACGTGGCGACGGGCGAGCAGGCGGTCTGGGCCGAGCCCGACCTGCCGGTGGACGCGCCGGCCTACCGGGTGACGCAGCGCTGGTTCGCGTCGAAGGACGGCACGCGAGTCCCGATGTTCGTCGTGCACCGGCCGGGCGTGGCCCTCGACGGCGGGAACCCGACCCTGCTGACCGGCTACGGCGGCTTCAACCTGAGCCAGACGCCGCGCTTCTCGGCCCTGGCCACCACCTGGCTGCGGTCGGGCGGCGTCTTCGCGCTGGCGAACATGCGCGGCGGCAGCGAGTTCGGCGAGGAATGGCACCAGGCGGGCATGCTCGCGAACAAGCAGAACGTCTTCGACGACTTCATCGCCGCGGCCGAGCACCTGGTCGAGGCCGGCTACACCAGCCCCGAGCACCTCGCCATCCGCGGCGGGAGCAACGGGGGCCTCCTCGTCGGCGCGGTCTCGAACCAGCGACCCGACCTGTTCGGGGCCGTCGTCTGCACGTATCCGCTGCTCGACATGGTTCGCTACCACCAGTTCCTCGTTGCCAGCTTCTGGGTGCCGGAGTACGGCTCGAGCGAGGATCCGGAGCAGTTCGCCTACATCCACGCCTACTCGCCGTACCACAACGTCGTCGACGGCGGCGACTACCCGGCGACCCTGTATCTCTCGGGCGACGGCGACACGCGCGTGGCGCCGCTCCACGCCCGCAAGATGGCGGCGCTGATGCAGGCCAGGAACGGGTCGGACAATCCCGTCCTGCTCCGCTACCACACGCAGGCCGGGCACTCCGGCGGCCAGCCGGTCAGCCAGCAGATCGACGAGATGGTCGACACGGTGAGCTTCCTGCTCTGGCAGGTGGG
>JAPOYG010000106.1 GCA_026706755.1 Acidobacteriota bacterium
GCGGCCTCGACGGCCGCATCGACGATCCCGACGCCGGCTGGAAGGGCCGCGGCGTCTGGGCCACCTACGGCGCCGCGGTGACCTGGCATATCGAGGGCGGCGTGGGCGCCAAGCCGGGCATCGTCAAGTTCCAGGTCCGCCCCGACCCGCTGGCGAACTGAACCAGCGGGGACGAGCCGCCGGCCCTCCCCGTCGTCGCGGGCGAGGTGCGGGGTTTCGACCCGGCGCCGGTCGTCATGCTGATTGCCTTGGGCGGGCTTCCGGGCGCGGGCAAGTCGGCCCTGGCGCGGTCGCTGGCGCGGCGGATCGAGGCGGTCCATCTGCGCATCGATACGATCGAGCAGGCGATGCGCAACGCGGGCTTCACGGTTTCGGGGCCCGAGGGGTACCTCGCGGCCCGCGACCTCGCCGAGGACAACCTGCGCGTCGGACGCACCGTCATCGTCGACTCGGTCAATCCGCTGGCGATCACTCGCGCCTACTGGCGCGAGACGGCGGAGCGCCTGGCCGTGGAGTTCCTCGAGATCGAGGTGGTCTGCAGCGACAAGGCCCAGCATCGCCGGCGGGTCGAGTCGCGCGACGCCGAGATCCCCGGCCTGGTGCTCCCGACCTGGCAGCAGGTTCTGGATCGACGGTACGAGCCATGGACGACCGCCCACGTGATCGACACGGCGGGGCGCACGCTGGAGCAGGGCGTGTCGCAGGCCGAGGCGATCGCGCTGGAAGCGGCGGGGCGGAGCCGGCCCTGAGTTGCGGGTTCCGCCAGGGCCGCCGTCAGGGGCCGGCAGGGCGCGTCGTCGCCGACGCGGTGTAGAGGAAATCGCCGAACTCGGAGGCGTCGTCGTTGGCCGCGTTCGCCGCCGCGTGGAAGACGACGGCCGTAGCGCCGCCGGCGGGCGCGGTCGTCGCGGGCGGCCGCCATTTCACCGTCCAGGAGGTGGTGCCGGGGCGCGTGAGCGAAGCCGCCGGCGTGCGCCGGCGGTGGGTTTTCGCGGTAGGCCGTCCCCGAAGGGGCCGCGCTACGGCACGACGCGCGCGCGGCCGATGTTGTTGGTGTCCGTGCCGAACCAGATGTCGCCTGTCGGGGGATGGTAGTACATGTGGCGCACGGTTCCGCCCCCGCTGGCGATCTCGGTCATCGCGAAGAACTCCTCGGCGGCCGGGTCGAACCCGACGAAGCGGTTCGGCCGCACCCCGGACTCCACGAAGTAGAGCCGGTCCTCGGCGTCGACCGCCATGCCGTACGGCCGGGCCTCCGCGCCGCCGGGGACCGCCCACTCCTGGACGTCGCCGGTGGCCGGATCGAAGCGGCCGAGGTGGCCGCCGGCATAGTCGACGTACCACAGGTGCCCGTTCGATGTGAGGGCCAGCCGGCGCGGCCGGGCCTCGGCTCGCGGCAGCTCGAACTCCTCGAGCTCCAGCGTCTCCGGATCGACGGTGGCGAGCCGGTTGGTGCCGAACTGGCAGAACCAGGCGCGGTTGTTCGCGTCGACCACGATGCCGTAGGGGCGCCGGCCGCGGCCCTCGACCGGCACGAGCTCGACGCTTCCGGTCGCGGTGCCCAGCTTGCCGACGAAGCTCCCGCCCTGGACGGAGAACCAGATGTCGCCGTTGTGGTCGAAGGTCAGCGTGTGCGGATCCCGCGCGTCGGGGGTCGGCATCGGGATCTTCTCGATCTCCCCCGTGTCCGGATCGAGGCGGCCGATGTGCATCGCGCGGTTGCCCGCGTACCACACGAACCCGTCCTCGTCGACGATCAGGTTGTGCGGCCCGGTGCCCGGGTCGAGCTCGTAACGCCGGAAGTCGCCCGTCGCCGGGTCGAGGTAGGCCAGGTAGTCTCCCCGCTGGCCGACGAACCAGACCCGTCCCTGAGCGTCGACGTAGGGGTCTCGCGGCCGCGTGTTCTCCCAGGGCACGACCCATTCAGTGATCTCGATGTCCGCGCCGGCGGCCGCGGGCGCACCGAGCGTGCCGAACCCGCCGATCGCGACCACCGCGGCGAGCAGTGCTGCTGTCCCGTTTCTCATCGTCAAGACCTCTCGCGTACCCGGTCCGGGCGGTTCCCGCGACCGCGGCCCGTGCATGCCGTCCACGACGCCCGCTTGGGCGGCCACCGGGGGACCGGAGCGTGGAGTCCCCCGTCGCTACGTGTCTACGCCAAGCCACCGGCGTCGCGTTTACCCGCGCGACCGCTCCCCCGTTATGATTCGCGCGAGCCTTCGGACCGGCTGCGGACCCCGGCACCCCCCCGAATGGGTCGTGCCCTGAGAGAACACGCGGCCGCGACCCCGGGGGTCGCCGGATTGCGACCCGCCGGACCGCTGGCGGCCCGCCGGCGTCGCCGCCGCCTACCGAAAACGGGGGAGGAGATGATCCACATGGTCCGTCACCCGGCACGTCCCACGATGATCGCGGCCCTGCTCGGGTTGGCGATTCTCGTGCCAACCGACGTCAGCGCCCAGCGCGAGGCGCGCGACGACGAGTACGCGGTCAACGATCCCCGGGTCCGGCATCGCACGTACACGATGGAGGAGACCGGCGAGACCATCCCGTACGCGCTCTTCGTACCGTCCGGCTACGACCCGGCGAGCCCGGCGCCCCTGATGGTCTCGCTCCACGGCGCCGGGCGGCAGTACGACTGGCTGATGAACTACGCCGGACTCCTCGATCTGGCGGAGCACCACGGGTACGTCGTGGTGACGCCGCTCGGCTACACGCGGCGGGGCGGATACGGCTACCGCGGAGATTCGGAGCAGGACTGGCGGGCCGAGCAGGACGTCATGAACGTCTTCCGGCTGGTCAAGGACGATCTCGCCATCGATGAGGAACGGATCTACCTCTGGGGCCATTCCATGGGCGGCGCCGGCACCTACTACCTCGCCAGCCGCTATCCCGATGTCTGGGCGGGCCTCGCGGCCGTGGCCGGCGGCAGCATGACCGCCGGCTACGTCGACGCGGACGCCATCCGCCACATCCCGTTCCTCGTGATCCAAGGCTCCCAGGACCGGGTCGTCCCCGCCGCGCGAGCCCGCGAATCGGTGGCGAAGATGCGGGAGCTCGGGATGCAGCACCTCTACATCGAGATCCCGGGTGGCGACCATTCGCTGTTCATCTCGAGGGACCCCGAGGTGGTCGAGCACCTGTTCTCGTTCTTCAACCTCGTCTCGAAGAAGACGCAGGCCGGTGCGCCGAACGAGTCCACGCCGTAGGGTGGAGCGCCGGCTCCCGCGTCCGGGCCGTGCTCGTCGGAGACCTGCCGTCGGTCGCCCCGGATCAGTGCGTCATCGCGTAGACCAGGACGTTGATGCCCAGC
>JAPOYG010000157.1 GCA_026706755.1 Acidobacteriota bacterium
TCGTCGAACGACGGCGAGTCGTAGCACCGCCGGAGCTCGTGCCAGACGTGGTCGCGGTGGTTGTCCTCGAGCTTGTCGTGCCAGGTGAAGAACGCGAGGGGCAGGGCGGGCACCTGCTCGGCCCTGACGCGCTCGAGCCCCTGGATCAGCTCCTTCCAGAACCCGGCCGCGGCCCAGTTCTCGACCGCGAACGACGCCCCCATCGCCTCGTTGTAGTCGCCGCTCCCGTAGAGCCGGAACAGCTCGTCGCAGAAGAACAGCGTGCTGGCGTCGCCGTGCCGGCGCCTGCCCATGTCGGCGAATCCGAGGCCGAGCGCGGCGCCGAACCTGAGCAGCCACTCGAAGTGCGCGGCCCGGAAACGGAACCGTCCGCCGTCGACGGTGCCCGTGGTCGATACCAGGGCCGGGTCGCCCTCGCGTTCGGCGTCGGGGGGCCGTGCGCCGGAACGGGGGCGCTCCGGGTCGGCGTAGATGACGCCGAGCTCGTTCATCAGGATCTCCTTGCTCTCGCGCGCCGCCTCCAGCGTGTCGGCGTTGATCACGCGGTTGAGGGCGGCGAGCAGGAACTGGTTGGAGAACACCGAGAACTGGACGGTGAAGTGCCGGAGCTGGTCCAGCGACAGGTGGCCCCGCGCGAACCAGGCGGTGTAGGCGTTGTCGACCACCACCGGGTGGTGCATGAGCTCGCGCTCGACGCTCGCCTTGAACGTCTCGAAGTGCCTGCCATTCATGGTCGTTCCCCTTCGTCGCCGCGCCACGTCGGCGACCAGCCGGCGGGGTGGGTCTCGTCCTCGAGCGCGGCCGCGTCGGCGGTCAGCCGCAGGGGCCGGAACGTGTCGATCATCACGGCGAGCTCGTCCGTGCGCTCCCGACCGATGGACCCCTCGTAGGCGCCGGGATGCGGGCCGTGCGGGATGCCGTTCGGGTGGATCGTGAAGGCGGCGGGCTCGATGCCGGGGCGCGACAGGAAGTCGCCGTCGACGTAGTAGATGACCTCGTCGGAGTCGACGTTCGAATGGTTGTAGGGGGCGGGGATCGCCAGCGGGTGGTAGTCGGACAGCCGAGGCACGAACGAGCAGACCACGAACCCCGGCCCCCCGAACGTCTGGTGCACCGGGGGCGGCTGGTGGACGCGCCCGGTGATCGGCTCGAAGTCCTCGATGTTGAATGCGTAGGGCCACAGGTGGCCGTCCCATCCGACGACGTCGAGGGGATGATGGCGGTAGAAACAGCGGGTCACGCGGCCGCGTGCCTTGACGCGGATCTCGAACGTCCCCTCCTCGTCGTGCGTCTCGAGCGCGTCCGGGGGGCGGATGTCGCGCTCGGAGTACGGGGCGCTCTCGACCAACTGGCCGTGCGCGTTGCGGTAGCGCGCGGGCGCTTCGATGTGTCCGCCGGCCGACTCGACGACGAGCATCCGCTGGGCGCTCCCCGCGTCGGGCAGGATGCGCCAGAGGACGCCGGTGGGGATGACGAGGTAGTCGTGGGGATGGTAGGGCAGCGAACCGAACTGGCTCTCGAGGACTCCCTCTCCCTCGTGGACGAAGATCAGCTCGTCTCCGTGCGCGTAGCGATACCAGTAGGCCATCGGTTCCGCCGGCCGGACGACGGAGACCCGCAGATCGGCATTGGCCATCAGCGGCACCCTTCCGTCGACCGCGTCGCCCGACGGCGGCAACGTCGCGGTCCGGAGCAGACGGTGCCGGAGCGCGCCGGGCGACTCCAGGCGCACCTCGGCGGCGCCGCCGTCGAGAACGCGCCGGATCGCGGTGGGCGGCCGCAGGTGATAGAGCAGCGACTGGATGCCCGCGAAGCCGTGGATGCCCATGACCTCTTCGTGGTAGAGGGAGCCGTCGGGCTGCCGGAACTGGGTGTGGCGCTTGCGGGGCACCTCGCCGCGCCGGATGTAGTAGCTCACGACGCCACCGCCTCGACGAGGTTGCCGCGGCGCGCCTGCTCCCGCTCGAGCGCCTCGAACAGCGACTTGAAGTTCCCTTGTCCGAAGCCGCCCGAGCCGCGGCGCTCTATCACCTCGTAGAACAGCGTCGGCCGGTCCTGGACCGGCTGGGTGAAGACCTGCAGGAGGTGGCCGTCCTCGTCGCGGTCGGCGAGAATGCCGAGGCGGGCGAGCTCTCCGATGCGCTCGCCGACGGCGGGGACGCGCGCCGCGAGGTCGTCGTAGTACGCCGCGGGCACGGACAGGAACTCCACGCCGCGCGCCCGCATTCGCGAGACGGTATCCACGATGTCGTCGGTGGCGAAGGCGACGTGCTGGACGCCGGGGCCGCCGAAGTAGTCGAGGTACTCCGCTACCTGCGACTTCCGGCGGCCGGATGCCGGCTCGTTGATGGGGAACTTGATGCGGCCTGCCCCGTCCTGCATGACCTTCGACATCAGGGCCGAGTACTCGGTCGAGATCGCCTCGTCGTCGAAGTGCAGGAGCTCGCTGAATCCCATCGTCTCGGCGAGGAACCGCACCCAGCGGTTCATCTGCCCCCGCTCGACGTTGGCCACGACGTGATCGACGGCGGCGAGCCCGACCGCCCCGGCCGGCGGCCCGTTGCCGGCCCGCGCCTCGAAGCCCGGGGCGAACGCGCCCCGGTAGCCGCCGCGCTCGACGAAACGGATCACGGTGTCGCCATAGGCGCGGATGGCCGCGGACCGCAGGGCTCCGTGCTCGTCGCGCTCCTCGACCGGCTCCTCCGCGGCGGCGGCGCCGCGCCGGCACGCTTCGGCGAAGCCGCGGAATGCGTCGGGCACCTCGAGCGCGAGGACCGCCACGCCGTCGCCGTGCGCATGGGCGAACCGGGCGGCGGCGTGACCGGGGGCGAGGCCGCTCGTGAGCACCAACCGAATCTCGCCGCCCTCCAGCACGTACGAGGTCGCCTCGCGGCACCCGGTCTCGAGGCCGCGGTAGGCGGTGGCGCGGAACCCGAACGCGTGCCGGTAGTACGCGGCCGCCTGTCTCGCGTTCCCGACGTAGAGCTCGAGGTGGTCGAGGCGGCGAATGGGAAAGGGGTCAGCCATGGTGCAGTCTCCGTCCGAGCAGTCGGCCGAGGCGCTCCACCGCGATCCGGATCTCGTCGGGCGCGCAGCTCGCGAAGCTCAGCCGCAGGCGGTTTGCGGGCGCTCCGGCGCTCGCGGCGAAGGCGGACCCCGGCACCACGGCCACGTGGGCCTCGGCCAGCGCCTCCTCGCACACCCGGTCGCCGTCGAGGCCCGGCGGCAGCTCCACCCACACGAAGAAGCCTCCGGGAGGACGCGTCCAGCGTGCGCTCTCGGGGAAGTGCTCGCCGAGGGCGGCGAGCAACGC
>JAPOYG010000467.1 GCA_026706755.1 Acidobacteriota bacterium
TTCCTGAACAACTGGGGGTCGAGCACCGCGGCGGAGCTGCTCGACTACGTGCGGGTCGAGATGCCGCCCGGGCTCGGCGGGTCGCTGCCCGAGGGCACGTATCTGAGCATCGTCGCCTACCTCCTGCAGGAGAACGGACACGCGGCCGGCGCCGAGGCCCTGACCGCCGACGCCGCGGCCGTGGTCGGCGAACCCGGGGCGGCTCCGGCCCCCGCTCCGTCCGATGCCGTCGTGGATGCGGCAGCGGCGGCCGAGGCCGATGCGCCGGCAGACGCCGACGTCCTCGAGCTCCCCCGCTCGTTCGTCAACCGGGAGGTGGCCGGCTTCACGCCGGTCACCGACGAGCTGCTCCGGAATCCGCCGGCCGAGGACTGGCTGACCTGGCGGCGCACCCGCGACAACCAGGGCTACAGCCCGCTGGACCAGGTCGGCCCCGACAACGTGGCCGGGCTGCGGCTGGCGTGGGCCCTGGCGATGCCCGAGGGCACCAACCAGACCGCGCCGCTCGTGCACGACGGCGTGATGTTCCTGGCCAATCCCGGCAACATCGTCCAGGCCCTCGACGCGGCGACCGGCGAGCTCATCTGGGAGCACCGTCACGAGTACCCGGAGGACGCGCCGAGCGGAGGCCCGACCCGCAGCATCGCGCTCTACCGGGACAAGGTCTTCCTGGCCACCTACGACACCTCCATCCTCGCCCTCGATGCACGGACCGGCGAACCGGTCTGGCAGACGACCCGGGCGGACTACCGGAAGGGCTTCCGGCAGACGGCCGGACCGGCCATCGCGAACGGCGTCGTCGTCAGCGGCATCAACGGCTGCGAGCGCTTCGAGGACGAAGGCTGCTTCATCACCGGCCACGACCCGGACACCGGCGAGGAGCTGTGGCGCACGTCGACCATCGCCCAGCCCGGCGACGTCAACAACGGCACGTGGGGCGACATCCCGCCGCACCTCCGCGGCGGCGGCGACAGCTGGATTCCCGGCGCCTACGACCCGGACCTCGACCTCTTCTTCGTCGGAACGGCGCAGGCGAAGCCGTGGGTGGCCGCGAGCCGCGGCATGTCGACCTACAACGACGCCCTCTACACCAACTCGACGCTGGCCCTGAGCCCGAGTACGGGACAGATGGCGTGGTACTTCCAGCACGTGCCGGGCGAAACGCTCGACATGGACATCGTCTTCGAGCGCGTGCTCGTCGACGTCGACGACCACAAGTGGCTGTTCACGGCCGGCAAGGACGCCATCCTCTGGAAGCTCGACCGGCGCACCGGGGCGTTCGTCGACCTGGCGGAGATGCTGCACCAGGACATCTTCGACTCGATCGACATGGAGACCGGCCGCGTGAGCTACCGGCAGGACATCCGCGACGCCGGCATCGACGACGCGGTGGATGCCTGCCCGAGCCTGTACGGGGGCCACAACTGGCAGGCGTCGGGGTACAGCCCCGAGGCGAAGGTCATCATCTACCCGTTGCACCAGGCGTGCATGACGCTGACCGCCCGTGAGGTCGCGCTCGTGGAGGGCGGCGGCGGGCTCGGCGTCTCGGCCATCGAGCTCCACGAGATGCCGGGCACGAACGGCATGCTCGGGCGGCTTGCGGCCTACGACGTCCGCACCATGGAGGAAGTCTGGAGCCGCGAGCAGCGCGCCATCTTCCTGACCTCGGTGCTGACGACGGCCTCCGGCCTGGCCTTCGTCGGGGACGTCGACCGCTACTTCCGCGCCCTCGACGTCCATACGGGCGAGGTGCACTGGGAGACGCGCCTCGGCCAGTCCGGCCACGGGTTCCCGATCTCGTACGCCGCCGGCGGCAGGCAGTACATCGCGGTCCCGACCGGCGTCGGCATCTTCCGCGGCCTGAGCGGGGTGCTCAGCCCGGACATCTACCAGCCCCCATCCGGGAACGGGCTGTACGTCTTCGCCCTCCCGGAGTAGCCCAGGGGTGTCCGCGAGAGTCCCTGGGCCGTGCGGGTCGTCAGGTAGCCAGTGCTGTCACACCCCAGGCTGACGGAGTGACGTGCATGGTCTTCGTCTATCGGGACAACTCCAACATCTGCCACAAGGCGCAACGGCTCGCCAGCGAGCGGGAAGGCGTTTTCGACAACCTGAATTGAGCCCGCACCGCCGCCGGGAACGCCGAAGGGAGACGCACGGATGCGGAGACAGAGCAACGGAGCCGACGCAACCGGAATCGGGACCGATCGGACGTCGTGGGCGAAGGCGCGGTTGTCGGCCGCTGCGTGGGCTGCCATCGCGACGGCGGCCGTCGCGGCAGGCATCGCGGCCACCGCACCAGCCGGCGCGCAGCCGGCATCGGGCGGCGCGTTCCTCGAGGCCCAGGCCGCGAGCGGGCGGACCGCCTACGGCCGCTCCTGCGCCTCCTGCCACGGGGCGACGCTGCGGGGCGCGGCGCACGGGCCGGAGCTGACGGGCCGGGGATTCCTGAACAACTGGGGGTCGAGCACCGCGGCGGAGCTGCTCGACTACGTGCGGGTCGAGATGCCGCCCGGGCTCGGCGGGTCGCTGCCCGAGGGCACGTATCTGAGCATCGTCGCCTACCTCCTGCAGGAGAACGGACACGCGGCCGGCGCCGAGGCCCTGACCGCCGACGCCGCGGCCGTGGTCGGCGAACCCGGGGCGGCTCCGGCCCCCGCTCCGTCCGATGCCGTCGTGGATGCGGCAGCGGCGGCCGAGGCCGATGCGCCGGCAGACGCCGACGTCCTCGAGCTCCCCCGCTCGTTCGTCAACCGGGAGGTGGCCGGCTTCACGCCGGTCACCGACGAGCTGCTCCGGAATCCGCCGGCCGAGGACTGGCTGACCTGGCGGCGCACCCGCGACAACCAGGGCTACAGCCCGCTGGACCAGGTCGGCCCCGACAACGTGGCCGGGCTGCGGCTGGCGTGGGCCCTGGCGATGCCCGAGGGCAACAACCAGGCGACGCCGATCGTGCACGACGGCGTGATGTTCCTGGCGAGCCCCGGGAACGTCGTCCAGGCCCTCGACGCCGCCACCGGCGAGGTGATCTGGGAGCACCGGCACGAGTACCCCGAGGACGCCGCGAGCTGGGGCGCGACGCGCAGCATCGCCCTCTACCGCGACAAGGTCTACCTGGCCACCTACGACGCCGCGATCCTCGCCCTCGACGCGCGGACCGGCGAGCCGGTCTGGAAGACGACCAAGGCCGACTACCGCAAGGGCTTCGCCCAGACGGCCGGCCCGGCCATCGCCAACGGAGTCGTCGTCAGCGGCATCAACGGCTGCGAGCGGTTCGAGGACGAGGGCTGCTTCATCACCG
>JAPOYG010000205.1 GCA_026706755.1 Acidobacteriota bacterium
TGACCCGCAGGCCCGCGACGCCGTGCACGGCGAGCCGGTCGTCGACGACGGCGAGCCGGTCGCTCCCCATCTTGCACGTGCCGACGGGATGGAAGATCGTCGTCCCGAGGTCGCCCGCGGCACGGGCGAGCGCCTCGTCGCTCTCGACCTCGGGGCCGGGCAGCCACTCCCGCGGCTCGAACCGCGCGAGGGCCTCAGCGGCCATGATGCGGCGGGTGAAGCGCAGCCCGGCCACCGCGACCTCGCGATCTTGGGCCGTGGACAGGTAGTTCAGGGTGATGGCTGGCGCCTGCAGCGGATCGGGGTCCTTGATTCGGACGTGGCCGCGGCTGGTCGGCTGCAGGTTGGCGACCGACGGCGTGATGGCGTTGAACTTGTGCAGCGGGTCGCCGAACTTGTCGAGCGAGAGCGGCTGCACGTGCCACTCGATGTTGGCCGACGCCCGCGACGAGTCGCTGCGCGCGAAGGCGCCGAGCTGCGACGGGGGCATCGTCAGCGGGCCGGTCTTGAAGAAGAGATACTCCAGACCCATCGCCGCCTTGCCGAAGAGCGAGTTCACGCGCTGGTTCAGGGTGACGGTGTGCTTCACCTTGTAGATGCTGCGGACCTGCAGGTGGTCGTGGAGGTTCTCCCCGACCCCCGGCAGGTCGTGGGCAACCTCGATGCCGTGCGCCTGGAGCAGCGCACCGGGACCGATGCCCGAGAGCTGCAGGATCTGCGGTGAGCCGATGGCCCCCGCGGCCAGGATCACCTCGCGCCGCGCCGCGAGCTTCTCATCGGACCCCACGAGCTCGACCCCGGTGGCGCGCGGTCCGGCGTCGCCCGTCTCGACCGTGATGCGCCGCACCTGCGCGTCGGTCCGCACGCTCAGGTTCGGCCGGTCGAGGACGGGGCGCAGGAACGCCTTGGTGCCGCTCCAGCGCCGGCCCCCGCGCTGGTTCATCTGGAAGTAGGCGTTGCCGAAGTTGTCGCCCCGGTTGAACTCGGCGATCTTCGGGATGCCGCACTCGGCGGCCGCGTCGCGCCAGGCGTCGAGGATCTCCCAGCTCACCCGGCGCTCCTCGACCCGCATCTCGCCGCCGACGCCGTGGTATTCGTCGGCGCCGTGCTGGTAGTCCTCCGACCGCTTGAAGACCGGCAGGACGTCGTCCCAGCCCCAGCCGCGGTTGCCGAGCGACGCCCAGTGGTCGTAGTCGCTCCGCTGCCCGCGCATGTAGATCATCGCGTTGATCGACGAGCAGCCTCCGAGCACCCGGCCGCGAGCGTAGAGGATGGTCCGGCCGTTCAGCCCGGGGTCGGGCTCAATCCGATAGCACCAGTCGGTGCGGGGGTTGCCGATGGTGTAGAGGTAGCCGACGGGGATGTCGATCCAGAAGTAGTCGTCCTTGCCCCCCGCCTCGAGCAGCAGCACGCTGGCGCCGGGATCGGCCGACAGCCGGTTCGCGAGCACGCATCCCGCCGTGCCCGCGCCGACGATCACGTAGTCGTAGGTCACGCGGCGATCCTACACGGGCCGCTCGAGCCTCCTGTTCCTCGATGAAGCGGTAGCCCACCCGGACAACGGTCTCGATCCGCGGCCTCGCCTGCCCGAGCTTGGAGCGGAGGCGGCCGACGTGGGCGTCAACGGTTGCGCGACCCGACCGGGTCGCAGCCGGGCCAGACGCGGTCGACGGGCTGGGAGCGGGCGAGGACCCGGCTGCGGGCCGCCGTGCCCGAACCCGGTAACCGCTCAGTCGTAGTCGGCCGCGGCGAGCGAGAAGGCGACGATCTCCTCGTCGTTGCGCATGTAGATGTGCCGGTTGGCGTAGGCCGGGTGCACCCAGCTCACGTTGCGCAGCTCGCGGCGGTTGCCGGGCGGAGACGTCGGGGCGATGAGCGGCGTGCGGCTGATCTCCTCGTAGCCGGTCGGGTGGAGGCGGGCGATGATGAGCTCGCCGCGGTCGTTGTTCATGAAGATGCGGTTGCCGTTCTTCACCATGAAGCCCGACACCCAGCGGCGGCGCTCCACGGTCGCCTCCTGGGTTTCCCAGATGCGTTCACCGGTGCGCGCGTCGAGGCAACGGAGCTGTCCGTAGCTGCAGATGCCGTAGATGTAGCCGCCGTCGATGATCGGCGTGGCCAGCACCGCGTGCAGCCCCTCGGTGCGGATCTCGCTGTTGCTCGACCCCTTCCAGGCGATGGTGGCGTCGGGGCGGTCCTGGTTGAGGGTGAGCATCATCGGGCCGTCGTAGAACGTGCTGAAGAAGAGCTGCGACCCGACCTGCACCGGCACCGCCACCGTCATCGCTCCGCCGACGACGTACGGCTGCCGCCAGTAGACGTCGCCGGTGACCGGATCGAGCGACGCGACTTCCTCCGGGTCCCAGACGATGAGCTGCCGCGCGCCGCCCGCCTCGATGATGATCGGCTGCGCGACGCCGAGGTCGGCCTCGGCCGGGAGGGACCGCCAGATCTCCTCGCCCGTCATCTTGTCGAGCGCCACGACCCGCGCGTCGGGCGGGCCGCCGACGAAGCAGATGAGCCGCTCGTCGTCGACCAGGGGAGCGCTGGCGAAGCCCCAGTCGAAGCCCCACCGCATGCGGTCCACGCCGTAGTCCTCGCTGTAGGACTTGCGCCAGAGGATCTCGCCCGTATCGGTCTTGAAGGCCGAGAGCACGCCGTCCCGTCCGAGGACGTAGACGCGGTCGCCGTCGACGGTCGGCGTTGCGCCGGGGCCGATCTCCCACTGGATGCCGGCGTAGTCGGCGTCCCATTCCTGCACCCACAGGACCTCGCCCGTCGCCTCGTCGAGGGCCAGCGCACGCTCCGTCCCGCGCATCCCGTCGGTCGGCTCGTAGTCGGTCACGAAGACGCGCCCGTCGGCCACCGCCGGCCCGGCATAGCCTCGCTTGACCGGCGTCCGCCAGAGCGCCTTCAGCCCCTCCGCGGGGAAGGTCTCCAGGATGCCCGACTCGAGCCAGACGCCGCGGCGACCCGCGCCCCGGAACTCCGGCCAGTCCTCCGCCGCGGCGATGCCCGCGGCCCCGAGGACGATTGCGACACCTGCGAGCGCGGCCGTCAGCTTCGATGTCATCGGATTCGTCTGCCTCTCACCGGGCCGCAAGCTCGGCGTAGATCGCCTCGATGTTGGCCCGGGCGTGCTCCATCCCGTAGTCGCGGTAGCGCTCCGGCAGCGCGAGCGTCGCCGCCGCCTCGTCCACGCTCCTGCCGGCGTCGTAAGCCGCCTCGACCGCGGCGAGGAAGTCGCGGTTGAAGTCCGCGTACTCCGCCACGTCGTTCCACATCATCCAGCCCGTCC
>JAPOYG010000495.1 GCA_026706755.1 Acidobacteriota bacterium
CGGCCCTCCTCGGGACTCGTCACGCCGCCCGCCGACGGCCGGAGCGCCGCCGCCCCGGGGCCGGCGTTCGGCGCCGCCAGCCCGCGGCCGGCGGTGAAGAGCCTTGCTCCGCCGAGCGTCCCGGCCTCCTGCTCGCGCCGGATCTCCCGCCACAGGCTCCCCGCGTCGGTGCCGAGCGAGACGACCGTGCCGACGCCGTAGTAGGCGTAGCGGTGCAGGTGGTCGACGACGTTCTCCCGGGTGTAGTTCTCGGCTTCGTAGCTGAGGCCGCGCTGGAAGCCGACGTGCCCGTGAAGGTCGACGAGCGCCGGGATGATCGTCTTCCCCGTGACATCGACGACGGTCGCGCCGGCCGGGGTGTCGACGGCGTAGCGCGGTCCGGCGGCGCTGATGACGCCGCCGGTCACGACCAGCGCCGAATCCTCGATGGGCGGGCCGCCGTCACCGGCGATCAGCCGCGCGCCCTCGTAGACGACGGTCGCCGGTGCCTGTGCGGCCCATACCGGTTCCGCCCCGCTTGCAGACTGGATTGCGGGCGGCTCGGCGCCGGCGAGGACCCCGACGACAGCGAGGGCCGTCGCCGCGTTGCGGCACGCACCACCAAGCGTGATGGGGATTCGCGACGCGGCATCGGAGGTCATCGGCCCAATGGCATGCATCGAATCGCCTCTCCTGGCCTGTACTGTCGGGGCTCAGAGGGTGTCCGCAGACTGCGGCTACCAAGATCATATCCGGGTGAGTCGCTTCGGGATGAATGGAGTAAGACCAACGCGCTCGCGCGATGAGTGATATTCTAGATTCTAGAATCTGGAACACAGAATGCCATGAGGCCACTCTCGTTGCTGCCCCAGGACGTCGTCGTGCTGGCCAAGCTGTTGGGTTACGCCGGGCGGCGCCCGCCCCTCGTGCGGATGGCCGTCGATCTGGCCCTTAGCGTCTCGCAGGTCCACGCCGCTCTGAACCGTCTGGCGGCGGCACGGCTCGTCCTCAAGGACGCACGAGAGAGCAGGCCGAACGCGAAGAACGTGGAAGAGTTCCTCGTCCACGGAGTGAAGTACATGTTTCCCGCCGTGCGCGGACACGTTGTTCGCGGGATGCCTACCTCGTATGCTGCACCGCCGCTGAACCGTCAGATCTCGAGCGGGCCGGACCTCCCGCCGGTCTGGCCTCTCGCGACGGGTCGGGATCGCGGCGTAGCGTTCGAGCCACTGTACCGGACTGCCCCACTCGCCGCGCGAGCGGACGCACACCTCTATGAGATCCTGGCTCTTCTGGACGCGTTGAGAGACGGCCGCGCGCGCGAGCGAAGCCTCGCCGAGCGTGAGATCTCGCGACGCGTACGACGTGCTCATGCCTGATCCCAACCTCGAGCTGCTGGAGGCAGCGGCGCGCCTGCTGGAGCCTGTGCTCGACGAAGTCGTGTTCGTAGGTGGGTGCGTGACCGGTCTCTTGATCACGGATCCAGCGTCGGCCGCCCCGCGGCCGACTACCGATGTCGACGTGATTGCTGAGGTGTACTCGTATGCGGAGTACGATGCGTTATCCGCTCGACTCCGTGCGCTCGGCTTGACCGAAGACAATCGCCAGGGAGCGCCGACCTGTCGATGGCGTCAAGGGAACTTGACGATGGACGTCATGCCGATTGACGAGCGAGTTCTTGGATTCGCCAACCGATGGTACCGGCCCGCGATGGACTCCGCGCACCAGATTGAGCTCGCAGGGTTGGCTCTGAGACGCATCACGCCAGTCTACTTTGTCGCTACCAAGCTGGAAGCGTTTCACGGTCGTGGCAACGGAGACCATCTCGCCAGCCACGACCTTGAGGACCTGATCGCGGTTGTCAACGGCCGCGAGGAGCTTGGCGCCGAACTGCGGGATGCCCCGGAGGACGTACGAGGCTACATCCAGGACGAGTTCGCGAATCTGCTACACAACGCAGACTTCAACAACGCCATGCCCGGATTCCTGCCGGGAGATGAGGCTCGTCTCCCGATCTTGCGGGAGCGACTCGAGGCCGCCGTCTCTGGCGCATAATGCCGGACGCAACCACGGTGGAGCCGGTTCGGACTCACTCGGATCGAGCCGCGTACGACGTGCCCGCCTCGCGGCCGCGGACGCTGCCCCGTTGCCGGCGGAGCACGATGCGGGCCACGGCGTCCGTGCGCTGGTCGCGAGTCACGCTGAGGCGCACGCTGTCCACCGCCTCCGAGACGTCTTCCGGCGTGAGGTTCGGGAGCACGTTCGAGGACGTGAGACGCCGGGTTGCCGTCGGGGACCGGAGAGCGAGGAACTCGACGCGCGGGACCTCGGCACTCGCCCGGCCGTCGAGCAGCCAGAGCTCCCGCACGCCCAGATCGGCGAAGCGCCCGATCTTGCCTTCGTCCGCGTTCGTGATCTCGACCTCGATCACGAGATCGGGCGCGTTCTCGTCGAAGAACGCGTCGGCCGCTTCCTTGCCCGCCGCGAGCGCCGCGCGATAGGCCCTGGCCCGCTCCCCGACGTAGAACGCGCCGTCGGGCTCCATGCCGGTGCCGGGGGGCGCGTCCGGCTCGCGAAGGCGCGCAGTCCGGAGGCTCTTCGCCGCACCGGTGAGCGCACTGCCGGCGACGTCCACGACGTGGTCGAGGATTGCGGCCAGTTCGTCGTGAAGGCGCGACGGCGCCATCAAGGTGATGAGGCCTCGCACCGGGTCGAGGCAGACCCTTCCGAACGACCGGCTCCAGTCGACGGCGGCGAGTTCGGCGACGGTCCCCGCGTCGGCGCGAACGATGTGGATTGTGGAGCCGAGCGGCCCCGTGTACATCGTGGCCGGATGCCCGGTCTCGCCGCCTGCGGAGTTGTTCGCCACGTCGCTCACCATCGCCGGTCAGGCCAGTGTGTCGAAGCGGAGGTTGAACCCGTGCTGCCGTCGCCTCCCGGATGCAGTGGGGCACGCGGGTGGGAATTGGCCCACGGCGGCCGGCGTCGTCCCTGCGCGCCTCGTCGCGGCGCGTCGACCGGCGGGACCTCCCCAGCGATCACGGCTGGTCGTCGTCGCCGGCGTCTTCCTCCATCAGGTAGTCCCAGTGCCGCCCGGCCTGGGCCAGGATCGGCGCGAGGTCGCCCGCGAGCAGGTAGCCGTCGTCGACGAGCGCGAGGGCCGCCTGCGTCACGCGGCCGAGGTACTCGGCGCGGTTGCCGTAGCGTTCCTCGATGGACGCCCGCGGGTCGCCCGTGCGCTCGCGGTCTCCGGCCGTCCGCGGGAAGGGGATGTAGGAGCCCTGCATGCTCGACAGCACGTCGGTCGGCC
>JAPOYG010000321.1 GCA_026706755.1 Acidobacteriota bacterium
GCAGCGCCATGTGGTGGCACTCGCGCGCCTCGCCGGTCTCGACGAGGAGCGCCACGCGGGTGCGAGTGCCTTCCCGCACGAGGTGGTGGTGCACGCCCGCCGTGGCCAGCAGGGCCGGTATCGGGGCATGCTCCGCGTCTACGCCGCGATCCGACAGCACGAGGAAGGTGGCGCCCGCCTCGAGGGCGGCGCTCGCCCGAGCCCGCAGCGCATCCATCGCGTCCGCCAGACCCGCCGCGCCCGCCCGCGGGTCGAAGAGCATCGGCAGCGTCGTGGATCGGAAGGCCGGATCGGCGAGGTGGCGCAGCTTCGCGAGCTCGCCGTTCGCCAGCACCGGGTAGTCGATCTTCACGTGGTGGCACGACGCCGCCTCGGGCTCGAGCAGGTTGCGCTCGGCTCCCAGCGTCGAGCCCATGTCGGTGACGAGCTCCTCGCGGATGGCGTCGAGAGGCGGGTTCGTCACCTGTGCGAAGAGTTGCTTGAAGTAGTCGTAGAGCAGCCGCGAGCGGTCCGACAGCACCGCGAGAGACGTGTCGGTGCCCATCGAGCCGATCGGTTCCGCCCCCTGCTGGGCCATGGGGGCGACGAGCAGGCGCAGGTCCTCCTCGGTGTAGCCGAAGGCCCGCTGGCGCCGGAGCAGTGTCTCGCGCGGGGGCGGAGCGTCCGTCGGCGCCGCGGGCAGATCGTCGACGTGCACGAGCTCCCGCGCCAACCACTCCGCGTAGGGCCGCTCGGCCGCGAGCTGCCGCTTGATCTCCTCGTCGTCGATGATGCGCCCCTGGGCGGTGTCTACCAGGAAGATGCGGCCCGGGTGCAGGCGGTCCTTGATCCGCACGTTCTCCGGCGGGATGTCGAGAACGCCGACCTCCGACGCCATGATGACCATGTCGTCGTTGGTGACGTAGTAGCGAGACGGCCGCAGCCCGTTGCGGTCGAGCACGGCGCCGATCACCGTACCGTCCGTGAACGCGATCGAGGCCGGACCGTCCCACGGCTCCATCAGCGAGGCGTGGTACTCGTAGAAGGCGCGCCGGTCCGCGGCCATCGACTCGTGGTTCGACCACGGTTCCGGGATCATCATCAGCACCGCGTGGGCCAGTGGCCGGCCGGTGAGGACGAGGAACTCGAGCACGTTGTCGAACGTCGCGGTATCGCTCTGTCCCTCGCGGATCAGCGGAAACAGCTTCGCGAGGTCGTCGCCGAACAGCTCTGATCGGCACAGCGACTCGCGCGCGCGCATCCAGTTGATGTTGCCCCGCAGCGTGTTGATCTCCCCGTTGTGGGCGATGTAGCGGTAGGGGTGCGCCAGCGGCCAGGAGGGAAAGGTGTTGGTGCTGAAGCGGGAGTGGACGAGCGCGAGCGCCGACTCGAAGTCCGGGTCCATCAGGTCGGGGAACATCGCCTCCATCTGGTCGGCGATCAGCATGCCCTTGTAGACGATGGTGTTCGACGACAGGCTCGCCACGTAGAAGAGATCGCGCTCCGCGAGGTCGAGCTCGTCGGCGGCCCGGCAGACCCGCTGCCGGATGACGTAGAGCTTGCGTTCGAAGCGGGCGCGGGCACCATCCGGACCCGGGTCGGCCGCGTTCTCCGCCGCCCGCCCCGCGCGGCCGATGAACACCTGCCGGATCACCGGCTCGCCGCGGCGGGCGGTCGGCCCGAGGGCGGAGCTGTCGGTCGGAACGTCGCGCCAGCCGAGCAGGCGCTGCCCTTCGTCGGCGACGACGCGGGCGAACAGGTCCTCGATGCGGCCCCGCTCGGCCGCGTCGCGCGGCAGGAAGACCATGCCGACGCCGTACTCCCCCGCGCCGGGCAGCTCGATGCCGGCCGCGGGCGCCGCCCGCAGCAGGAACTTGTGCGGCACCTGCAGCAACATGCCGGCGCCGTCGCCGGTGTTGACCTCGCACCCGCAGGCGCCCCGGTGCAGCAGGTTCAGCCCGACCTCGAACGCCTGCCGCACCAGCTTGTGCGACCGCTCGCCCTTGATGTTGACCACGAACCCTACGCCGCACGAGTCGTGCTCGAAGCGCGGGTCGTAGAGTCCCTGCGCCGGCGGCGGTCCGACGGCAGGGCCGGCCCGCGGCGCGCCCCGCTCCTTCCTGGTCGATGGCATGGTCATGGCTCGTCAGACTCTCAGCCGGCGCGGGAGCCGGCGACGGCGGCGCCCGGCCCGCACAGCAGCTTGATGAATCCGGTCACTGCCGGATTGAGCCGCCGCCGGCGGCGGTGAATGATGCTCAGGGGGCGGACGAAGGGCGGCTCGCCGGGTTCGGTCCGCAACGCGACTCTCACCAGCGTCCCGCGCTCGACCTCGCGCCGCAGCGTCGGCTCCGGCAACAGCGCGACGCCCGCGCCGTCCTCGATCGCCTGCTTGATGTTCTCGATGTTGTCGAACTCGGCCACGACGTGTACGTCGGCGTCGTGCCGGCGCAGGAACCGGTCGATCTCGCGGCGCACCTTGAGTCCCCGGTCGAACGTGACGAAGGCCGCGCCGCGAAGCACGCCGGGTTCCATCGCCGCCGCGGACCGTGCGAGGCGGTGGCCCGGCGGACAGGCGACGACCATCGCCTGGCTCTGCCATGGCGTAGCCGTCAGCTCGCGCCCCGGGTTGGCGAACGAGATGAGGCCCAGGTCGGACTGGTCGGCGAGCACCCGCGAGTAGATCTGATCGGGATGCATGTACTCCAGGTCCACCCCGGCGCCCGGCGTCGATGCCCGGAACCGATCCACGTGCTGGCTCAGGTCGTGCAAGCCCACCGAGTAGATGCAGGCGACGCGGACGGTGTAGCCCGAGGGCTGCTGGCGTCGCTGCACCGCCTCCTCGAGCTCGTGGTAGCGCTCGACGATCTCCTGGCAGCCCTTGAAGAAGAGCCGTCCCTCGGGGGTGAGCCGCCACGGCCGCTTCGAGCGGTCGATGAGCTGCGCGCCGAGCCGCTTCTCGATCTGGCGCACCGCCTGGCTCGCCGCGGACTGGCTCACCGAGCTGGCCATAGCGCCGCGCGAGAAGCTCTGGTGACGCACCACGTCGCAGAAGATGTTGAGGGACTCCAGGTGCATGAAACCGTCACCTTACCCACAACCGTGGCTAATGGCAAGCGCCTACAGTATCAGTAGTGCTGATTCCATGCCCGGTCCGGGGGTAGCCGGATCCTCGCGCGCCCACCGGCCAGGACGGCAATGCACTAGCGCCGCCAACCCGTCGCAGGCTCCGGGTCGGCCCCAGCCCCCACCGTCCC
>JAPOYG010000036.1 GCA_026706755.1 Acidobacteriota bacterium
ATCGCCGACCAGGTGCTCCACCTCGGCCGGCCGCATCAGGGCCGGGTCGGTGCGGACGTGCTCGCGCCAGTCGAGGCCGGCATGCGAGAAGGCGGTCTCCACGAGGTCGCGCACCGAATGGCTGGCGCCGGTGGCGATGACGTAGTCGTCGGCCCGATCCTGCTGCAGCATGCTCCAGATCGCGCGCACGTAGTCCCCCGCGAAACCCCAGTCGCGCCGGGCGTCGAGGTTGCCCAGCGGGAGCGTCTCCGCGAGCCCGGCCTGGATGCGGGCCACCCCGTCGCTCACCTTGCGCGTCACGAACTCGAGGCCCCGCCGCGGCGACTCGTGGTTGAAGAGGATGCCCGACACCGCGAACATGTCGTAGCTCTCGCGGTAGTTCACCGTGATGTAGTGGGCGAAGACCTTCGACACGCCGTAGGGGCTGCGCGGATAGAACGGGGTCCTCTCGTTCTGCGGCGTCTCGCGGACCTTGCCGAACATCTCGCTCGACGAGGCCTGGTAGACCTTGATCGACGTATCCACGAGGCGCACCGCCTCCAGCATGCGGGTCACGCCGAGCGCGTTGTACTCGCCGGTGAGGATGGGCTGGTCCCAGGATGCGGGCACGAACGACATCGCCGCGAGGTTGTAGATCTCGTGCGGGCGCACGTCGTCCACGAGGCGGATCAGCGAGAGCTGGTCGAGCAGATCGGCCGGGCGCAGGTCGATGCGATCGAGCAGGTGCTCGATCCGCCAGTGGTTCGGGGCGCTCAGGCGCCGCGCCACCCCCACGACCTCGTAGCCGCGCTCCAGCAACAGCTCGGCGAGGTAGGATCCGTCCTGCCCGGTGATGCCCGTGACGATGGCGCGTTTCGACATGCCGGCAGCCACCCGGACCGAGCGACCCTGCCCGAGCCGCCCCGGATTATACGAGACCGCCTGAGTCCCACCGGCCGAGCGCACCCGTCTCCGCCGGCTGCCCCCGACCGCCATGACCGCCACCGAGTGGATCGACGTCGCCGTCGTCGGGGCCGGCGTAGCGGGACTGGCGACGGCCTGCGAGACGGCCGCCCGAGGGCGCACGACGTGCCTTCTCGAACGCCGCCCGCGCCCCGGACAGGAAGCCAGCACCCACAACAGCGGCGTACTGCACGCGGGCATCTACTATCCGCCCGGCTCGCTCAAGGCGCGCCTCTGCGTCGACGGCAGGGAACGGCTGTACGCCTTCTGCCGGCGGCACGACGTCCCGCACGCCCGCTGCGGGAAGCTGATCGTGGCCGGCGAGGCGGCGGAGGTGTCGCGACTCGAGTCGCTGGCCGCCCGCGGGCGCGCGAACGGGGTCGACGACCTGGAGCTGGTCGACCGGGCGTTCGTGCGGCGGCGCGAGCCCCAGGTGCGCGCCGTGGGGGCGCTCTGGTCGCCCTCGACCGGCATCGTCGAGGCGGAGGCGATCGTTCGAACGCTGGCCCGGCTCGCCACGGCCGGCGGCGTCGCCCTGCTCCCGGGCACCGCGGTGGAGGGCGGCGGCGCCGTTCCCGGCGGCATCGAGCTGCGCACGCCGCGGGAGACGATCCGCGCGCGGGCCGTCGTCAACGCGGCCGGCCTGCACGCCGACGAGTTGTCCGCCCGGCTCGGCGGAGAGCCCTACACGATCTACCCGGTGCGGGGGGAGTACGCCGAGCTCGCGCCGGCTGCGCGAAGCCTCGTGAACGGGCCGGTCTATCCGCTGCCGTTCGCCAGCGGGCACGGCCTCGGCGTGCACTTCACGCCGACCACCTGGGGCACCGTGACGCTGGGGCCCACGGCGCGCTACCAGGCCGCGAAGGACGACCACGAGTCGGATCGGCTGCCCCTCGGCGCGTTCCTCGACGCGGCCCGCGCCCTCGTCCCCGCCCTCCGGCACGATGACCTGCAGCCGGGCGGTACGGGGATCCGCGCCCGCGGCGCCCCCGCCGAGCAGACCTTCTGCGACTTCCGCATCGGCCGGGACACCCGCGTCCGCCGCCTCGTCCACGTCGCGGGAATCGACTCGCCGGGCCTCACCGCCTGCCTCGCCATCGGCCGCGAGGCCGCCGACCTCGTCGACGCGGCCCTCGATACGAACGGGTAGAGGGCGCCCTCCGACATCGGCCTCTCGGGCCTCCCGCGTTCGTGCGGAGCGCCATCCCGGCGGACTCTCAACGGGCGGAGGTTCCGCAGCAGGCGGGGACCGGCACTCCGAGTCCCGGGCGCAGGCTCCGGCCGCGGCGTCACCCGATCTCCCGACGGCGGGCCGCGTAGCGGGCGACGGCGTCCTCCCAGCTCGGCAGCGAGACGCCGGCCTCGGCCAGCTTCGCGTTCGACAGGGCGCAGTAGGCGGGGCGGGGGGCGCGGAAGCGGACGTCGGCCAGGGTTGCCGGCTCCACGAGGCGCTCCGGCGCGTCGAGGCAACCTGCGAGCGTGCGGGCCACCGCGAGCCAGGTCGCCTGGCCGGAGCCGACGCAGTGGTAGAGGCCGGGAGCCGCCGCCGCGGTCAGCAGGGCGCGGGTGGCGCGGGCGGCGTCGTCGACGTAGGTCGGCGAGACGGTGCGGTCGGCGAAGGCCCGCACCGGGCGTCCGGCGAGCAGGGCGTCGGCCATCCGGTCGAGCGTTCCGCGGCGGGTCGGACCGGCACCTCCCGGTTCGCCGATCGCCCCGAAGAGGCTCTCGACCCGCAGGACGTAGTGCGGCCCGCCCCGTGCGAACCACTCCCCGAGCAGCTTGGAGGCCGCGTAGACGCTCCGCGGGTTCGGGGCGTCGTCCTCCGTGTAGGGCCGCCCGGCCTCGCCGTCGAAGACGAAGTCCGTGCTGTAGTGCACGAGGACGGCGCCGGCGGCGCGGGCCGCGGCCGCGAGGGTGCGGACGCCGAACGCGTTCACGGCCAGAGCCGTCGGCGCGTCGTCCTCCGCGCCGTCCACGTCGTTGTACGCCGCGCAGTTGACGAGCACCTCGGGGCGGGCGTCCGCGACCCCGGCATGCACCCGTCCGGGATCCGTCAGATCGATGTCCGACCGCGCGGCCCGCGTGACGTGGTAGCCCGCCGCCGCGAAGAGCCGCCCCACGGCAGTCCCGAGCCGGCCGCCCGCCCCCGTGACCAGCGCCCTCACCGTCACCCCGCCCCGGCTGCGCGCGGACCTGCGCCTCGAGGCACGGCTCTCATCGGGAGTGCTGCTTCACCATCGCGCGGGTCTCCCGATCCAGCTCGCGCCGGCGGATGGTCTCGCGCTTGTCGTG
>JAPOYG010000279.1:0-14725 GCA_026706755.1 Acidobacteriota bacterium
CGGCCAAGCTGGAGCGGCTGCACAAGATCAACGAGTACCACTTCCGGCAGTTCGCGTATCTCGTCGACAAGCTGGCGAACCTGCCCGAGGGCGACGGCTCGATGCTCGACTCGACCCTGTTCCTCTACGGGACCGGGATCAGCGACAGCAACACCCACTTCCACGACGACCTGCCGATCGCGCTGGTCGGCGGCAAGGCGGCGGGCATCAAGGGCGGCCGCTACATCCGCTTCCCGCAGGACACGCCGCTCTCCAACCTGCACGTCACGATCCTGGAGAAGCTCGGCGTGCCGGTCGAGTCGCTGGGCGACAGCACCGGCAAGCTCAAGGGCCTCACGGGGGTCTAGGAATGCGCAGGCCGGCGCTGGCTCTTCTCTCCGCGGCGGCGATCGCCACGACCGTGGCGGTCGCCGCCGTCTCGTCTGCGCGTGCGCAGACCGAGTACCCCATCTTCACGCACGACCACTTCGAGGGCATGATGAAGACCCTCGGCCCGAACCTCGCGGGGGTGAACGCCTCGCTGGCGGACGACGACTTCGACACCGCCAAGGCGCGGCTCGTCCTGGTCCGGCAGCAGCTCGCGACCACCATCACCTTCTGGCGCGACCGCGAGCGCGACGACGCCATCGGCTTCCTCCGGAGCGCCATCGGCAGGGTCGACGCCCTCGACGACGCGCTCTCGGAGGAGACGGTCGATTCGGCGGTCGTCGCCGCTACGGCGGCGGAGATCGGCGCCGCGTGCGAGACCTGCCACTCCGTCTACCGCGAGCAGGACCCCGCCACGGGGGAGTACCGCCTGAAGCCCGGCTCCGTCGAGTAGCCGGCCGGTTCGCCCCGAGGCGATGGGGCAAGACGACGAGCAGCCCGCTGCAGAGCCACGGACGCCCTGGAGCGGGCGTCGTCCTAATGGGCGAGCGCCAGCACACGGGTTGGTGCGCCGCCGACGGACTCGCGGATGCCCGGACGGGCTCGGTGAACGCGGGCCGCGGGTGCGGCGGCCGGCTCATTCAGCTCCCGTTTCGGGACCTGCCTCTCTTGGCGCCGTACCCCTCTGAGGACTTGAGGGAACGCCGGTTCCTACTACTTCGAGGATCGGTGTGACCTGCGCCAACTGGATCAGATCGATTGGGATGCTGTGAACGCGGTGAATTGGCAACACTGTAAGCAGGCCGAGTTCCTGATCGAACGGCGATTCGACTGGACGCTGGTGTCGCGCATTGGCGTACGTTCCGATGAAGTCTCCCATGAAGTAAGCGTTGTGTTGGAAGGCGACGAGGGCCGGCCGAGCGTAGAAGTGCGCCCCGAGTGGTACTACTGAACCGAGCGGAGAGCGCCATGATTAGGTACAAAACCGGAGATCTCCTTAGCGAAGGCACCGAGGCCCTTGTCAACACCGTCAACTGCGTCGGCATTATGGGACGCGGTGTCGCACTGCAGTTCAAGCGAGCGTTCCCCGAGAACTTCCGGGCGTACGCCGCCCTGTGCAAGCGTGACGAGGTACGCCCCGGTCGCATGTTCGTCTTCGAGACCCGCGGGCTCGTCAATCCGCGCTACATAATCAACTTTCCGACGAAGCGCCACTGGCGTGGCAAGAGTCGCATCGAGGACATCGAGTACGGACTGAGGTCGCTGGTCGAGGAGATCCGCTCACGAGGTATTCGGTCCGTCGCCCTTCCTCCGCTGGGTAGCGGTCTCGGCGGGTTGCGCTGGCCGGACGTACGCGCTCGTATCGAGGCGGCCCTGGGGGGGCTGGACGACGTAGAGGTCGTGATCTTCGAGCCGGGTGGGGGGCCGGCCGACGGTCGTGTCAATCCGTCGCGCGACGTGCCGGCGATGACCCCCGGACGGGCCGCGCTGGTCGGTCTTCTGGACCAGTACCTAATGGGTCTGCTGGATCCGTTCGTGACGCTCCTGGAAGCGCACAAGCTCATGTACTTCATGCAGACGGCCGGCGAGCCCTTGCGACTCAAGTTCACCAAGGGGCCCTATGGCCCGTACGCCGAGAACCTCCGCCATGTGCTCAACGCGGTCGAGGGGCACTTCGTGGCAGGCTATGCGGACGGCGGGGATGCTCCCGACAAACGGTTGGAGCTAGTACCCGGCGCCATTGAGGATGCTCGCGCGTTTCTGGCTGGCGAATCAGAGACGCGCGACCGCCTGGAACGGGTGTTCGAGTTGGTCGACGGATTCGAGTCACCGTTCGGGGTGGAGTTGCTGGCTACCGTGCATTGGGTCTCAACCGCACTTGGAGCACGTACTCCTGACGAGGTAGTTGCGCAGACCTACGCCTGGAACGCTCGAAAGCGAAGGTTCTCGCGTCGGCAAATCGGACTAGTGTTCACCCTGCTGACGGAACGGGGCTGGGTCCCGACGCCGCCCGACGGTGCCGGCCGCAGTTGACGATCCCTGTTCGGCGCCCGGCGCACCGAGCGGGAGACGCGGGCGCGGTGCCTTCTCCATCCCCGGATCGTGGCGGGGTTCTTCCGTCGTGAGGCCGCACCGGCGCGCGTGGCTAGCCTGCTCCGGCACGCTGTTGCTCGGTCTCGCTGCCGTGCACTCTCCCGCAGGCCAGCCTTACGAGGAGACGATCCCGACCGGGCATCCGGCGCTAGGACTACGGGCCCGGACCCCCGAGAACGCCGTGCACGAATT
Organism: Acidobacteriota bacterium; assembly: GCA_026706755.1. Lineage (GTDB taxonomy): Bacteria > Acidobacteriota > Vicinamibacteria > Vicinamibacterales > UBA8438 > JAGWAJ01. The sequence goes on from JAPOYG010000279.1 coordinate 2,653, forward strand.
GGAGCGTGGCCTCGCCGACCGTCGAGTCACGCTCAGTTCCGCTGGCGACGCCATTGGTTACCTCCGCACACTGCTCGACCGGCTCGACGTCAACGCCGACTCGCAGGTTCTCGTTTTCTCCAAGACCAGCCTGCAGCGGCAGGCCATCTCGCCCCGCCGGCCGCGCGCCATCTATTTCAACGACGAGGTGGCAGTCGCCTTCGTCCCCGGCTCCGACCGCATCGAGCTGGCGGCTGTCGATCCTGGGTTCGGCGTCGCCTTCTACGAGTTGGAGGCGGCGGGCGGTGACCGCCCCCGGCTGATGCGGAGCACGCGCTGCCTCCGGTGCCATCACGGGCCGGCTACCCTCGGCGTGCCCGGTCTCTACGTCGGGTCGGTCTTCCCCAGTCCGTCGGGGGAGCCCAACTTCGGACTCGGGACCGTCGTGACCGACCACCGCACGCCGCTCGCCGAGCGCTGGGGCGGGTGGTACGTCACGGGCACACATGGCGCCCAGCCGCATCGGGGCAACGCGGTCGCGCGCGATCCGGCGCGGCCCGACCGGCTGGACGCGGCCGGCGCGCGTAACCTGGCCGACCTCGGCCGCAAGGCGGATACGTCGCGCTACCTGGCGCCGGGGAGCGACATCGTCGCGCTGATGGTGCTGGAGCACCAGACGCAGATGACGAACCACCTGACCCGGCTCGCGTGGCTGGCGCGCCTCGCGGCAGCGGGCACGCCCACCGAGGCTGCCGCGGACACCGCCGCTGTCCCCGGCCGCGGTCGAGGCGCGGGAGCGGCAACGCGGCGAGCACTCGACGACTGGGTTGAGGAGACGGTCGCCTACATGCTGTTCGCGGGCGAGGCGCCGCTCGCGGAGCCGATCGCGGGCGTCTCGACGTTCACCGTGACGTTCCCCCGCCGGGGCCCCCACGACGCGCAGGGCCGGTCGCTGCGCGACTTCGACCTGCAGACGCGCATCTTCCGCTACCCGCTGAGCTACCTGATCTACAGCCGCGCCTTCGACGCGCTGCCCGACGGCGTGCGGGTGCGGGTTTACGAGCGGCTCCACGAGGTTCTGACCGGTACGGACGGGAGCTCGAGATTTTGGCACCTCGACGAGGCCGTCCGCAGGGCGATCCTGCAGATCGTTGCCGAGACGAAGACGAATCTGCCACCGTTCTGGCTCCCGCTGGGCGACGATCTTTCCGGAGGCGCGCCCATCGCACGGTGACAACCGGACCCGAGCGAATGGCGACACGGTCGCGCGGACGTGCTGCCCGATGGGCACCGTCAGATTCACGATGACGGCGCCCTGATGGAAGCCGGCGGTCAGAGGTCCATCACGGCGTCGATGTCGGGGTCGATGACCGGAGGCCGCGAGGCGAGCGAGATGCCGAAGAACAGCGTCAGCGACAGCAGGAGCGCGATCGCTCCGCCGTCCATGCCCCACGGCACGGCGACGTCGAAGATCTCGATGCCGAAGTTGACGGCCAGGCTCGTCACGATGGCGACGTTGGCTGCGGTGGCGGTGGCGCGCTTCCAGTTGAAGCCGATGGTCACCGTCGGGACGAGCGCCGCCGCGAACGTCCCCCAGCCGAACGCTCCGAGGAGCGCCACGAGGTCCTGGCGCGAATACAGCGCGAAGAGCGCCGACCCGACCGCGATGACGACGGTCGCAACGCGGGCCGACAGCAGCTCGCGGCGCAGGGACCGCCCCCGCAGCGCACGCGGGATGTCGTGGACGACGGCGGCCGCGCCGAGGTTGAGGAAGCTGTCCGCCGTCGACATGATCGCCGCGAAGAGCGCCGCGAAGACCACGCCCGCGAGGACCGGGCTCGCATAGAGCTGCAGGAAGCGGGGCGCCGCCTCGTCGGGGCTCGCCAGCTCCGGCTGCGCGCCCTGCAGGACGAGGGCCCGGACGGCGAGCCCGATGCTCACCCAGAGCAGCGAGCAGAGCAGGTAGCCGCCCGCGCTCACGGGCAGGATGCGGCGCGCGTCGTCGATGCGCCGGTTCATCATCAGCTTCGTGATGACGTGAGGCTGGCCGGAGCCGCCGATGGCGAAGAGGAAGAACCACGACAGGGCGCCCATCATGCCGAGCGTGCCCCAGGGGGAGATGGCCTCCGGGTCGTCGGCCATGAGCGTCCCCGCGATGCCCGCCAGGCCTCCGTCGACGGCGCTCAGGGTGGCCGCGAAGACGAAGAGCGCGGCGACGATCATGATGGCGCCCTGCACCAGGTCGGTGTAGACCGAGGCGAGGATGCCGCCGGTCACGCAGTAGAAGACGAGCACCGCGCAGGCGATGGCCACGCACGCGACGATCGAGATCTCCGGGATGAACGACACGCTGGCCAGGACGTCGCGGAGCACGGTGGCCATGGCCAGGATCTGCGTGCCGAGGTAGCCGAGCACGCCGAGCAGGATGGCGACCGCGGTGAGCAGCCGCGTCAGCTCGCTCCCGTAGCGCGCCGCCACCGCGTCGGGCAGCGAGATCGTGTCGCGCAGCTCGGCGATCATCCGCAGGCGCTTGCCCAGCAGGTAGAAGGTGACGCAGAAGCCGAGGACGCTGGTCAGCGTCATCCACGACGAGCTCATCCCCATCCGGTAGACGAGCCCCGGCCCCCCGACGAAGCCGAAGCCGCTCATCGTGCTCGAGAAGACCGCGAGCCCCGTCACGAAGATGCCGAGGTCGCGGCCGGCCATGAAGAAGTCCCGCGTCGACGTCGTCCGGCGCAGCGCCCACACGCCGACGCCGATGCACATGGCCAGATAGCCGACCACGCAGGCGAGGACGGTCAGCGCGCGGGCGTCATCCATCGGCGGGCGGCTCGCGCCCCGCGCGGCGGGCGTCGACGATGGCGCGGAAGCGGGCCAGCGTCCCGTCGTCGACCACCGCGGCGCGGAACGCCAGCACGAAGACGAGCACGAACGCGAGCTGGAAGGGCCAGAGGACGTACAGGAACCAGGCGGTCGGCACGGGCATCCCGAGCACGAGCCCCGGTGCCGGCGAGGCCATGTAGTTGGCGTAGGTCAGGACCATCACGGTGAGGATGCCGGCCAGCCCGACGCCGCAGCCGGCGAGGCGCCAGCCGATCGGGCCGACCCGCTCGCGCCGCCGGACGCCGAAGGCCAGGCAGCCGACGAGGAAGGCCGTCTGGAGCATCGCGAACCCCCAGGCGACGGTGATGACCGGTTCGTGCCGCGCTGCGCCGGGCCCGCCGGCGTCCATCGACGGGAACTCGGGGTGCGGGTACCCGGCGCGCGGGTAGGTCGTGCCGTCGGCCGCGGCGGCCGGCGGATCGCTCGCGATGACGAACGCCGCGCCGACGACGGCGCACATCGCCAGCAGGAGCCCGAACAGCAGCCAGTGGAGTCTCATCGTCACACGGGAGCGCCACGCGCGCCCCAGCGGGCGCGTCGAGAGGCTGCGCGAGCACGACTCCGCAAGACACGTTCTGCGGCGCAGACTCCGAGCGCACCATAATACGCCCATGCAACTGGTGTTCGAGCAGGTGCGCGTCGGCGGCGACCGGAACTTCGGCTACCTGCTGGGCGACCGGGAGGCGCGGCAGGGCGTCCTGATCGATCCGTCCTACTCGCCCGCGGTGCTGGTCGAGCGCGCCCGCGCGCAGGGGTTGACGGTCACGCACGTCATCAACACCCACGGGCACCCCGACCACACGGAGGGGAACACCGAGGCGGTGCGCCTGACCGGCGCCGCCGTCGCCGCGCATCCGGCCTGCCCGGTCGACCCGGCCGTGGCGCTCGGCGACGGCGACCGGCTGGCGGTCGGCGCGTTCGCCCTCGAGTGTCTGCACGTCCCGGGCCACGCCGCCGACCACCTCGTCCTCTACGAGCCGACCGGCCGCATCCTCTTCACCGGCGACCTGGTCTTCGTCGGCAAGGTGGGCGGGACGCGGACCGACGAGGACGCCGCCACCGAGTGGGACAGCCTGCAGCGCGTCCTGGCCGCGTATCCGGACGATTCGACCCTCTGGCCCGGCCACGACTACGGCGTGCGCCCGAGCTCGACCCTCGGGCTGGAGAAGCGGACCAACCCCTTCCTCCGCTGCGAGAGCCTGGACGCCTTCCGTGCCCTCAAGCGCAACTGGCCGGCGTTCAAGGCCGAGCATGGCCTGAAGTAGGCGGCGACCCCTCGCCGACCGCTCGTTGCACTACAATCCCCGCTGGGCTGCGTCCGGCCCCAGGGTCGGCGGATGAGTGCGCCGGCCCGGCTCCCGCGCCTCCGCGAATCAGGGGATCCCCGACGATGTCGGTCACTGCCGCGGTTCGGCCGCTCCGCCAAGCGCTCCTCGCAGGCGCGCTGGCCGTCGTCGTGCCGGGCGGCGCGGCTCCGGCGCGGGCCGTTGCCCCGCCGGGCGCAGTCGATGGACAGGGCCTGCTGCAGCAGTACTGCCTCGGCTGCCACAACGACCGGACGCGGTCCGCCGGCCTGTCGCTCGAGGCGCTGGACCCCGCCGACCCCGCCGACGACGCCGCCACCTTCGAGAAGGTCATCCTGAAGCTGCGGTCGGGCATGATGCCGCCCGAAGGGCGACCCCGCCCCGACCACGCCACGCTCGATGCGTTCGTGGGCGACCTGGAGGCGCGCATCGACGCCGCGGCGGAGGTCGCACCGAGCCCGGGCCGTCCGATCCTGCACCGCCTGAACCGGACGGAGTACGCCAACGCGGTGCGCGAGCTGACGGGGGTGGCCATCGACGTCGCGTCGCTCCTGCCGCCGGACGACATGAGCCAGGGCTACGACAACATGTCGGACGTTCTCACCGTGTCGCCGACGTTGATCGACAGCTACCTGACCGCGGCGGGGCGGATCGCGCGGCTGGCCGTAGGCGATCCCGAGGCGACGCCGTCGGTGGCGACCTACGTGGTGCCGCAGGCGTTCTCGCAGATGCGGCACGTGCCGGGCACGCCGTTCGGGACGCGCGGCGGGGTCGCCGTGCGCCACCACTTCCCCGCCGACGGCGACTACGTCTTCCGCCTGTCGTTCTACTTCGCCAGCATCGGCGCCTTCTTCGGCGACAACATCCCCGCCGAGGGGGAGCAGATCGAGATCGCCATCGACGGCGAACGGGTGGCCCTCGTCGACCTCCACCGCAAGCTGCGGACGACCGACGTCCTCCGGACGCCGCCGATCCCGATCACGGCCGGGCCGCACCAGGTCTCGGCCGCTTTCCTCCAGCGCGCGGCCGGCCCGGTGCAGGACTTCGTGATGCCGTTCGAGCAGGCGCTCGCCGACCTGTCGACGGGCCACTTCCCGGGGCTGACGGGCCTGCCGCACCTCCGCAACCTGGGCATCGACGGTCCCTACGAGGTCGCCGGCGTGAGCCGCACGCCGAGCCGCGCCCGGCTCTTCACATGCCGCCCGGCGGTCGCGGACGACGCGCCCCGGTGCGCGATCGAGATCCTGGCCGGCGTCGCCCGGCGGGCCTTCCGCCGGCCGCTGGCCGAGTCCGACCGGGCGCGCCTGCTCGGCTTCTTCGAGACGGGCCGCGCGGAAGGAGACTTCGACGACGGCATCCGACTGGGGTTGCAGGCGATCCTGGCCGATCCCGAGTTCCTCTTCCGCTTCGAGCGCACGCCGGACGGGGTGGCGGCGGGAGAGATCTACCGGCTGAGCGACCTGGAGCTGGCGTCCCGTCTGTCGTTCTTCCTGTGGAGCGGCCTGCCCGACGACGAGCTGCTTCGCGTGGCGGCGGCCGGCCGGCTGTCGGACCCGGACGATCTCGAGCGGCAGGTGCGGCGGATGCTCGCCGATCCGCGGGCCGAAGCGCTCGCGACCAGCTTCGCGTCGCACTGGCTGCGCCTCCAGAACCTCCAGGACATCCAGCCGGACGTCTACCTGTATCCCGACTGGGACCTGAACCTGACGGAGTCGATGCGCCGCGAGACGGAGCTCCTCTTCGACAGCATCGTGCGCGAGGACCGCAGCGTGACGGACCTCGTGACGGCGGACTACACGTTCGTCGACCAGCGCCTGGCCGGCCACTACGGCATCCCGAACGTGGCCGGCAACCGCTTTCGGCGCGTCGCCGTCGCCGACGACGCCCGTCGCGGGCTGCTGGGGCACGGGAGCATCCTGACGCTCACGTCGCTCGCGAACCGAACCTCTCCCGTCATCCGCGGGGCGTGGGTGCTCGACGTCCTGCTCGGCGCCCCCCCGCCCCGGCCGCCCGCCGACATCCCGCCGCTCGACGAGAACGAGCACGGCGAGGAGCCGGCAACGATGCGCGAGCGGCTGGCCGCGCACCGGGCGCAGCCGCAGTGCGCCGCGTGCCACCGGCTGATGGACCCCTTGGGCTTCGCCCTCGAGAACTTCGACGCCGTCGGCGCCTGGCGCGCCTTCGACAGCGGCGAGGTCATCGACCCGACCGACGTTCTGTTCGACGGCACGACGCTCCGCGGCCCGGCCGGGGTGCGCGCCTACGTGGAGCGGTCCGAGCCCTTGTTCACCGGCAACTTCGCGCGCAACCTGCTGATGTTCGCGCTCGGGCGCATCCTGCAGCCGTCGGACATGCCGGCGGTGCGGCGGATCGCGCAGCGGGCCGCGGAGGACGGCAACCGGTTCTCGGCGTTCGTCCTCGGCGTCGCCCGCAGCACTCCGTTCACGATGCGCCAGGCCGACGCCGGCCCCGGCGCGCCCCTCGCGCCGCGTCGTACCGCGGAGTAATCGAGGAGACAGGCGTCATGTACATCACCCGGACCCACGTCTCGCGGCGGACCGTCCTGCGCGGCATGGGAGTGTCGCTGGCGCTGCCGTTCCTCGACGCCATGGCGCCCGCGATGGCCGCGACGCGCAAGACCGCCGCGGCGCCGCGCACCCGCTTCGCCGCCATCGAGATGGTGCACGGGAGCGCCGGGAGCACGGGGGAGGGAACGCGCCGCCACTACTGGTCGCCCAGGACCACGGGACGCGACTTCGGGATGACGCCCATCCTGCGCTCGCTGGCGCCGCACCGCGAATACCTGACGGTGGTCAGCCACACCGACATCGCCCCGGCGACGGCGCGCACGGAAGCGGAGGCGGGGGCCGACCACACCCGTTCGTCCGCGGCGTTCCTGACCTGTGCCCACGCGAAGATGACCGAGGGGGCGGACATCCACAACGCGACGTCCATCGACCAGATCTACGCGCAGGCGGCGGGGCAGGACACGGCCCTGCCGTCCATCCAGCTCTGCATCGAGGACGTCGGCTCGCTCACCGGGGCCTGCGGCTACGGCTACAGTTGCGTCTACGCCAACACCATCTCGTGGTCGTCGCCCACGACGCCCTTGCCGATGGAGCGCGACCCCCGCGTGGCGTTCGAGCGGCTCTTCGGCGACGGGGCGACGCCGGAGCAGCGCGACGCTCGACGCCGGGCCAAGGCGTCGATCCTCGACGCCATCCTCGACAAGATCGACGACCTGCAGCTCGGCCTCGGCGCGGCCGACCGCGCGCGCCTCGACGACTATCTCGAGGACGTGCGGGAGATCGAGCGGCGCATCGAGCGCGTGGAGGCGACCAACGCCGCCGCGATCGTGCGCGAGCTCCCGGCGTCGCCGATCGGGGTGCCGGACAGTTGGATGGAGCACGTCCGGCTGATGTTCGACCTGCAGGTGCTCGCGTTCACGACCGACACGACGCGGGTGGCCGCCTTCAAGATGGGGCGCGACGTCAGCTCGCGGGTCTTCACCGAGGCGGGCATCGAGACGCCGTTCCATTCGCTGTCGCACCACGGCAACCGCCCCGACCGGCTGGCGGAGTTCGCGCGCCTGAACGCGTTCCACGTCGAGCAGGTCGCGCGCTTCCTCGCGCGGCTGCGCGAGACGCCGGACGGCGACGGCAACCTGCTCGACCACTCCCTGGTGCTCTACGGCAGCCCGATGGGCGACGGCAGCGTGCACAACCACCTGCGCGTGCCGCTGTTCCTGGCCGGCCGGGCCAACGGCCAGCTCCGCGGCAACCACCACCTGCTCTGCCCCGACGGGACGCCGATGGCCAACGCCCTCCTGACGGTCCTGCACCGCCTGGGGGTCGATATCGACGCGGTCGGGGACAGCACGGGCGAGCTGGATCTGTAGCCCGGCGCGCCGCGGCGGAGCGCGGGATTGCTCGGCGCCCACCCCGGTCGGGGGCAGCCTGCTGAGGACCCATGATGGACGAACGGACCGATGCGCGCGGGCGACCGACAGCGGGACGCGAGCCCGCTACGGGCGGCGTTGCGCTCTTCGGCGTCGCGCTGAGCGGCGTCGCGGTGCGGAGAGACGCGACGCGCACGGCGCGGGCCCTCGGGCTGCTCGTCGCGGCGTGGCTCGTGCTGCCCGGCACGGCGGCGGCCTCCGATTCCCCGCTCGCCGACGCGGCGATGGAGGGCGACGCCGGCCGGGTGCGCCTGCTCCTCGAACGTGGAGCCAGCCTTCGCGCGGCCCAGGGCGACGGCATGACGGCGCTCCACTGGGCGGCGTTCCGCGACGACCTGAGGGTCGCCGACCTCCTGCTGGCGGCCGACGCCGACGTGATGGCCCGGACCCGCGTGGGTGGCCTGACGCCCCTCTGGTTCGCGGCCGAGAACGGCAGCGCGGCCATGCTCGACCGGTTGCTCACCACCGAGGCGGACGTCAACGTCACCACGTCGACCGGCGCCACTCTGCTGATGGCGGCGGCGCTGTCGGGTAGCGTGGAGGCGATCGACCTGCTCGTCGCGCGCGGCGCGTTCCTCGACACGCGCGATACCGCCAACGGCCAGACGGCGCTGATGTTCGCGGCGTGGGAGAACCGCGCGGACGCGATACGCGCCCTCGCCGGGCACGGGGCCCACGTCGGCCTGATGTCGCTCATCGTCTCGATGATCGAGCCGCGCCTCGACCGAGAGGGCAATCCGATCCCGCCGCGGCGCCGGCGCGCGCCGGGCGGCAACTCGGTCATGGGCGGCATGACGGCGCTCCTGTTCGCGGCGCGCGACGGCCATATGGGCGCCGTCCGGGCGCTCTTCGAGTCGGGCGCGGACGTCGACCAGGTGAGCGGCGGCGACGGGACGAGCCCGATCGTCATCGCCATCGCCAACGGTCACTACACCGTCGCCCAGTACCTGCTCGACCGGGGGGCGGACCCCAACCTGGTGAACATCGACGGCCTGGGACCGGTCTACGCCACCGTCAACATGCGCTTCGCCCCGGTCTCGTGGGCGCCGAACCCGCGCACCGACCAGGAGGCCGTCGACTCGCTCGACCTGCTGCGGGCGCTGCTCGCGCGCGGCGCCGACCCCGACGCCCGCATCGCGCGCAAGCTCTGGTTCAGCCCGACGTCGCACGACCGGAGCTGGGTCGACCCGAGCGGCTCGACGCCGTTCTGGCGGGCCTCGCAGTCGAGCGACGTCGAGGCGATGCGCATCCTGGTCGACGCGGGGGCCGACCCGAACCTGGCGACGGCCCGCGGCACGACTCCCCTGATGGTCGCGGCGGGCATCGGCTGGGCCGGCAACTTCACGCAGAACGCGCCGGACTCGTTCCTCGACGCGGTGCGCTACTGCCTGGAGCTCGGCGCGGACGTGAGGGCCGTCGACGCGAGAGGCTTCACCGCGCTGCACGGCGCCGCGGGACGGGGCGACAACGAGATGGTGCGCTACCTCGTCGAGCGCGGCGCCCGCGTCGACGCGATAAACCGGGACGGCAACTCCCCGGCCGACATGGCCTTCGGCCCCTCCCGCTTCTTCCTTCCGAAGCCGGATACCGTCGACCTCCTCGTCGCCCTCGGCTCGCCGTTCCAGGACAACTGCCGCTCCGACCAGTGCGTCGACGGCAAGTTCTTCGGCGGAGCGGACGGAGCCGCGCCGTTCAGGGAGTAGGGCGAGCGGCGCAAGCTCGGGGCTGCCGCCTCTCTGTCGTCGCGCCGGCTCCGGCGCCCGGCGAGGGTCTCCGCCGCACCGTCCGCGGCGTTCGCCTGCGATGCGAGCGCGGCATCGCAGCGGGAAGGACCACCGAGAACGCCATGAGCAGCAAGTGGACCGCGTCCGACATGCCGGATCAATCCGGGCGCGTCGCCGTGGTGACCGGCGCCAACACCGGCATCGGGCTCCCGACGGCGGCAGAGCTCGCCCGGCACGGCGCGCGCGTGGTGATGGCCTGCCGGAGCGAGGAGAAGGCCCGTGCCGCGGCGGACAGGATCGCCGCGGAAGGCGTGGCCGGCAGCGTCGACGTGCTGCGGCTCGACCTCGCCGATCTGGCGTCCGTCGGATCGTTCGCCGACGCGTTCCGGAGCCGCTTCGACCGGCTCGACCTGCTGATCAACAACGCCGGCGTCATGTGGCCGCCGCTCTCCCGCACCGCCGACGGGTTCGAGCTGCAGTTCGGGACGAACCACCTCGGCCACTTCGCGCTGACGGCGCGGCTGCTGGATCGGCTCCGCGAGACGGCCGGCGCGCGCGTGATCACCGTGGCGAGCGTGTCGCACCGCTTCGGCGCCATCGACTTCGACGACCTGCAGTGGCGGTCGCGCCGCTACCGCCCCAACCGGGCGTACGGGCAGAGCAAGCTCGCCAACCTGCTCTTCACCTACGAGCTGCAGCGGCGGATCGACCGGGCCGGCGCGCGGATGCTGGCCGCCGCCGCGCACCCCGGCTTCACCGGCACGGATTTGCAGCGCCACGCCGGCTTCGTGCGGCTGGTGAGCCCCTGGTTCGGCATGGAGCCCTGGCAGGGGGCCCTGCCGACGCTCTTCGCCGCCACCGCCGGCGAGGTCGCGCCCGGGGGCTACTACGGCCCCGACGGGTTGGGGGAGACCCGCGGCTACCCGCGCCGGGTCGGCTCGTCGGCCGCGTCCAGGGACCGGGCGGTGGCGGAGCGGCTCTGGGGCGTGTCGGAGGCGCTCGTAGGGTTGCCGCTCGCGCCCTGACGCGCGGCCGGCGATCGTCCAGCGTCCTCACCGCGGCTCCGGGCTCCCAGCGCCGCCGTCCCGTGGGGCGCACGCCGCGTCCGGTCGATGATCGACGCGCATGGTGGAAGGAGCGACGAATGAGCTCAGAGCTGTACGAGGCGGGACTTCGCAACCGTCGGCGCGTGCTGGGCGACGAGTACGTCGACCGGGCGCTCGCGGGCGCGGATGCTTTCAACGAGGAGTTCCAGCAGGTCCTCACCGAGTACTGCTGGGGCAAGGTGTGGGGTCGGCCGACGCTCACGGACCGGGAGCGGAGCCTGATCAACCTGGGCATGATCAGCGCCCTCAACCGGGGGACGGAGTTCAAGGCGCACGTGCGGGGTGCGCTCAGGAACGGCTGCACGGCAGCCGAGATCCGCGACACGCTGCTGCAGGTGGCGATCTACTGCGGCGTGCCGGCCGGCGTGGAGGCGTTCCGGTTGGCCCGCGAGGTGCTCGACGCCGAGGGGGTGGAACCGTAGGCCGGTGCCTACATGTAGGGGTTCGGCGGCGTCTTGCCGAGCAGGCGCGCGTAGATCGTCAGCGCGCCGCGGTGGTGGGCGGTGTGGTCCGTGATGCCGCCGAAGATGGTCGTGCGCGGCATGCCGCCCATGACCTCGCCTTCGACGATCGGCGCCGACCACTCGGCTTCGCTCCTGTCGCGCACGAGCGCGCGGCCGTTGTCGAGCGCCCGGTGGAGCCACGCGCGGGCCTCGTTCAGCGATGTCACGGTGAGCACCCTTCGCTCGTGGTCCTCGAAGCCCATGTCGAAGCCTTCCGGGCTGAAGGCCCCCTCGAAGAACCAGTCGACGGTGTGGGCGGCGTGCGCCACGTGCTGCGCCACGGTGAAGAGTCCCTTCTCCGGCGCGAATCCAGAGTCCTCCTCCGTCAGGCTGCCGGTGCTGCGGTCGAAGAAATCCTGGGCGAGATCCAACTGGGCGAGCAGCGCTTCCTTCATCTGGGAATCCTCACGGGCCGAACGGCGAAAGTAGCACGAACCCGGCGGGCCGGTCAACGCGGCCGGTTGGCGTTATCTCGTTAGTCCCACTAGACTTGCCACTTCGCGCGACCCGCGCGGTCGATCCGCATGAGCAACCCGGCAACGCGAGCCCGTCCCGGCGGGCGATCGATACGGCTGGCGGCTGCCCTCGGGGCGGTCGCGCTGGCCTGCGGGCCGCC